>JAFZFJ010000125.1 GCA_017555975.1 Alistipes sp. | reverse complement strand
TGATCGTGGCCGATAAGACGACTCTCACGGGTTCGATCGGAGTCTTTGGTATGTTCCTCAACCCGGTTGAGGCGATGAAAAATAAGTTGGGTGTAACGGTCGATGCTGTGAAGACCAACCGTTCGGCCGGCATGGGTCAGCTTTCGACCCTCACGGCAGCCGAGCGTAAGGCGATCATGCGAGGTGTAGACCGCGTCTACAGCACCTTTACCGAGCATGTGGCCGAGGGTCGAAACCTCCCCTTGCAGCGCGTGTTGGATGTTGCCGAGGGTCGTGTTTGGTCGGGTTTGGATGCCCTGCCGATCGGTTTGATCGACGGCTATGGTGGCTTGACGGCAGCTATTGCATTGGCCGTGGAGAAGGCCGACTTGGGTGGTAATTTCCGCGTGGTGGAGAAGATTGAGCAGCCGACCGGTCTGGCGGCTTACCTCTCGCTCCTTTCGGCGCGCGTGAAGGCTTCGTGGGAGGCCTCGGAGCTGGGCGTGATGATGAAGCAGTACCGCACGGTGCAAGAGGCGCTCTCGCAGCAGGGTGTGGTGATGTATTCGCCCTACAAGGTGGAGTTGGAATAACATTAAACATACACGAAAAATACCATGAAAAGAGCACCCCTGATTTTGTTGCTCTGTCTGCTTTTGGCAGCTTGTGGGTCAACAAACCAAGAGAAGCATCGCATACTGATCTCGTCGGATATTGGCGGAACAGACCCCGACGATAATCAGTCGATGGCGCATCTGTTGATGTATAGCGATCTATTTGATATAGAAGGTATTGTCTCCTCGCCTTCGTTTGGTGATGGAAACAAGGAGGAGATCCTGCGCATGGTGGATGTGTATGAAGCGGATCTACCTACACTTTTGGCTCACTACCCCGATTTGATGCAGCCCGATGAGGTGCGTGTCATCGTAAAGCAGGGACGCAAGAGTGCGGCTCCGGCATGTGGCTATGGCGAGCCGACCGAGGGTTCGGAGTGGATCGTAAAGTGCGCTCGCAAAGAGGATAAGCGCCCGTTGCATATCTTGGTGTGGGGTTGCTTGGAGGATGTGGCACAGGCGCTGCACGATGCTCCGGAGATCGCTCCTAAGTTGCGTGTGCATTGGATTGCCGGTCCGAACAAGAAGTGGGGTGTGAATGCTTACATGTATATTGTCGAGCACTTCCCCAACCTCTGGATGATCGAGAACAATACGACCTACCGCGGTTTTATCTACGACTCGAAGAACTCCGATGAGTGGAATAAGGGTTACTTCGAGAAGTACATCTGCGATGCCGGCCACCTGGGTCGCGACTTTGCCGCCTACTACAAGGGTAACCCCAAGATGGGCGACACCCCCACGCTGCTCTATCTGATGCATGGCAGCAACCCTGAGCAGCCCGAGGAGCAGTCGTGGGCCGGTCGTTTTGTGAAGACGAAGCGCACACCGCGTCGCGTATTCCATGGTCCTACTACGGCAGCTGATACCGCCCTGGTTTGTGGCATTATCGAGTGGCAGTTGAAGGGTCCGAACCGCCCCGAGATCGCGGTGGATTCGGCCTGCCTCACGCTCGATATTCGCAAGCAGAAGTGGACGGGTTACTACAAGGGCGACGGCAACTATCTGTTGCGCCACTCGACCTACTACACGGGAGTACTCTCCTATACGATGACCTCTTCGCTGCCCGATTTCGAGGCTTTTGAGGGTGAAATCACGGTGGAGAACAGTTGGGATGTAGCCCCCAACGAAGATGACCTTGTGGTGGGTGATTGTTGGTGGACCGACAGCTATGCAGAGGAGGATCGTTGGAACAAACACGCTGGTGCTAATACGCAAATAGCCGTTCGCCAAGAGATTATGGCCGACTGGGCAGCGCGTTGGCAGGTGTTGAAAGAGTAAAAAAAGAGAACAATGGCAATCATTCGTTTAACCAAAGAGTTTTCGTTTGAGGCCGCCCATGCGTTGGGGGGCTACGATGGACCGTGCCGTGAGATTCATGGCCACTCATACCGTCTGTTTGTAACGGTGAAGGGTACGCCATCCTCCGCGTCGGATGATCCGAAGCAGGGCATGGTGCTCGATTTCGGGGTGTTGAAAAAAATCGTCCACGAGGAGGTTGTGTCGCGCTTCGACCACGCCCTTGTGTTGCGTACGACGGCCGATGAGCAGCTGCGCCGACTCCTCTCCGAGCAGTTTGACAACCTGATCACGGTCGATTACCAGCCTACCTGCGAAAATATGCTCGAGGACTTTGCGGTGCGCATTGCGACGCGTCTTCCGGAGGGGGTGAAGCTCCATGCGCTGCGTCTGCACGAGACGGCTACCTCCTATGCCGAATGGTTTGCCGAAGATAACCAATAGCGCCATGAAAAAACTCTTCCTGGTCGATGCGTATGCATTGATGTTCAAATACTACTACGCCTTCTACGGGCGACCGATGCGTAACCATGCGGGCATGAACACCTCGGTCATCTTTGGCTTTGTGAAGTTCCTGCGCGACATTCAGAAGCGCGAGCATCCCGATCTGCTCGGTGTGGCGTTTGATCCGAAGGGG
>JAFZFJ010000124.1 GCA_017555975.1 Alistipes sp. | reverse complement strand
ATTTTTCAAAAACAACCATCCTTCGGGGTGGTTGTTTTTTTTGTGGGATAAAAAGGGGGACTAAAGGAGACTAAGGGAGACTAAGGGAGGCTAAGGTGTAAAAGGCGAAAAAGGCGAGAAAGGGCGAGAAAGGGCGAGAAAGGGCGAGAAAGGGCGAAAACAACAAATCGAGAACAGTGTTTGGTTCTCGGTTTATTTATTGCGATGTTGCAAGCGGAGGCGAGTGAGTTGTTCGCGGAAGCCTCCCTCTTGAACGAAGCGTTCCATAACACGCTGTATAAAATTATACAACATACTATCGGTTTGATAGATCAGCACAATCGCAAGATTAGCAATCGTCTCTGCGCTCCGAGTTTGTATCAGCTCACGCCAAAAGGCAGAATCATTATGTTCTCGACCGAGTTGCTGAGCGCGTCGGAGTTGTTCGGAATCGCTCGACCATCGTATAAGATTGCGCGTGCGCAAATAATCCTCATAATCCATCAACAATTCGTGCAGGCTACTCTTAGCAACATTCATCAAACGCAACTCCGTTTCGATCGAGGTAGCCGAAGCAGCATATCCCTCCACGATATTCTGTTTACCCGAACGAGCGGCTTGAATCATTTGGTCGCAAGTACGATCCCCGCGCTCCAAAAAATGCTCAACAAAGAAGTAGGTGATATCATAGACCGCCTCCGCCTTTTGGTAACAAAGCAAGGTTTTATAGTCGCCCTTGTGGCGGATGATCGTATCTTGAGCCATGAAACAAATTGTTTTTCCAAAGATAGTTATTTTTCGCAAAACTTAAAACCCTTTACGCCTTACCCGCCCTTTGCGCCTTTCGCTCCTTTTGCGCCCTTTCTCGCCTGTCCCACCTTTTTCGTTTTTTCTGTCAAAAATCATGACAAAATGGCAGGAAAAGTGCGGTTGGTACAACCTTTGTTGTTATCTTTGCGTAGCCGTGAGGCAAGAAACAGAAACGAACAAAACAAAATAACTAAAAACAGAACGACTATGCATGTAAAACCGTTATCGGATCGGGTGTTGATTCTCCCGAATCCCGCAGAAGAGAAGACCGCAGGTGGTCTCTACATTCCCGACACGGCCAAGGAGAAGCCCCTGGCAGGTAAGGTGGTGGCTGTAGGCCCCGGCACGAAGGATGTAACGATGGAGGTGAAGGAGGGCGATACGGTCCTCTATGGCAAGTACTCGGGCCAGGAGCTCACGATCGATGGCGTGGAGTATCTGATCATGCGTCAGGCCGATATCCTTGCAATTATCTAAACAAACAAAAATCGACAAACGAGGTGATTCCCGCGTTGCGCTTGTCCTCGAATCCTCACATGCCACCGAGTATGCTCCGGGTTCTCGGACTGCGCAAGCCTTGAAATCCCTCTCGTTATTCGTTTTTTGAGTACAGACGACAACAAACTACAAAGAAAAAGGTATGGCAAAAGAGATCAAATACAATGTAGAGGCTCGTGAGCTTCTCAAGGTGGGCGTAGATGCCCTGTCGAACGCCGTGAAGGTGACGCTCGGCCCCAAGGGTCGCAACGTGATCATCGACAAGAAATTTGGTGCACCCCACATCACGAAGGATGGTGTGTCGGTAGCCAAGGAGGTAGAGCTGGAGGACCCGTTTGCAAATATGGGCGCTCAGATGGTGAAGGAGGTAGCCTCGAAGACCAACGACGATGCCGGTGACGGTACGACGACCGCCACGGTGCTGGCTCAGGCCATCATCGGCGTGGGTCTGAAGAATGTGACCGCCGGTGCGAACCCGATGGACCTGAAGCGCGGTATCGATAAGGCCGTAGCTTCGGTTGTAGCATCGCTGCGCGAGCAGTCGCAGGAGGTAGGTTCGGACTACGCCAAGATTGAGCAGGTAGCCACCATCTCGGCCAACAACGACCAGAACATCGGCCGTCTGATTGCCGAGGCGATGGAGAAGGTCAACAAGGAGGGTGTGATCACCGTCGAGGAGGCCAAGGGCACGGAGACCCACGTAGAGGTTGTAGAGGGTATGCAGTTTGACCGCGGTTACATCTCGGCCTACTTCATCACCGACACGGAGAAGATGGAGGCTCAGCTCGACAAGCCCTTCATCCTGATTACGGACAAGAAGGTTTCGACGATGAAGGAGCTGATGGGCGTCCTGGAGCCGGTGGCTCAGAGCGGTCGTCCGCTGCTGATCATCGCTGAGGATGTAGATGGCGACGCGCTGTCGGCCCTCGTGGTGAACAAGCTGCGCGGTGCGCTGAAGATCGCCGCTTGCAAGGCTCCGGGCTTCGGTGATCGTCGCAAGGAGATGCTGGAGGATATCGCTACGCTGACCGGCGCTACGGTAATCTCGGCAGACAAGGGTATGAAGATCGAGGATGCAACGCTCCAGATGCTGGGTACGGCCGACAAGGTGACCCTGAACAAGGAGAATACGACGATCGTAGACGGTGCCGGTAACAAGGAGGCCATCGCTGCACGCGTACAGCAGATTCGTGCTTCGATCGAGAAGTCGACCTCGGACTACGACCGCGAGAAGTTGCAGGAGCGTCTGGCCAAGCTGGCCGGCGGTGTGGCTGTGCTCTACGTAGGTGCTGCTACGGAGGTTGAGATGAAGGAGAAGAAGGATCGCGTAGACGATGCACTTGCTGCAACGCGTGCCGCCGTAGAGGAGGGTATCGTGCCGGGTGGTGGTGTAGCCTACATCCGCGCTACGGCTTCGCTCGAGGGCATGAAGGGTGCCAACGACGACCAGACGACGGGTATCCAGATCGTGAAGCGCGCCATCGAGGAGCCGCTGCGTCAGATCGTAGCCAACGCCGGTGGCGAGGGCTCGGTAGTGGTGAACAAGGTACGCGAGGGTAACGGTACGTTCGGCTACAATGCTCGTGACGACAAGTACGAGGATATGATGGCTGCAGGTATCATCGATCCGACGAAGGTAGCTCGTGTAGCACTCGAGAATGCCGCTTCGATTGCCTCGATGTTCCTCACGACGGAGTGCGTGCTGGCCGAGAAGAAGTCGGAGCAGCCCGCTATGCCCCCGATGCCCGGTGGCGGCATGGGCGGTATGATGTAATCGTCTTTGCAAGATTCAATAAGAGCCGATCCCTTTTTAGGGGTCGGCTTTTTTTGGCTTTGATTTTGCAACAGTAACTCCGCTAATGCTAATTGCCATGTTTAAAACTGTCATCACCCTGCTCGTTGCCCTCGTTACGTGGCCCGTCGAGGCCGAGAATTACCGCATGATTACTGTGGAGAAGCTGCCCCAAGCGGCACGGGAGCTGCTCGTGAACCACTTCCCGCATCAAGAGGTCAGCTATGCCGCTGCCGAGCGTTCGCTCTTCGAGCGCAGCTACAAGGTCTATTTGGCTGATGGCTCAACGATCGAATTCGATCGCAACGGGACCTGGTATGAGATTGATTGCCACGGAGGTGTTGTTCCTCCGGTGCTGATCCCGAAGCCGATTCGCGAACAGGTCGCGTTGCGTTTCCCGGCTATGGAGGTCGAGCAGATCGAACGCTTGAAAAAGGGCTATAAGGTGGAGCTAAGGGAGGGCCCGGAGTTAAAATTCGATGCTCGCTATCGACTGGTGTATATCGATGATTAATAAATTTTTATGGGCATTATAGGTTTTCCTTATCTTGACATCAAATAAGATGATCGAAAATATGCACCAATTTCGATTTTTGTGTGTATATTTGTGTAGGGAAAAGAAAAAAAGCCCACAAACAAGAACACAAACACTAAAACAATACAACTATGTTAAGCCAGAAATTACACGATGCGATTAACGCACAGATCAATGCCGAGCTGTGGTCGGCTTACCTCTATCTCTCGATGTCGTTGGACGCCGAGTCGAAGGGTTATAAGGGCGTAGCCAACTGGTTCTTTGTCCAGTGGCAGGAGGAGCAGGATCATGCCCGCATCCTGATGAATTACCTCAATTCGCGCGATTGCAAGGTGGAGCTCAAGCCGATCGATGAGGTGCAGACCTCGTGGGGTTCGGTGCTGGAGATGTTCCAGGATACGCTCAAGCACGAGAAGGTGGTAACGGGTCTGATCAACAACCTGGCCGCCATCGCCGCTGAGGATCGCGATTTTGCTTCGTCGAACATGCTCGTATGGTTTATCGACGAGCAGATCGAGGAGGAGGAGTCGGCTCGCGATATGATCTTCGCCACGGAGTCGGTTGAGGGTGATAAGTACGGTATGTATCAGCTCGATAAGGAGCTTGCTGCCCGCACCTATACGCAGGCTTCGCCCCTCGCAACGGCCGAGTAAGTAAAAAGGAGGATGCCTTAGTGGCGTCCTCCTTTTTCGTTTCTATTTCACACAAAAAAAGCCCCGAATATAGGGGCTTTTTTCGTAAGATAGCTAGGTGAAGATTAGAGTCTTGCCTTGATCTTCTTCGACTCCTCCTCGTAACCCGGCTTGTCCAAAAGGGCAAACATGTTCTTCTTATAGGCCTCTACGCCCGGCTGATCGAAGGGGTTCACACCCAGGATGTAGCCGCTGATACCGCAAGCCTTCTCGAAGAAGTACAGAAGACCACCAATCGTAGCCTCGTCGATGGTCGGGATCTCGATGCGGATGTTGGGCACACCGCCATCCACGTGAGCCAACTGCACGCCCAGCTCGGCCATGCGGTTTACCTCCGAGATGCGCTTGCCGGCCATGAAGTTCAGACCGTCCAGGTTCTGCTCGTCGGCCTCGATAACCACCTTGTGCTTGGGCTCGCCCACCGAAATAATCGTCTCGAAGAGCGTGCGCTCGCCCTCCTGAATATACTGACCCATCGAGTGCAGGTCGGCCGTGAGGGTGACGCTGGCCGGGAAGATGCCCTTGCCCTCCTTGCCCTCCGACTCACCGTAGAGCTGCTTCCACCACTCGTTGATATACTGCAACTTAGGCTCGTACGAACCGAGGATCTCAATCTTCTTGCCATCGGCATAGAGCAGGTTGCGAACGGCTGCATAGATCGCTGCCGGGTTCTCCTCGAAGGCAACGCCCTCGGCCGTCTGGGCCTCCATCTGCTGAGCGCCCTTCACCAGTGCGCGAACATCCACACCGGCTACAGCCAGCGGCAGCAGACCTACGGGGGTCAGTACCGAGAAACGACCACCTACATCGTCCGGAATCACGAACGTGGGGTAGCCCTCGTCGGTTGCGAGCGTCTTCAGGGCGCCGCGAGCCTTGTCCGTAACGGCCACGATGCGCTCGGCAGCCTCCTTCTTGCCGTAGCGGGCCTCCAGCTCAGCCTTGATCAGGCGGAAGGCGATGGCGGGCTCGGTCGTCGTACCCGACTTTGAGATCACGATGGCGCCGATCGAGTGCTCCTTGGCAGCCTCCATCAGCTCATAGGTGTAATCCTCTGAAATGTTCTGACCGGCAAAGACAACCGTCGGGTTCTCCTGCTCCTTCTTCAGCAACTGGAAGGGGTTCGACATTGCCTCCAATACGGCCTTAGCTCCGAGGTACGAACCGCCGATACCGATGCAGATCACCAGGTCGCACTTCTCGCGCAGTTTTGCAGCAGCAGCTACAATGCCGTCCAAGTCCTCTTCCGAGATCGACGAGGGGAGCGCTACCCATCCCAGGAAGTCGTTACCCTTGCCCTCGCCCGAGTGCAACAGGGCGTTGGCTGCCAAAGCTTTGGCTTTCATCTCGGCCGAAATTTCGTAGCCGGTCTTCGAATAATCGATTTTCATGATAGTATAGTTTTTTTGTTGGTTAGATCAGTTTGGCAGCAAGCGCCTTCATCGACTTGCGAGCCGAAGCCTTCTCGTAGAGTACCTCGTAAACCATCTGCGCGATGGGCATATCGATCTGGTGGCGGAAGTTGATGTGGCGAATGCATTCGGCTGCGAAGTAGCCCTCGGCGACCATCGTCATCTCGTTCAGGGCTGTCTTCACCGAGCAGCCGTGGCCAACCATCAGACCCAGGCGGCGGTTACGGCTGTGGATCGAGTAGCTCGTCACCAGCAGGTCGCCCAGGTAGGCCGAGGCCTGCGTGTTGCGCTCGTAGGGGTAGCTCTCCTGCAGAAAGCGGGTCATCTCGGCCGCACTGTTCGAGATCAGCACGGCAAGGAAGTTATCGCCATAGCCCAAACCGATGGCCATGCCGGCGGCCAGGGCGTAGATGTTCTTCAGAATAGCCGCATACTCCGTGCCATAGAGATCCTGCGAGTAGCTGAGGTGGATATATTTCGTAGCGAGTTTTTGGCCGATGCACTGGGCATTCTCAGGATCGGTGCAGACCACCGTGAGGTACGAAAGACGCTCGCGTGCCACCTCCTCGGCATGTGACGGACCCGTAATCAGGCCAATCTGCTTGTAGGAGAGGTCGTAATGGTCGTGCAGATACTCCACGACGGTCTTATAGTCGCCCGGTACGATACCCTTGACGGCCGAAACGACAAACTTATCTTGTAGCGATACGGTGAGCGGCTCGAGGAATGATTTGATGTAGGCCGAGGGCATCGCCATGACGATGATGTCGGCATTAGCCACCACCTCGTTCAGGTCGTCCGAAGCCTCGATGCGCTCCGTGTTGAGCTCCAAATCGCACAAATAGCGCACGTTGCGACCCTCCGTGCGGATCGACTCCAGTACCTCAGGGTTGCGTACATACCAGCCCACCTTTGCCTCATTTTTGGTCAGTACATCCACCAGTGCCGTAGCCCAGGTGCCGTAGCCAATCACGGCGCAGCGAGCCGAAGTTGTTATTTTGTACTCCATAACGGAAATTTTCGTTTTTTACCTTTTACAAAGATACACCTTTTCCGGCAAAAACCAACTCTTTGGGCTAAAACTCCGCCCTTTGGGTCAATCCAGGCGAAAAAATGGCAAACGGCCTATTTGCATTGCTGCTTCATCCACGTGATTGCGTCCTGGTGTACCTCCTTGTAGCGCCAGTGGTAGGGTGCGGGATTTTCGACAATGTGCTTCGGTGCTTTGATGACATTCAGGGCTGCGCAGACCGAGGTCGGCGGGCAGGTGTTGTCGTTGAAACCGTAGTTGTAGAAGCCCGGACACTTCACACGGCGGGCGAAGTTTACGACATCGTAGTAACCCATCACGCGCAGGGCCTTCTTGTGGTTGATCTCGGGGCGGTCATTGGCGCTAACAAACATGCGCGGCCAACCACCGGCACGTCCCACCTGATAACCGCTCACATCCGACAGAGCGGGGTAGAACGAGGCTACGAAATCCACCTCGGGGTGGAGTGCTGCCGTGACGATGCTCAGTGCGCCACCCTGGCTGCCACCCGTCACGCCGACATTTTCCCCATCCCACTCCGGAAGGGTCATCAGGTAGTCGATGGCACGTACGCAACCCGTGTAGACGCGCTTGTAGTAGTAGGTATCACGCTCCTCAATGCCCGTGAACCAGTAGTCGCCCAGGCGCTCCCTCTCCGAGACGATGAACTCGTCCGAGGCGTTCATCGGCATGCCGTGCACCTCCATCGTGAAGGTGATGAAGCCCGCTTTGGCATAGATCATCGAGGGATCTACGCGCTTCACGCCCGCTCCGGGAGGTACGAGCAGTACGGGGTGCTTCTGGCCGTCGTTCGGGATGGTGAGGTAACCATAAATCGAGCCACCCTCCTCGTCGCAAGGGATGCGGACCATGGTGGTCGTAAAGTCGTTGTTGGTGAACTTCTCGTTGTCGATCGGGGTCACCTCGATGGGTGTCGTCACCGCACGCGCCTTTTTCAGGGTCTGAAACCAGAAGAGGTCGAAATCGAGCGGATTTGCGATTGTTGGCTCGATGTCTTTGGCCGAGAAGGCCACCTTGACCGTTTCGGTGTACCCCTCCTCCTTGACGCTGAAACGCAACGTACAGTAGCGGAAGCCCGGGGTAGTCATCGTACCTACGGGAATCTGCACCTCACCACGCAGGAAGGTGGCCGTGCCCTTCATGTCGGGAT
>JAFZFJ010000123.1 GCA_017555975.1 Alistipes sp. | reverse complement strand
CCCAGGCTCCGGCAGCATCCATCGCTGCCATCGCCTCCTCCAGCCCCTCGCCCGTGGCGAGTGCACGCTCATAGCGTGAGACCGCTTGGGCTGCCTTGTCGTTGCCATCGAGGCAGGCCTCCAGCACGGTGTGACCCTGCTTAAAAGTTGGATTTTGGAAGAGGTAACCTACGCGCAAATCGCGTCGGAAGGTGATCTGGCCCGCCTGGTAATCCTCGCGTCCGGCGATGATGTTCAGCAGGGTGCTCTTACCGGCACCATTGACCGCAACGAGTGCCACCTTCTCCCCCTCGTCCAGGTGGAGGGTCAGCCCCTCGAAGAGCAGTCGTTCGCCATAAGCCTTCGTCAGTTGTTCGATTTGCAGGATGCTTGCCATAAAGCGCTCTTTTTGTTGTTCGTTGTGCTATTGTGCGAAGATAATACAAAACGGCCAAAAACAAAAGAGGGAGCAACCGAAATGTTGCCCCCTCTTTGGCTTGTATGAAACGTCTATTAGTGCGCCTCACCGGCGATTACGGCACGGCTGAGCTTCGGGTCGTCGTAGAACATGTTCTCAACACCACCCTTCGGAGCCATCTTCAGCTGCTCCTCAGCAACACCGTACTCCTCTACGAGGCAGTTGTATACGGCCTGAGCACGATCGGCCGAGAGCTTCTCGTTGATGCGCTTCGAACCGGTACCTTCGTCAGCATAACCCGAAATGGTGTAGGTCGTGCCCTCCGGAGCCTCCTTGATAGCCTTGGCCAGCAGACCCAGCGTTACGCGAGCCTCCTTCGAAAGCTCCGACTTGCCAATCTCGAAGGTTACGTAGATGGGGGCAATCAGCTGCTCCTTCTCGACTACCTTCACCTCCTTGATCTGAGCCTCGGCGTTCTTCAGGTCGTTCTGCAGCTTCGCATTCTCGTTGCGCAGGGCGTCGAGCTGCTTCTGCAGGGCGTTGGCCTCGGCGCGGTTGTTGCGAATAACCGTCTTGGCACGGTCCCAACCACGCTGCTTGAACTTGTACGACAGACCTGCCGTAGCCGTAAAGAGACCCTCCTCCTTGCGACCACCCGTCTCACCGTCGAACGAGTCCTTCACCATCGTGGTGCGCAGGTCGAGGTTGAAATCGAGCTGCTCGCACAGACGGAAGGCGTTGAAGATACCGAAGTTGAAGCTCACCTCACGGGCACGCGGCGTCTCCCACGTTACCATCCAACCCAGACCCAGGTAGGGCGAGCAGTTCCAAACACGCTTCTCCTTGTAACCGCAGAGAATGTTCGACATGTTGAACAGCACGTCAGCATGCAGGTTGTAGAAGTTAAACTGCTGCTCGTTCAGGAAGCCGTAGTCGTGCGTGTACTTGCCATCAACGGGCTTGCCGCTATCGTGGATGCCCTCACCGCCCCACGTCTGCGTAGCACCGTTGATCGTCAGACCGCTGATCATGGCGCGCACACCAATCTGCGGGCTGAACCACTTACCGAAACCAGCATCCAAAGCCAGCGACAGACGATCGGCGATGTCCAGCTGCTTGTTGTGGTCACCGTAGTAGATCTGCGCACCAGCACCCAACTGAACAAACCAGTTGTCCCAGAAGGTGTTCGTGATCACCTTCTGCTTGTTCTTCTCATAAATGACCTCCTCTTCGACGTCTGCCGTCTGAGCGAAGGTGGCACCGGCCATCAAGGCAAATGCCAGAAGTGCTAAAAGTTTTTTCATACGCGTAAAGTTTAAGTAATTAGATATAAGTAAATTGTTCTTTTCTTTAGAGTAGTTGTGGTTAGGCCTTTTTCTTGCCCTTCTTCTCGGTCGAAGGACCGTAGCCATATCCGTAACCGTAACCGTAACCGTATCCGTAGCCATAACCATAGCCGCGGTGGCTGCGCTCGGTGCCGTTGACTACGAGGGCCATGTTATGGAGTTTCTTCTCCTGGTAGAGCTCCTCCAGGTCGGGCAGCTGACGCTTGTCGAGCTTGCCGGCACGTACGACAAAGATCGTCAGATCGGCAATGCGGTTCGAGATCGTACCATCGGCGATGATGCCAATGGGTACGTTGTCGGCGATGATGTAGTCGTAATGCGTGCGCAGGTAGCTAAAGAGCATGTCCAGACGCTCCGACATGAGCAGCTCGGCCGGGTTCGGGGCAATCGTACCGGCTGCAATCAGGTCCAGACCCGGCGCCAACGCATCCTTGCGAATCAGATCGGCGATGGGATAGCTGTCGTCGGCCAGGTAGTTGGTCAAACCGCGGTGGCGATCACCGTGAGGTGCCGAAAGGGTACCCTTGCGAATATCCATGTCGACCACAACCACACGCTTGCCGGCATTGACAAGGCTTACGGCCAGGTTGCCTGCGATGAAGGTCTTACCGGCGTTCTCGTTGAACGAGGTGAGGGTAATTACGTGGCTCGTATGCTCGCCGTTGTTCGTTGCACCGCTATGCAGCTTAAAGCGCAGGTTGGTGCGCAGGATGCGGAACGACTCAGCAATCACGCCCTCCTGCTGCTCGGTGAGGGCAATGGTGCCCTTGTTGGGCTGCTTGAGCAGGGCCTTGTCGAGGGGAATATCACCCAGGATAGGTACATTGACCGCCTCTTTAATCTCGCGCTTGCTGTGTACGCGCGTGTCGAGGAACATGCTCAGCAGGAAGTAAATGGCGGGGAAGGCGACACCGAGGATCAGACCCAGCAGCAGAATGCGGTTGCGCGACGGGGCAATCGGGCTGTTCGAACCACTTGCGTTGTCGATGATTTGGGCATTGTTGTCGGCCATGGCCTGCGTCAGGGCATTCTCCTCGCGGCGGTTCAGCAGGAAGAGGTAGAGCGACTCCTTGATCTTCTGCTGACGCTCGATCGAAAGCATATCGCGCTCCTTGCGCGGAATCGAGCGTACGCGCTCCTTGGCGCGGCTCTCGCGGCTTGAGGTGTCGCGAATCTTCGCCTCGAGGTTGGCAATGAGGTTGTCCACGGCGCGGATGATGGTCTGCTTCGTGGCGCGCAGCGAACTGTTGAGCTCCTGGATAACGGGGTTCGAGTCGTTGCCATCGACGATCAGCTGATCACGACGCAGTTTCATGGCGTTGTACTGGTTGATCTGCGTCTCGATGTTCATGTTGCTCAAACCCGTGTTGGCCGGGATCAGCTCGATCTCCTTCGTCGGGTCGGTCAGGTAGTCGCGGATGTAGGAGGCGTACTGCAGCTGGGTCTCCAACTCAATGAGGTTGGCACCGTGCTGCGTCGACTCGCTCACAGCCTGACCGGCCGAGGTCTCGAGGTTGATCATGTCGTTGCTCACCTTGTAGCTCTCCAGATCCTGCTCCACCGAACCCAGCTCGCGCTCGATGATGATCAGACGCTCGTTGATGAAGTTGGCCGTGTTGATGGCCACCTGGTTCTTGTCGCGGATCGACTCCTCGTTATAGACGGCGATCAGCGTATTGAGCATATCCTCGGCACGAATGGGCGAGTTGTCCTTGATCGAGAGGGCCAAAATGGAGGCCTCCTCCGACTCCTGACGGACGCCGAAGTTCGCGAGGTAGTAGCCCACCATCTGGTTGATGGGGCTCTTCGTGACGCGGATTTCACGACCTACCCACTGCTCGCTGCAGAAGTTGGTCGGGGTGATGATGATCGGGCCCGAGTAGATCGAGATCGTATCGCCCAGCGAAGCGGTGATCGGGGCAGCATCTGCCAATGCCTCGAACTCGCTCAACTCGACCGTCTGCGTATCCTGCATCTTGAGGGTGAAGGCGACGCGGCGGTTCTGAATCTCCTCGGGGAAGGTGACCTGAACCGGGGCCGAGGTGTAGAGCTCCTTCGTGCGCAGACCATCCTCGATCGTGTAGCTCACGTCGGCATGGGCACGCTTTACCACCTCGCGCATGAGGTTCTTCGTGCGGAAGCGGTAGATCTCGCTCGCTACGTTGACCTTATTAATATAGTTGTCGTAGCGATCCAGACCGGCCGATGCGGTCTTCTGCGCCGGGTCCTTGATGAAGACCGTTGCGGTGCGGAAGTAGACGAAGGGCGTGCGGGCGTAGTAGAACCAGGCAAGGCCCATGCACAGGGTGATCGAGAGCACGAACCAGGGCCACTTCGAGAGGAGGAACATAAACAGATCGGCAATATTGAGCTCGTCTGTCTTGTTCTGATTGTTCTTGGTTTGCATGGTATTGTGTTGTTGTTTCGTTGCGTTAAGTCAGTTTAAGCAGGGTTATCGGGTGGTGTACCAGAGCAGCGTTCCGGTAGCCGTGGCCAGCGAGAGCACCAGTGCCAGGTACTCCAGTACGCGCGACTCGGTATCCTTCATGCGGTACTTCGGCACGACGTAGATCACGTCGTTCTGCTGCAGGTAGAAGGCGGGCGAGTTGAAGATCTCCTTCGAGCGCAGATCGTGGGCAAAGACCTCACGCTCGTTGCCCTTCTCGCGAATCACAAGGACCTGATCCACGCGGGCATTCACGGCCAGATCGCCGGCCTGAGCCAATGCCTCGAGCAGCGTGATGCGGTCGCCATCCACCGAGTAGACACCCGCACCGGCTGCGCCCAGCACCGAATACTTGAAGTTCAAGAACTCGATCGATACCTGCGGGTCGTTGATGTAGTTGCCCTCGATGATCTTGTTGCGAATCAGTTCCGAAACCTGGCTCACGGTCAGACCCTCGACCTGCAACTTGCCCAAAATCGGGAAGATGATGTTGCCGTCGATATCGACGCGGTAGCCCGTCTCCTTCGTGACGCCACGCGTGGACTCGACATTGCCGTCGGCCGAAACCGTCACGACACCATTCTGGTTGTTGAACGGGAGTGCCAGCGCAGGGCTCTTGCAGCTCACGGTGATGCGCAGACGGTCATCGCGGTGCACGATGGCCTCGTGTTTGGTGTTGAAGCTCTCCTTCTGGCCCGCCTGGAGATCCTGCAGATAGACGAATTTCTTCGACGAGGCGCAGGAGGTGAGCGTGAGGAGCATCAGCGCAAAAATCAAAAGTTTGTTTTGCATGGTGTTTTATTGTTTTTATTGTTCTTCTCGTTTTTGTGGGCCGTCCATGGTCGGGTAGAGCCCTGCGTGGCAGCAGTGGTAGGCGGCTTGGTCTGCTCGACAGGCTAAATGGGCCACCGTTGTTGTGCGGAGGAGTTGATCGATCGTATGATAGAAGCAATCCTCTATTTGTTCGTTCTCTCGCAGCTGCGAGCAACTGGGCAGCAGGGCCAAAAAGGCTGCTTCGTGGGTCAGGCGCTCGAAGCGATTCTGAGCCGCCTGGCTCAGGCGAACGAGGCCTCGCACGGGATATCCCTCGTTGCGGTAGCAGGGGGTCTTGCCACTCCAGGGGGTGCCGTAAGCCACGAGTTGATCGGCGTGTCGGCGGAGGGTCGGGTTGTCGTCGTTCAGTAGCGAGCAATCCGAGGCGTGGTCCAACCAAAGGCGGGCGTGGGTGCTTTTACCCGTTCCGCTCTTGCCCAGGAAGAGGATCGCCTCCCCTTGGTGGCAGATGGCCGAGGCGTGGATCGAAATGGCGTCGTGGCGTAATACGGCGAGCGAGTAGCCGATGCGAAGCAGCGCATTGAGCGCCTCGGCATGGCGCGGATCCTGCCAGCAGATCTCGGCTTGGGCTTGATCCAACTCTTCGTTCAGCACCAGGTGGTGTCGGTAGGGCGTATCCAAGTAGCCGGAGTCGACGAAGTAGCCCTGTGCTCGGCGGTAGAGCTTCACCTCTCCCATGTCGTTGCGGTCGATGCTAAGCAGCGTGCCGCGATCGTGGGTTGTCTCCGGTTCGATTCCCAATGCCGCGAGTCTCAGGATAGGCTGTTGGGTGGAGCGGTTGAGGCGAAAGGGTTCGGCGTTGGGCAGTAGGCGGTTGACTTGCGCCCCCTCAGGGAGGGTCAGCTCGACCTCAAAACCGGCAATGCCGTACCACACTACGTTGTTCATTACGCTTGACCTCTAAGCAGTTGCCAAACCGTCCAAAGGGTCTCTTTCGGCGCGTAGCGGAACGAGAAACGGCAGTTGCGCAAGAAACTCTTCGCCGTGTGGCGTTTGCGCTGCCATTTGCCACCCTGGGTTGCTGCTTTGCGATCAGCGGCAAATTGGCCGAAGTTGCCACCGCGCATGACCACCTTCATCAGCGGTTGAGCATCCTCGGTGAGCTCCTCCTGATAGGGCAGATCGTGCGGCTTGAGGCCGATATATTGAACCAGGAAGTTGTGCAGGAGCGTACTCCAGCGCAACAGACCGGCGCGTTTGTAGAGTTTGTAGATGGCCTCACCATCCACCTGGTTGCGCAGGCAGTGGTAGGCGCGGGCCATGTCGCACATTTGTCTTAGGCCGATACCCAGACCGATGGCGTGTTTGCAAATGTGGGCGTTGATCAAGAGTAGGTTGACTTCGGCCGAAGGGGTCAAAATCGGGGTCTCGGAGTGCTCCGGCAGGGTTACCGTGATGGGTTGCATCGCCTTTACGCGTCGACGCGCCCATCCCTTGACCATCAGCGACTGCAGATCGATCAACTCTGGATGGTGCTCTACCTCGATGCCTCGCCAATGGTAGTGGTAGCTTCCATCGGGCGCCTTTGCGGGCGAACAACCCTTCTCGGTGATGATGCGCAGCGCTTCAACCCCCTCTTTGCGGGTCGGGAACCACAGGTCGATATCGCCACACGAGCGCAACAGCGGTCGGTCGTAGAGCGTCGCTACACCCTGACCCTTTTGCAGGATGGGCTTCAGTCCCGACTGCTCGAAGAGGGTCAGGAGCTCGATGAGCGATTGGTTGCTCTCCAGGTTGCGCTCCTCGATACGTCCGATCTCGGCCACCCAGCGGAAGATCAGTTCCGGCGAGGGAAAGAGGT
>JAFZFJ010000122.1 GCA_017555975.1 Alistipes sp. | reverse complement strand
GGGTGTTCTTTTGGCCTTCAACCTTCCGGCTACGATTCCCTGGTGGATCGTGGTGATCGGTGCTTTTGTCGCCATCGCTGTAGCCAAGATGACCTTCGGCGGTCTGGGTAAGAACCCCTTCAACCCCGCACTCGTAGGTCGTGTATTCCTGCTGATTGCCTACCCGGTGCAGATGACCTCGTTCCCCGTGGTTGAGAATCCCGCACTGGATGCCCTCTCGGGTGCTACGCCGCTGGCTGCCGTGAAGTTCGGTGCCGAGGCCGGTATTGTTCCCGTTGAGAACCTGATGCTGGGTATCATGCCCGGTTCGCTCGGTGAGGTGGCAGCCTTCGCCCTCTTGGCAGGTTTCGTTTACCTGCTCGTTCGCAAGGTGATCACCTGGCACATCCCCGTAACGGTGCTCGCTACGATGGCTGTCTTTGCCTTTGTGGTAGCGCTGACGAAGGGTGGTGATGTGGCGCTGCTGTGGCAGTTCCCGCTCTTCCACGTGCTGGCCGGTGGTGCGATGCTCGGTGCTATCTTCATGGCTACGGACTACGCTACCTCGCCCATGACGACGAAGGGCTGCGTGATCTTTGCCGTGGGTATTGGTGTGATTACGATGTGCATCCGCCTCTGGGGTGCTTATCCCGAGGGTATGTCGTTCGCAATCCTGATCATGAACGCCTGCGTGCCCCTGATCAACAAGTATGTTAAACCCAAGCGCTTTGGCGTAAAATAACGGAAGAAGAGATGAAAAGTACACTTATTAATATGGTAGCCGTGCTCTTCTCGATCACGCTCATCGCATCGGCCGGTGTCGGTGCTGTGAACATGATCACCGAGGCGCCGATTGCTGCTGCTAAGGCCGCCGCTACGGAGGCTGCGCTGGGTGTCGTGCTTCCCGCTTTCGATCAGACGGAGGTTGCGGAGCAGACGATCGACGAGATGCCGATCAAGGTCTACACGGCAACCAAGGAGGGTCAGACGGTCGGTTATGCCGTTGAGACGATGACCAAGAGTGGTTTTAGCGGTGTGGTGAAGTTGATGGTAGGCTTCCTGCCCGATGGTACGATTAACAACGTGAATGTCCTGCAGCAGGCCGAGACCCCGGGTCTGGGTACGAAGATGTGCGACGAGGGTAACCCCCTGTTGGCCGGTGTGAAGGGCCAGGAGGCTACGGGTACCTTCCGCGTGAAGAAGGACGGTGGCGAGGTGGATGCCCTGACGGCAGCTACGATCTCGTCGCGTGCCTACCTCGATGCGGTGAACCGTGCTTGTGTAGCGATGATGAACGTAACGGGCCAGGAGGCTCCCGACATGGTTTCGGGTGCTACGACCGTGGCCGAGAATGCTGAACAAACGGAGCCTGCGGCTCAGGAAGGAGGTCAAAATGAATAAGTTGCAGATTATTACGAGCGGTATTCTGAAGAATAACCCGACCTTCGTGTTGGTGCTTGGTATGTGCCCCACGCTGGGTACGACCACTTCGGCCGCTAACGGTATGGGTATGGGCTTTGCCACGATGGCCGTGCTGATTATGTCGAATATCGTGATTTCGCTCATCAAGAACCTGATTCCGGATAAGGTGCGTATTCCCGCCTTTATCGTGGTGATCGCTTCGTTCGTGACGATTATCCAGATGTTGATGGAGGCCTTCGTGCCTGCCCTCTACGCTTCGCTGGGTGTGTTCATCCCGCTGATTGTGGTGAACTGCATCATCCTGGGTCGTGCCGAGGCATTCGCTTCGAAGAATGGCGCCTTTGATTCGGCATTGGACGGTATCGGTATCGGTCTGGGCTTTACGCTCGCACTGACCGTGATTGGTGCCGTGCGTGAGATCCTGGGTAGCGGTGCAATCTTCGGTGTTTCGCTCGGTATTGCCGACGTGATGCCCCTGGTATTCGTGCTGGCTCCCGGTGGTTTCTTGACGCTGGGTTACCTGATGGTATTGTTTAACAAATTAGCCAAGAAGTAGTTATGGAGATTACCTATTTTGCAATTATCATTGGTGCCATCTTCGTGAATAACGTCGTTCTGGCACAGTTCCTCGGCATCTGCCCCTTCCTCGGTGTTTCGTCGAAGGTGGAGACCTCGCTGGGTATGGGTGCAGCCGTAACCTTCGTAATGGCCCTGACGGCGCTGGTTTGCTGGCCGCTGCAGGAGTATGTACTCAACCCGCTCAACATCGGTTACATGCAGACGATCGTCTTTATTTTGGTGATCGCCGCACTGGTGCAGATGGTGGAGATTCTCCTGAAGAAGGTATCGCCC
>JAFZFJ010000121.1 GCA_017555975.1 Alistipes sp. | reverse complement strand
TTGAAGGCATTCTTCAGCGAGAGGTTGTTGAAGGTGATACCCACCGAACTAACGAAGGTACCCGAACCCCAACCACCGGCGATATTAAACTGGTCCGAAGCCTGCTCCTCAAGCGGCCAATTCACGTCCACCAGCTCGTTCGACACGGGCTTAATATCGGGCATGATGGCCTCCGGGTTGAAGTGACCCATCGAACCGAGCATACGGATCGTCTGCATGAGCATCGAGCGGTCGTAGAGCTCACCCGGACGGGTATAGAGCTCGCGACGAATCACCTCGTCATCCACACGCACGTTACCCGTGATACCTACCTCATTGATCGTAAAGGGTTTACCCTCAAAAATCTTCAGCTCAAGATCAATCGAATCGGCACCAACGATAGTCTCGGCCGGATCAATCTGCGACATCAGGTAACCGCTATTCTGGTAGAGCGACTTGATCGACATATCCTCAGGATTCTCCTCCTTACCGATACCGAGTCGCTTGTGCATCGACTTCTTGTCGTACGTATCACCCTTCTTCACAGCAAACATGTTCTGCAACTGCTCGGTCGTATACACCGAGTTGCCGACCCACGAAATGTCGCGAATGTAGTACTTGTTACCCTCCGAAACCTTCAGATCGATAGCCAGGCGATTCGGCTCACACTCGTAAATCGAATCCTGCAGGATGTGGGCGTTGCGGTAACCCTTCGAGTTGTAGAAGTCGATCAGCAGATCCTTATCCTCCTCGTACTCCTTATCCTTCAGACGCGTACCTTTGAAGAAGTTGATCGACTTCTGGTGCGTCTTCTTAAAGGTGCGACGCAGACGCTTGTCATCAAAGACCTCGTTGCCGTCGAAGTTAATCTGGGCAATCTTCACGCGCTCGCCACGGTCGATCACGAAGATCACATTGGCATACTGTGCACGTACCGAGTCCTGCTCGATGCGATAGCTCACCTGCGCATTGCGGAAGCCCTTCTCCTTCCAGTACTCCTTGATGAGCTTGACATTCTTGTCCAGCACATAATCCGAGAGCTCGCTGTTGCGACGCAACTGCAACTTCTCCATGATATCCTTCTCCTTGCTGGTCGAGATACCCTCAAAGTCCCAGTTGAAGACACGCGGACGCTCCTTCAGGAAGAGCTGCAGATCGAGGCTGTCGCCTTCGATTTCGGCGCCCATCTTCACATCCGAAAAGTAACGCTGGCTCCACAGACGCGAGATCACATTCGAGATGAAATTACTCGGCAGAAGGATCGAATCACCATCTACCAAGCCGGCCGAAGCCTTCACCAGATCGGGATCCAGATGCTCCAAACCGCGCACATGGACCTTGCGAATGTAGTATTTCTGCTGCTTGTTGCCCTGCGTCTTGAACATGGGGGCATTTTCGTCAAAATAGCGCTCGACCTGGGTGGTATCGGCCGCCTCTGCGACCACCTCCTGGGCCGAGGTGGAGCTGATCAGCGACAGAAGTGCCACTGCCAGAACCAGTATGTTGCGTAAATAATTCATGTATGTTGAAAAATCTGCTTCTTTTCCTCTCTTGGGTTACTATTTCACCAAACCGAAACGGCGATCACGCGAGGCGTACACCTCAAGCGCACGCTCAAACTCCTCCTCCGTAAAGTCGGGCCACAACACCTCAGGGAAGTAGAACTCGGCATACGAGGCCTGCCACATGAGGAAGTTGCTCAGTCGTTGCTCACCGCTGGTGCGAATCACCAGGTCAGGATCGGGCATAAAGGCCGTATCGAGGCTCTTCGAGATACGCTCCTCGTTGATCTCCTCTGCCTTCAGTTCACCACGCTCCACCTGCTGAGCCAGCTGCTGCATGGCTCGGCGCAACTCATCGCGCGAAGAGTAGTTCAGCGCCAAAACCATCGTCAAGCGCTCCCCCTCACGGGTCTCCTGCTCGATCTGATTGAGGTAGAACTGCACCTTCTCCGAAAAACGGCTGCGGTCACCGATCGTGCGCACCTGCACACCCTGCTCCTTCAAGGCGGGGGTTTCGCAAATGACGCTCTTGCACAAGAGCTCCATCAAGGCATCTACCTCCGCCTCCGGACGACCCCAATTCTCGGTCGAGAAGGCATAAAAGGTGACGTAGCGCACACCACACTTGATGGCGGCACGCAGCGTGGTGCGAATCGTCTCCACACCGGCGATGTGGCCTTCGGTTCGCTCCTTACCTCGTTGTTTGGCCCAGCGGCCATTGCCGTCCATAATGATGGCGACGTGTTGCGGTATCAGTTTTGCGGTGCTCATAATAGGGTGCAAATATAGGTATAAAAAATGAAAAAACAGCCCTTTTACAGGGCTAACTTTTCGTTTTTTAATCTCCCGGCGGGGTTAACTGCGAATATCTACGCCCCACATCATCTTATTGCGTAACGTATCGTAGAACGAGATATTGTGCGGAACGGCCAGAAAAATCGATTTATCAGCCTTACGGAGGCTGAAGCTACAGCTACTTGGCACGGCATACGAACGGTTGTCGAGCGTAAGGAAGGCCTCCGAACGGCGCGCCTGCACCTCGAGGCGGATGCGGCTCGTATCGGGAATCACCACCGGACGCATCGTCAGGTTGTGCGGAGCAATGGGTGTAATGACAAAGCAGGCACACGTCGGAGCCACAACCGGACCTCCGGCGCTGAGCGAATAGGCCGTCGAGCCGGTGGGGGTCGAGATAATCACCCCGTCGCCGTGGTAAGTAGCCACCATCTCATCGTCAACAAACAGGTCGATCGAGAGCATGCCGGCTCCGTTTCTTTGGATCGAAAACTCATTGAGCGCCAAGCCACTATCACTCACCGTCGAGAGGCCGCTCTGCACCTCGATCAGCGAACGCTCCTCGAAACGCAACTCGCCCGCATGCAGGGCCGCGAAGATGCGTCTTAAACCATTGCGCGAGTCGGAGGTCAAAAAGCCCAGGTGGCCGGCATTGATACCCACCACGGGCAACTTCCGACCGCCCAACCGATGCACCCCCTCGAGCAACGTACCGTCGCCACCATAGCAGACCATAACGGCCTCCGAGGTCGGTTCATCGATCTCGGCACCATATTGTTGACAGGCGGGGATCTCCCAACCGATCTGCTCACGAAGGATCTCGGCAAACTCTTCATTTACAGCCCAGTCGAAGCCGAATTCAGCAATCACCTCACGCAGCTCTCTGAGCTCTTCGGCTTGAAAAGCAAGCCCTCGGCGGGAAAAAAGTATGATTTTCATCCGTCAGAAACAAAAAAATGAGTAACTTTATACCGCAAATATAACGAAATTGTGACAAAGTTAAGTGTAAATATCAACAAGATTGCCGTTTTGCGCAATTCGCGTGGCGGCAATTGCCCCAATGTACTGCAGGCGGCACTCGATATCGAGCGTTTTGGTGCCGATGGCATCACGGTGCATCCGCGCCCCGACGCGCGCCACATCCGCTACGACGACGTGCGCCAGCTCAAAGCCGCTATTGCCACCGAGCTCAACATCGAAGGCAACCCCATCGAGAGCTTTATCGACCTGGTTTTAGAGGTGGTACCGGCACAGGTAACCCTGGTGCCCGATGCTCCCGACGCCCTCACCTCGAATGCCGGCTGGGACACGATTCGTCACCGCGAATTCCTGACCGAGGTCACAGCCCGCTTCCACGAGAAGGGCATCCGTGTCTCGATTTTTGTCGATCCCAACCCCGAAATGGTCGCCGGCGCCAAGGCGTGCGGCGCTGACCGCGTGGAGCTCTACACCGAGAGCTATGCCAGCCACTATGGAGCCGGACGCGAAGCGGCGATTGCCCCCTTTGTCGCCGCCGCCGAGGAGGCAAAACGTCAGGGTCTGGGGCTGAATGCCGGCCATGACCTCTCGCTCGAGAATCTGGCCTACTACCACGAGCAGATTCCCTGGACCGACGAGGTTTCAATTGGCCACGCGCTCATCTCGGATGCCCTTTATCTGGGCCTGGAGAATACCGTGCAACTCTATCAGCGTCAATTAAAATAATCATCGTGCCGCTGTCGAATCCCATATTTCGCCGCATCGCCCGCATCGCTAAAGAACAGGGCGTAGACGCCTATGTGGTAGGTGGTTACGTACGAGACCACTACCTCCGTCGCCCCTCGACCGATGTCGACGTAGTGGTCGTCGGAAGTGGCATTGCGTTGGCCGAAGCGCTGGGGCGCGAGCTCAAGACCAAGGTCTCGATCTACAAAACCTTCGGCACGGCCATGTTGCGTACGCGCGATGGCGTGGAGGTCGAGTTTGTCGGTGCGCGCCGCGAAAGCTACACGCACGACTCGCGCAAACCACAGGTCGAAGCCGGCACGCTCGAAGATGATCAACGTCGCCGCGACTTTACGATCAACGCCCTCGCCTGGTCGCTCTCAGAGGAGCACTTTGGCGAGTTGGTCGACCCCTTCTACGGCATGGAAGATATGGAGGATTGCCTGATTCGCACTCCGTGCGATCCCGACATCACCTTCTCGGACGACCCGCTGCGCATGATGCGCGCCATTCGTTTCGCCTCGCAGTTGGGCTTTACGATCGACGAAGAGACCTTTGAGGCGATTCGCCGCAATGCCGAGCGCATCCACATCGTCTCGCGCGAGCGCATCATCACCGAACTGAACAAGATTGTCCTTTCGCCCGTCCCCTCAATTGGCTTCACGCTGCTCGACAAATCGGGACTTTTACCCCTGATTTTCCCCGAGTTAGCCAATCTCAAAGGGGTGGAGCGCCGTGGCAAGCATGCCCACAAGGACAACTTCAAACATACGCTACAGGTAGTCGATAACGTAGCGCGCCGCTCAAACGATTTGTGGCTACGCTGGGCCGCCATTCTGCACGATGTTGGCAAACCGCAGTGCAAAGGCTACGACGCCAAGATCGGCTGGACCTTCCACGGCCACGAAGTGGTGGGCTCGAAGATGGTACCGACGATCTTCCGCCGCATGAAGCTCCCGATGAACGAACACATGAAGTTTGTCCAAAAGTTGGTCTTCCTGCACCTGCGCCCCATCATCCTCTCAGAGGATCTGGTGACCGATTCGGCAGTACGTCGTCTGCTCTTCGAAGCAGGTGACGATGTCGAGAAGCTGATGTTGCTCTGCGAGGCCGACATTACGTCGGGTATTGACGAAAAGGTGCAGCGCTACCTGAAAAATTTCGAGCTCGTTCGCCACAAGATGAAGGATCTGGAGGAGCGCGATCGCGTACGTAATTTCCAGCCTCCGATTACGGGTGAGATCATCATGCAGACCTACGCTATTCCGCCCTGTCAGCTGATCGGACAGATCAAAGAACGGATCAAAAATGCGATTCTCGACGGCGAGATTCCCAACGAATACGAGGCCGCCTATGCCCTGATGGAGCAGTTGGCCGAGGCCCATGGATTGAAAAAACAATAAGCTATGCGACATCAAGATAACACCAAGAACCGAGTAGAACAGAAGCCCAACGCAGCCCTGGCGGCAGCCGTTGATGAGGCGGCCCGCATTCTGAAGGAGGGCGGTCTGATTCTCTACCCCACCGACACGGTATGGGGTATCGGGTGCGACGCCACAAACGAGGAAGCTGTTCAGCGCATCTACACGCTCAAGCGTAGCGAGAACAAGCACTCGATGCTCGTCTTGTGCCCCTCGGCCGACGCCATCGTGCGCTATGTCAATCGTGCACCGGGTATCGCCTTCGAGGTACTGGAAATGGCCACTTCACCCCTAACCCTCATCCTGCCAGGCGCTACGGGAGTTGCCAAAAACCTCATTCCCGACGAGGGTACGCTCGGTGTCCGCGTTCCCGACCATGAGTTCTGCCGTCTGTTGCTGCGCAAACTGGGCCGCCCAATCGTCTCCACGTCGGCCAACATCTCCGGCGAGAAGACTCCGCGCACGCTGCCCGAAATCGCCCCCGAGATTGTCGAAGGGGTTGATTATGTGGTCAATCCCCGTTTCCAGGGACGCCCGACCGGCAAGGCCTCGTCGATCATTGCTTTTGGCGAAAACGGCGAGGTGCAAGTGATTCGCGAATAGCACGGAGCGAACGTCGATAACCAATCACCGTCAACAGAATACCAATGAAAATCAGCACGAGCGCCGTCAGGTTCGTGCTGTCGAATCGTGCCTGGTGGCGTAGGAGCGCCAGGATGCCCGCAATGAGGGGCTGGATGTAGCGGTAGAGCGCCGTATGAATCGCAGTCAGGTGCTCGGCGCCCCGATAGAGCAACCGCATCGGCCAAACCGTGCCAATCAGAAGAATATACCCCAACTCCACCTTCGCCATCAGCGGGAGGTGGAGCAGTTGTTCGGGATGCACGAAGTGCCGAAAGAAGGGATAGGTGATCATCAACCCAATGAAGTAGTACCACCCCATCACGGTCCGCGTACCGAGCCGCTCGAGGGTGGGCTTGATGAGCACCGTATTCGTTGCAATGGCAACCACCGCACAGAAGATCAAGAGATTACCCCACCCCTCCGTACCACGCGTAAGCTGAAATCCCTCGTCAAAAATCAGCAGCCAAGCACCCAAACTGGCCGCTCCCAGTCCGACGACGCGCGAGCCGTTCAGCCGTTCATTGCGATTCAGCAACAGATCGACCACAAGGGT
>JAFZFJ010000120.1 GCA_017555975.1 Alistipes sp. | reverse complement strand
GGGGGTAGTGAACATTAGTTCGTGCAAGTTCGAGTCTTGTCCTGGGCACAGAAGGGTTAGCGAAAGCTGACCCTTTTTTGTGCATGGACAAGACGAGAACTAAAATAAGCGGGTGTCACAACAATCGTCGGACACCCGCATTAACTTTCAACTTTAAATTTTCAACTCTCAACTTTATTTCAGCGTCATCTCGTCGATCAAGTAGCCGGCGCCACCGATCTTCTCGACAACGAACAGCACATAGCGGATATCGACGCCGATGTTGCGGCAGATGGTGGGATCGAAGGCGATGTCGCTCATCGTTGAGCGCCACGTGCGGTCGAAGTTCAGGCCCACGAGCTCACCGCGTGCATTGAGAATCGGCGAACCCGAGTTGCCACCCGTCGTGTGGTTCGTGGCCAGGATGCAGACCGGAACGGTGCGCTTGCCATTCACCTCGACAGCCCAACGACCATAGTCCTTCGTGGCATAGATCTCGCGCAGCGACTGCGGAATGTCGTAGTCGTAGATGGCGGGGTTATCCTTGGCGATGATGCCGTCGAGGGTCGTATGGGGAATGTGGTATTCGCCATCGGCATACTCGTAACCAGCCACCGCGCCATAGGCTACACGCAGGGTCATGTTGGCATCGGGGAAGAAGGGTCGCTTCGGGTCAAACTCCATGAGGGCCTTGAGGTAGGGGCGGAACCACTTCTCGATGGCAGCCACATTGCTCAGGTTGCGGGGGATGCGGCACATCTCGGGCTTGATGATGAGGTATAGTTCAAGGGCCGGGTCGCTCTTCCACTGCTCCTCATTGGTCTCCAAGCCCTTCTCGAGCGAGGTGGCATGACTCTCACGGTAGAGGTACTCCACATAGCTCTCCACGCCGCCATGCTTCTCGATTAAGGCCTTCAACTTGGCCGGATAAGCACCCTCGAGGCAATACTCCTCAAAACCCTTCAACACAGCGACGGTCAACTGTTTATCCACCTCGGCGTCGTAATCTTTATAGAAGGTCTCGATTTGAGCCGGGGTAATCTGCTTGTAGTCGGACTGCAAGGCCGAAAGGCGCATGAAAGCTCCCTTCCACAGCTCGATGGTGCCGATGGTCTCGTTCTTGAGCTCATTCATGTAGTACCAATCGGCCGTCGAGGCATAGGCAGCCTTCAAGGAGTCGAGCAGGTGGGCATACTCCGCCTTATCTTGAGCCCAGGCACGGAAACGAGCCTCGTAGGCCTCCTTCTGCTCGATCGTCTTCAGGCGTTCCAGCCCCATCACCTCGCCCTGCCACTTCTTCCAGGCGTTGGCAATCGAGGCGTGCTTGGAGGCATACTGGATGCGCACCTTTGGATCGGCATCCTGTGCCTTGCCGATGATCTCCAAACGGCGCGTGCGCAGGTCGATCTTCATCGGGTCGGAACGGTGCTGTACATACTTCACGGCATCCGAGGTGATGTACTGCTGCGTGTTGCCCGGGAAGCCGTAGATCATCGTGAAGTCACCCTCGCCGATGCCCTGGGTCGAGACCGTAAAGTGGCGCTTGGGATGGTAGGGGACATTCTCCGTCGAGTAGGCAGCCGGCTCGTTGTTTTTGTCGGCATAGATGCGGAAGAGCGAGAAGTCGCCCGTGTGGCGCGGCCAGATCCAGTTGTCCGTGTCGCCGCCGAACTTACCGATCGACGAGGGGGGTGCACCCACCAGACGCACGTCGTCAAACTGCTGATAGAGGAAGAGGAACTGCTGGTTGCCATAGTACATCTGCTCGATGGTGGCACGGTAGTTCTTGCCCTCCTTCACCGCCTCGGCAATCAGCTCCTCCTTCGTAGCGCCGGCAGCCAGGCGGTCGGTGACCTCCTCCATGCGCACCAAGATGCGCACCCACAGCCCCTCGTTCGGGAGCTCCTCCTGGCGATTGCGAGCCCAGAAGCCGTCGGTCAGGTAGTCGTGCTCGACGGCCGAGTGGCTCTGGATGGCGTCGTAACCGCAGTGGTGGTTTGTCAGCACCAGACCCTCCTCGGAGATGATCTCACCCGTGCAGAAACCGCCAAAGAGCACCACGGCATCCTTCATCGAGGCCTTGTTGATGCTGTAAATATCCTCGGTGGTGAGCTTGAAACCCTTCGAACGCATATCCTTGATGCGCGACGAAATAAGGCTCGGCAACCACATACCCTCATCGGCCATGGCGGGCAGGAGGACGAGGGTCGCTAACAGCGTAAACAAAAATTTCTTCATAATTATTGGTTGTTTATAAATTGCTCTAATTCGACATAGAGGCGCTGGATGGGCAGGCCCATCACGTTGTAGAACGAGCCGTCGATGCGCTCGATACCCACATAGCCAATCCACTCCTGAATGCCGTACGAGCCGGCCTTGTCGTAGGGGCTGTAGTGATCGACATAATAGGCAATCTCCTCCTCAGTCAGGGGGCGGAACCAGACGTCGCTCGCTGTCGAGAAGGTATGGATGCGGGTAGCCGAGCGAAGCGTGACACCCGTGATGACTGTATGGCGATTGCCCGCCAGGCGAGCGATCATCTGTAGGGCGTCAGCACGATCTTTCGGTTTGCCGAGCACCTCGCCCTCAAGGATCACCACCGTGTCGGCCGTCAGCAGAATATCCTCCGCATGCAACGGCTCGGGGTAGGCCTCGCTCTTCAGGCGCGAGAGGTAGGCTGGCACCTCCTCGGCGGCCATGATGGCGGGGTAGCACTCCTCACAATCGTATTTCGCCGTGAGGGTAAACGGAATGCCCGAACCAGCAATCAGCTCCCGACGGCGGGGCGACTGCGAGGCGAGCAGGAGGCGGTAGGAGGCCAATTTTTCGTGTAAGAGCATCGGTTAGCGAATATCAAAGTTCAACAACTCCTGACCACAGAGCGAAGCGCGCAGATTGTCGCCCGCCGAGACCTGGCCGACACCGGCCGGTGTGCCCGTAAAGAGCAGGTCACCCATGCGTAGCATCACGAACTTCGAGACGTGGGCGATGAGCTGATCCACCGTCCAGAGCATCTCGGCCGTGTTGCCGATTTGGCGCTTCTCGCCGTTAAGTTCCAGCTCGAAATTCAGCCCCTGCACATTGCCACCCAGCTCTGCCAGAGGGATGAATCGGGGCGAGAGGGCCGCCGAGTAGTCAAACGACTTGCAGCACTCCCACGGAAGACCCTCCGCGATCGCCTTGCGTTGCAGGTCGCGAGCCGTGAAGTCGATACCGAGTCCCACCTCGTCGTAGTAGCGGTGGGCAAAGCGCTCCTCGATGCAACGTCCCACACGGTTGATCTTCACCACTAGTTCGCACTCGTAGTGAATCTCGTTCGAGAACGAGGGGATATAGAACGGATCGTTGTTGCGCAACATCGCCGTGTCGGGCTTCATAAAGAACAACGGCTCATCGGGGCGCTTGCCGCCACCACCGAGATCCTTTTCCTGGATATGGTCGTTGTAGTTTCTTCCAATGCAGATTATCTTCATGTTGTTGTGGTTTTTATCTCTAAAAGGGTGCTAAAGGCTACTAAGAGCGATTAAAGGAAGCTAAAGCGTTTCAACTCTCAACTCTCAACTTTGACCCACCTACGGTGGCTCGACTTTGCTACGGCTCGGCAAAGTTCGCAAGCGACCTCTGCTCTCGCCTCAATCGCAAAGTTCAACTTTCAACTTTCAACTTTCAACTCCTTTACCATCGCCTCTGCGAAGCGGTCGCTGGCGCCAGCTCCACCGATAATGGTACGGAGCTCCTCAAAGTCGTCGAGCATCTTTTGACGCTTCTCTCCACCGGGCAGGATGGCGCGCAATTCGCGTTCGGCGGCCTCTATGTCGATCTGGTGGCAGACGATCTCCTTCACCGCCTCGCGTCCTAAGTTGATGTTCACGAGCGAGACAAAGGGTATCTTCAGTACCAGCGGACGCAGTACCTCGTAGAGCTTCGGAATGTGGTAGAGCACCATCTCGGGAATGCCCATCAAGGCTGTCTCAAGGGTGGCTGTTCCCGAAGTGACAATCGCTGCATCGCTGACGGCCAGCGTCTGTTGGGTCTGATCGCATAGGTAGCGTACCTCGGATCCCTCCAACAACTTGTCATAGAGCGAACGGTCGAGCCATGGCACGGCTGTCACGATAAATTGGTACTCGGGGATGCGCTTCGATAGCGCCACCATGTCGGGCAGGTTCTCCTTAATCTCATTGACACGACTACCGGCCACTAAGGCGATAATCGGACGTTCGTCGAGCTGGTTCTTTTGGGCAAACTCCTCGCGTGAAATGAAATGCTTGCGGCGCGCCTCGATATCGTCCGAGAGGGGGTTCCCGCAGAAGGTCGATTCGATGCCGAATTTGCCAAACCATGCCGTCTCGAATGGGAAGATGATGTAGAGTTGATCCACATATTTTTGGATCTGCTTTACGCGATGCTCCTTCCAGGCCCACGCCTTGGGGGCGATGTAATAGAAGACTTTGATTCCTGCCTCTTTGGCCCATTTGGCCATCTTGAGGTTGAAGCCCGGATAGTCAATCAGAATCAGCACGTCGGGTTGGAAGGCCTTGATGTCTGCCTGGCACTCCCCGAACTGCTTGCGAATCGTCCCGATGTTTTTTAACACATTCATAAAACCGAAAAACGAGGTTTCACGGTAGTGCTTGGCCAGATTTTTCTGACCGCCAGCCTCGGCCATCAGATCACCACCCCAGAAGCGAAACTCCGCCTCGGGATCGGCTTTCTTCAGTCCTGCGATCAACTTTGAGCCATGCAGGTCGCCTGAAGGCTCACCTACTATCAGATAGTATTTCATTATTTTTCGATTTTATGCGGCATATTTTGTGCTTCCCTTGCGGGCCCCGAATGGGAAATACGTTTAGTATGTCCCATCCGCGCCCCACTTCACGAAACCCAAAATCTGCTCGCCTAAAATCAAAAAACGGGCGTTTCGGATTGTCGTGGGGTTATCTTGTTTGTGCTTCCCTCGCGGGTCCCGAATGGGAAATACGTTCAGTATGTCTCATCCGCGCCCCACTTCACGAAACCCAAAATCTGCTCGCCTAAAATCAAAAAACGGGCGCTTTGGATTGTCGTGGGGTGTGTTGTTTTGTGCTTCCTTCGCGGGTCTAACTCTCAACTTTGACCTGTCTTCGGCAGTTCGACTTTGCTGCGCCTCGGCATCACGCAAGCGTGTGCACTCGGCTTAATCGCGAAGTTTAGCTCTCAACTTTTAACTTTCAACTCTTTACTCCTCGCCGAGGAGGTCGGGGCGCAGCGCTTTGGTGCGCTCGTAGGCCATCTCCTCCTGCCATTTGGCAATCTCGGCGAAGTTGCCCGAAAGCAGCACGTCGGGCACGCGCCAGCCGCGGAACTCGGCCGGGCGGGTATAGACGGGCGGAGCCAGCAGGTCGTCCTGGAAGCAGTCCGTGAGGGCCGACGACTCGTCGCCAATCGCCCCCGGAATCAATCTTACAACCGAGTCTGTGATGATACAAGCGGCCAACTCACCACCCGTCAACACGTAGTCGCCAATCGAAATCTCGCGCGTGATGAGGTACTCGCGGATGCGGTGGTCGATGCCCTTGTAGTGGCCACAGAGGATGATGATGTTCTCCAACATCGAGAGGCGGTTGGCTTCGTGTTGGTCGTAGCGAACGCCGTCGGGCGAGGTGTAGATAATCTCGTCGTAGTGACGCTCCGACTGCAGGTGCTCGATCAACTCGAAGACCGGCTCACACTTCATCACCATGCCGGCCTCACCACCGAAGGGGTAGTCATCGGTGGTCTTGCGCTTGTCGTGGGCCCAGTCGTGGAGGTTGTGCACTACAATCTCAACCATGCCCTTCTCCTGGGCGCGTTTTAAGATTGACTCGTTGAGCGGCGATGCCATCAAATCGGGCACCGAAGAGATAATATCGATACGCATGGCGATTAGTTCTTATAGTTAATTTGATCCTGCAAAGCCTCTACAACAAAGGGGTTATACATCGACTCGTGGCCGATGGTCGTTGATTCGGCGTGGCCGGGGAAGATCTTCATGGCATCACCCAGCGGGAGCAGCGCGCCGAGAATCGAGCGCATCAAGGTAGGATAGTCGCCCCCCTCGAGGTCGGTGCGACCAATCGATTCGCGGAAGAGCGTGTCACCCGTGAAGGCTACCTGCTCTTCGGCGTTGAGGAGCGTTACACCACCCGGCGTATGGCCCGGGGTGGGGATGACGCGGAGGGTCGTGTGGCCGAAGTGCACCTCTTCGGTGGTGGCCAGATCGATCTCGATCGAGGGCATATCTGCGGTCGGGATGCCGTAGACGTTGCCGGCTGCTGCTGCGCTATCGAGCAGATATTGATCCTTCGTCGAGCAGGCAAAGGGAATGTCGTAGCGACGCTTGAGGTGGTTGACACCCAGCACGTGGTCGAAGTGGCCGTGCGTGTTGACTGCAATGACCGGCTTGAGTTGGTGCTCGGCGATAAAGTTATCGAGCGTGGCCTGTTCGGCGGCCGTCGAGGCGCCGCAATCGATGATGGCGCACTCGTTGCTGTCGTCCCAAAGGACATATGTATTCTCCCCGATGGGGTTAAAGATTAGGGTTGCGACTTTCATAGCGTGTATATTTTGCACAAAGATAACAAATTTTACTATCTTTGCACCACTTATGGCACGAAAGAAAAACAACTACCCTCTTTTAGAGGGTTTGGAGATTACGACCCTGGCCGCCGAAGGCAAGGCAATGGGTCGTTGGAATGAGCAGGTGGTCTTTGTACCGATGACCGTTCCGGGCGATGTGGTGGATGTGCAGATTCGCCAAAAGCGTCGTCGTTTTATGGAGGGCTACGTGGTGCGCTATGTGAAGCGTTCACCGCTGCGCTCGGAACCCTTCTGCGCCCACTTTGGCGTATGTGGCGGTTGCAAGTGGCAGAATCTGCCCTATGAGGAGCAGCTTCGCTTCAAGACCGAGCAGGTGAGCGATCAGCTGACGCGCATCGGTAAGGTGGCGCTGCCCGAGATTCGTCCCTGCCTCGCTTCGGCCGAGACGCGTTACTACCGCAACAAGCTGGAGTTTACCTTTGCCGATCGCCGTTGGTTGACCTTCGAAGAGGTGGCTTCGGGTGCTGATCTGGAGGCCTCGCCGGCCCTCGGATTCCACATCCCGGGTATGTTTGATAAGGTGCTCGATATCGACCACTGTCATCTGCAGGGCGATCCTTCGAATCCGATTCGCATGGCTGTCAAGCAGTTCTGCCTTGATCATGGTTATACCTTCCACAATGCTCGTGAGCATACGGGTCTGATGCGTAATATTACGATTCGCACCGCCTCGACGGGTGAAGTAATGGTTATTGTGGTCTTTGGTGAGGCCGATATGGAGCGCATCCAGGCACTCTTGGATCACCTGGTGGCCGAGTTTCCTGCCATCACGTCACTCTTCTATGTGGTGAATACGAAGTGGAACGATTCGACGGGCGACCTGGAGCATGTCTGCTACCACGGTAAGGACCACATCCTGGAGGAGATGGAGGGTCTGCACTTCAAGGTGGGTCCGAAGAGCTTCTATCAGACCAACTCAAAGCAGGCTTATGAGCTCTACAAGGTGGCTCGCGAGTTTGCCGATTTGAAGCCTGAGGATACCCTCTACGACCTCTATACGGGTACGGGTACGATTGCTAACTTCTGCGCACGTCGCTGCAAGAAGGTGGTTGGTGTGGAGTATGTGGCTGAGGCCATTGAGGATGCTAAAGTTAATTCGGCTTTAAATAACATTGACAATACGGTCTTCTATGCCGGTGACATGAAAAATGTCTTGAGCGATCGTTTTGTGGCCGAAAACGGTCACCCCGAGGTGATCATCCTCGATCCGCCGCGTGCCGGTGTCGATGAGCCGGTTTTGGAGGTGATTCTCCGCGCTGCCCCCGATCGCATTGTCTATGTGAGCTGCAACCCTGCTACGCAGGCGCGTGACCTGGCCATCCTCGACACGGACTACGAGGTGGTGGCTGTTCAGCCGGTGGATATGTTCCCCCACACGCACCACGTGGAGAATGTGGTGAAGCTGGTAAAGCGAGCTTAAAGGAAGGTTAGAGTTGAAAATTGAAAATTGAAAGTTGAAAGATTTTCAGAAGGCTCGGAAGACTCAGACTCCAAAAAGAACGTCACGCTGAATTCGGCGTGACGTTCTTCGTTAAGATCGTTAAACTCCTTAAGATCTTTAATCTCTTATCTTCGCTCTCTTTTTTACTCAAGCACAAACTTCGCCTGTACGCGATGTTGCAGGTTGATGGTCTGAAATTCGAGTCCTTCGTCGGCAACTGCTGCGTCGAACGAAAGGGCCTCATCCGTCACGCCACGCGCCTTCAGATTGGCCGCGTAAACCGTGCGAACGGGCGATGAATAGTCGGCGATCCAGAAGCAGCGACCGGCCTGTTGGTCGATCGCCTCGGCCAGGGCACGGGCGTTGTCGCGGGCAGCGCGCATGGCCTCGTCGCGAGTCTCTTTTTTGAGGCGCTCGATGTCGGTGTGCGAGACCCGCTGAACGGTCACCTGCGAGATGCCCAACTCGTCCAGCGTTCGCCAAACGCGTGCCACCTCCACAGCCGATTCTAACGTCAACTCATACTGCGCTTTAGCGAGTGAGTTGCCGCGCTTGAAATAGCTGCTCGTAAGATCGATCATCTTGAGTTGTTCGTTCGGTTTTACGCCCATTTTTTTAAGCGCAGAGAGCATCTCGCGCTGCTGCTCGTCGATCGAGATTTTGCCCTTCGAATCGCGCTCGTTAATCGTGATCGAAAGGTAGATTTCGTTGGGAGCAACCTCCTTCTCGGCAACGCCCGTTACTTCGATAAAACTTGGATAGGACTCCGTCTGCTGGGCGGTGGCCACATGGGCTGTAAAGAGCAGCATAGCTGCTGCAAAAATCATCTTTTTCATGCTGTTTGCGTTTTAGTTGTCTAACGCAAAATGGAGGCAAAATCGTATGCCTTTGAGTTTGCGTCGTAATTTTGGGGTTCATATTTTGAATTTTGAATGAAAATTATGTATCTTTGACCGATTATCTACATCAATGAAAGGCTATGGAGAAACAGTTTGTCTTTCAATACGAGTCCTATGCCACGCTCGGTGAGATGTCTGAGCTGGATCGTGGACTGGTTGAGGAGGCCGTAAAGGCCACCAACAATGCCTATGCTCCCTACTCGAATTTTCATGTCGGAGCTGCGGCGCGCTTGCGTAGTGGTCGCATTCTGACGGGTAGCAACTCCGAGAGTGAGGTCTTCCCCGCCGGCTTGTGTGCCGAACGCTCGCTTCTGTTTTATCTGCAATCGAACCATGCCGATGATCCGATTGAGGCGATTGCTATCGCCTCCGACCCTTCGGAGCGCGAGTGCTACCCCTGCGGTCAGTGTCGTCAGGTGTTGGTTGATGTCGAGCGACGTCAAAAGTCGCCGATTCGTGTGATTATGTATGGCGGTGGCTCGGCCAGCGTGGTGCGCTCGACCGAACTGTTGCTCCCGTTCACTTTTATCCTTTAACCGACGATGTTTTCAGCCGACGATATTCTCTACGAAGACAACCACCTGCTGGTGGTGAATAAGCACAGTGGTGATCTGGTGCAGCCTGACCCCTCGGGTGAGAGTGCGCTGGAGGATCAGATTAAGGATTACATCAAGGTGCGCGACGCGAAGCCCGGAAGAGTTTTCTTGGGTGTGGTGCATCGCATTGATCGCCCTGTGAGCGGTGCGGTGGTCTTTGCCAAGACCTCAAAGGCGTTGGTGCGTTTGAATGAGATGATTCGCGAGGGGGCAATCCAAAAATACTATTGGGCGCTGGTCGAGAATCGACCCCAGGCCGAGGAGGGCTCGCTTAAGCACTACATCCTGCGTGATGGTCGTACGAACCGCTCGAAGGCCTACGCACAGCCCAAAGCTGATGCCAAGGAGGCACGCTTGAACTATGTGATGAAGGGTGCCGGCACGCACTATACGCTCCTTGAGGTAGCGCTCTTGACGGGTCGCCACCACCAGATTCGCGCCCAGTTGTCGGCCATCGGTTGCCCGATTCGTGGCGATTTGAAGTACGGAGCAAAGCGCTCGCTCCCGGGTGGAGGCATTTCGCTCCACTCGCGTCGTGTCTGCTTCGACCATCCGATTCGTCATGAGTTGGTTGAGGTGACTGCGCCTGTGCCGAAGGGGGATAATTTGTGGGCCCATTTTGAAAATTTGTAGCCATGCGCCTGTTGATTCAACGCGTAAAGCGAGCCTCGGTGGAGATCGAGGGGATTGTAAAGGGGGCGATTGAGAAGGGTCTGCTGGTCTTGGTGGGTGTCACCCATGAGGACACGGAAGAGGATCTGGAGTACCTGGCGCAGAAGCTGCTCAAGTTGCGCATCTTTGACGATGAGCAGGGGGTGATGAACCTCGATGTGCAGCAGGTGGCAGGTGAGCTGCTCGTGGTGAGCCAATTCACGCTTCTGGCCTCGACACGCAAGGGTAACCGTCCGAGCTATATTGCGGCAGCTCCCGAGGCGGTATCGAAGCCCATGTACGAACGCTTTGTGGCCCGGATGGAGTCTTTGACGGGACGCAAGGTGCAAACGGGTGAATTTGGTGCCGATATGCAGATCGAGTTGATCAACGATGGTCCGGTTACGATCTGGATCGACTCGAAAAATCGCTAAGCACGACGAACGAAGAAAAAAGAAAACGAAATAGTATGAAGAGACTTTTAATTTGGATCCTCGCCTTGGTGGTGGTTGCGTTGGCAACTCCCGCTTGCGACGATGCTGTTGAGGCGGTAGCCCCCTCGACTGATCCCGAATTGAGCATCACGTGCGATCCGACCATCTCGTTGCCGAGCGCCAAAGCTACGGAGGGTAAGATCACGTACACGGTGGTAAATCCCCACGGCGAGATGATCGCTACCTCGAAGAGCAACGCCGCGTGGGTTCAGCCGAAGATGTCGACCAAGGGTAAAATGGGGACGAACAGCTTGGGTCAGACGACCTTCACGGCGACGATTACCTATGCCGCTATGGCCAATCACAGCGATGCCCGCAAGGCCGAGTTGACTATCTCCTACGGCAGCAAGCAGTCGATTGTGGTAACTATCAGTCAGCCAGCCGGTGAGGCTGAGCCCGAGTTAGAGCCTACACCCGATCCTACACCCGATCCTACGCCTGATCCGGAACCGACCCCTGATCCGACTCCCGATCCGACCCCCGATCCCACGCCTACGCCGACCCCTTCGGGTTCGACGCTGGTAGCCGGTTGGGCCGAGTTGCCGACCACGATCGATAAGTCGAACTGGCACTACACCTACCACATCACCGACGTAAAGTCGGGCTCAAACTACGCCCGCAATTACTCGGTGTGCTACTCGAGCGAGAAGATGTGCGCCATCTGGGTTGCTGCTCCGATGCACGACTTCTATGCTACGAAGAACACCTCGCGTCAGGATAACTACCAGACCGACCCGAACTTTG
>JAFZFJ010000119.1 GCA_017555975.1 Alistipes sp. | reverse complement strand
TTTCAGAACTATTTCAACCAAAACTCCTACATCTGGACGCTGGGCGAGTCCGAAGCTTCCGAGCGTCTGAAGAGCCGTGCCGAGCGCCTCTATGCCTTGGGCGAGGGGTATCGTGTCGAGCAGATCGACCTGAAACACCTGGAGGAGGCTGCCGAGCAGTTCCGCATGGTCTACAACAAGGCGTGGGCGATGTTTACGGGCGTGAAACCGATCGAGCGTGAGGAGGCACAAGCTTTGTTGAGGCAGATGAAACCGATCATCGACCCGCGCATCATCATCTTCGCCTACAAGCACGACGAGCCGATCGGATTCTTCGTCTCGATCCCCGACCTAAACCGCATCATCGGTCGCTTTGGGGGTAAGTTTGGTATTTGGCAGAAGGTGCGTCTGCTGTGGGAGTTGAAGGTGCGCAAGTCGTGTGATCGCATCTTTGGCCTGATCTTCGGCATCGCCCCCGAGGCGCAGGGCAAGGGGGTAGAGTCAGCCATCATGTACAAGTATCAGCAGTTCATGGAGTCGGCAGCGAACCGCTACAAGAGCCTTGAGATGGCCTGGATTGGAGATTTCAATCCCGTGATGAACCGCATGATCACGACCTATGTGGGGGCTTCGCGCCACAAGATGCATACGACCTACCGCTACCTCTTCGACCGCGAGAAGGAGTTCAAGCGCTGTCCGCGTCTGGGTTTGAAACGCAAAGAAAATTAATCAATAACACGCGATATGAAGACAACTGTTTTTACGAAGTATCACATCGCAAACGGCGCCAAGATGGCTGAGTTTGCCGGATACAACATGCCTATCGAGTTTACCGGCATCAACGATGAGCACGCCACGGTACGCAACGGTGCAGGTGTGTTCGATGTCAGCCACATGGGCGAGATCTGGGTCAAGGGCCCGAAGGCCGTGGAACTCTTGCAGCGCATCACGACGAACGATGTGGAGAAGCTCTACGACGGCAAGGTGCAGTACTCCTGCATGCCGAACGGTCGTGGCGGCATTGTCGACGACATCCTAGTCTACCGCTTCGATGTCGAGACCTACATGCTCTGCGTCAATGCTGCCAACACGGAGAAGGATTGGCAGCACATCTGCGCCGAGGGTGCGAAGTTGGGCATGGAGGCAGGTCACGGCAAGGAGCTCTACAACGCTTCGGATGAGATCTGCCAGCTGGCCGTACAGGGTCCCCTGGCGATGAAGATCGTACAGAAGATGTGCTCGATTCCGGTGGAGGATATGGAGTACTACACCTTCTGCAAAACGGAGGTCGCCGGCTGCAGCGCCATCCTCTCGATCACGGGCTATACGGGCTCGGGCGGCTGCGAGATCTATGTCGCAAACGAGGACGGCGAGCGCCTTTGGGAGGCTCTGTGGGCTGCCGGCGAGGAGTTCGGTCTGAAGAACATCGGTCTCGGCGCACGCGATACGCTGCGTCTGGAGAAGGGCTTCTGCCTCTATGGCAACGATATCGACGACGAGACTTCGCCGCTGGAGGGTGGTCTGGGTTGGATTACGAAGTTTGCCGAGGGCAAGCAGTTTATCGATCGCGAGAAGCTTGAGGCCGAGAAGGCTGCGGGCGTGGCGCGTAAGCTCGTCGGCGTGAAGCTGATCGGTCGCGGTGTGCCGCGCCACGGCTATTCGCTGGCAACGCCCGAGGGTGAGGTGATCGGTTGCGTCACCTCGGGTACGATGTCACCGACACTGAAGGTTGGCATCGCAATGGGCTATGTAAAGAGTGAGTATGCCAAGGTTGGCACGCCGGTAGCGGTGGTGATCCGCGACCGCCTGATCGAGGCAGAGGTTGTTAAAATACCGTTTGTTTAATGGAACAGAAGAAATATCGTTTTGAGACCCGCCAGATTCATGCAGGTCTCGACCCCCAGATTGAGAACGGAGCACGCGGCGTAGGCATCTATCCCACGGCAGCCTACCGCTTCAAAAGTTGTGACCACGCTGCCAACCTTTTCAACCTGACCGAGGGTGGCAACATCTACACACGCCTGCACAACCCCACGGTGGCCGCCTACGAGGAGCGCATTGCCGCCCTCTACGGTGCAGTAGGTGCGCTGGCCGTATCGTCGGGTATGTCGGCTGTGCTGCTCACCATC
>JAFZFJ010000118.1 GCA_017555975.1 Alistipes sp. | reverse complement strand
GATAACGGCTGCACCGTAATCCATGCCCATAATCTTGCGCTTGATGATGGCCGAAATCACCAGGTTTACGATCTTCTCCACCGTAATCTCCGTCTTGTCGAACATCTCGGGGATCACGATCATGGGGTAGTGGCAAGCCTCACCAATACCGAATGCGAGGTGGCCGGCCGAACGACCCATAGCCGCCAGCACAAACCAGTTACCACTCGTACGAGCGTCTACATAGACAGCACGAGCAATTACGGCACCCTTGTCCTTAGCCGACTCATAACCGAACGTCGGAGCACCCTTCGGCAACGGAAGGTCGTTATCAATGGTCTTCGGAACGTGGATGTTCGAAATGGGGTACTGCTTAGCCTCCAAGAACTTAGCGATGCGGTTAGCCGTCGAAGCGGTATCATCACCACCCACCGTCACGAGCAACTTGATGTTGTTGTCGGTGAAGAACTTGAGGTTGAAGTTGTTCTCAAAATCCGAATCCTTCGGCTTAAAACGGCTCATCTGCAGGAACGAACCACCCTGGTTGAAGATAGCATCGGCCATACCGAAGTCGATCTCAACGGTGCGGGGCGTGGGGTTAAAGAGGCCCGTGTAGCCCTCATGCAGACCAATCACCTTATAACCGTGGTGCAGGAACGTCTTGGCAACGCTACCTACAACCGTATTCATACCGGGGGCCGGACCACCACCGGTCAGAATTGCAATAGCTTCTTTCATCACGTTGGAATTTAAATTATTTTGATTCGAGTTTTTTCAATACATCGTTCAAATGTAACTATTTTTTTTGAAATCAACAAATATTTTTCAATTTCCTCCATTTCTGCGCTTTTGCTTGCAAAAGGAGCGACTAAAAGCGTGCTTCATCCAAGATTTTTTGCTATCTTTGTCCCGTATAGTGACTTACTTGAAGACAAGATGAAAAAAATCAAATTGGCGATCTTAGCCTTGTTAGGATTTTCGACAGCCTGTTCGACGGTCAAAAACACGAACGACAAGCAGGTAGAGTTGCCGGCTGAGGAGACCACCCACACGCCAAAAGCGGCACAGCCTACGGAGGAAGAGGAGCTCAAGATTGAGCGCATCCAACTCATGTACGGCACGCCTTCACCGCGTCCAACGCAAGAGTAAAGAGCGAAGGTAGCGATGGGAAGTTGTCGACCGGGACTGCGCAAACGTTTGGGCTTAAAGCTCTTTGCGGATCTATACCGCGATCGAGTAGCGGCTCATCCGCTCGATACACTCTTTTGGGAGTGTACCCTGCGTTGCAACCTCGCATGTCGCCATTGTGGTAGCGATTGCTGCAGCGACTCAAACCTTCAGGATATGCCCCTGGCCGATTTTCTGAAAGTGCTCGACGAGGAGCTCACCCCGCATGTCAATCCACGTAATGTATTGATCATTCTCTCGGGAGGCGAGGTGCTGATGCGTGAGGACCTTGAAGAGGCCGGGCGCGAAATCACACGCCGCGGATACCCTTGGGGCATGGTCACCAATGGCCTTGCGCTGAGCGAAGAGCGGCTCGAGCGATTGGTTAAGGCGGGACTGAGATGCATCTCGGTCAGCCTGGACGGCTTTGAGGAGGAGCACACCTTCGTGCGCATCAATCCGAAGAGTTTCACGCGGGCTACGGCTGCCATTCAGGCGATTCGGAAATATCCTGAGTTGGCCTACGACGTAGTGACCTGCGTCACACCGGCTCTCGTTCCGCGCCTCGAAGCCTTCAAGACGTGGCTCATCGAACAAGGGGTGACCGCCTGGAGAATCTTCTCGATTTTTCCGGCCGGACGCGCTAAAACCGATCGAGCGCTCCAACTCTCACCGGAGGAGTTTCGCACGGTACTGGATTTTATCCAACGCACTCGACAAGAGGGGAAAATCAACCTCTCGTATGCCTGCGAGGGTTTTCTCGGAAGCTACGAAGGGGAGGTGCGCGACCACTTTTACCAATGCGCAGCAGGCGTTTCGGTAGCTTCGATTCGTATCGATGGCTCGATTTCGGGCTGCACCTCGATTCGCGCCAACTACCACCAGGGAAACATCTACCAAGATCGTTTTTGGGAGGTTTGGCAGACACGGTTTACCCCGTTTCGTGATCGTAGCTGGGCTAAAGAGGGCGAGTGTGCAAGCTGCAAGATGTGGCGCTACTGCCAAGGTGGAGGTATGCATCTGCGCAACGAGCAAGGCGAGTTGATGTATTGTCACTACAACAAACTGCAAACAAGCAAATAAAAACAAATAACACACAATCAAACTTAACTATGAAAAAACTGTTCTATCGCTTGATGCTGTGTCTGACCGGTCTGTTCGCCGCTCAGACGCTCGCTGCCCAGGAGGTGGAGTGGTCGATTGCGACCGATCCGATCGTGGGCGACAGTTGTCGCGTGGTACTGACCGCTTCGATTCCCGACGGCTACCACATGTACGACATGGGTCCCTATGTAGGTGGCCCGACCGCAACCACCATCGCCTTGACGGCTGAGGGTGCTACGCCTATTGGCGAGGTGAAGGCTCTGACGGAGGCTCACACCTACTACGACGACATCTTCATGATGCAGATCGGCACCTACGACGTAGAGGCCGTTTTCGAGCAGTGGGTTCGTCTCGAGGGTGAGGGTGCCCAGATCACGGCACAGCTCGACTGGCAGATCTGCAACGACACGGGTTGCATCCCGGGTGATGTAGAGCTCACGGCAACGATCGGCCAGGCTACGGAGGCTGTGACGACGGAGCAAGCCACGGTAAGCGCCCCGAAGGATGTTGCCGGCAACGGTTCGCTCTGGTCGCTCATCATTGAGGCCGTTCTGTGGGGCTTTGCCGCACTGCTGACCCCCTGCGTATTCCCGATGGTTCCGATGACCGTATCGTACTTCCTCAAGGGCGAGGGTGGCGTTACGATGGGTCGTATCCGCGCTGCGCTCTACGGTTTCTTCATCGTAGCGCTCTACACGGTGCCCATTGCTGCCATCATCATCATCACGCGCCTGGTGGGTGGTGATGCCGTAACGGCCGACATCTTCAACTGGCTCGCTACGCACTGGCTACCGAACATCGTCTTCTTCCTCGTATTCATGATCTTCGCAGCTTCGTTCTTCGGTGCGTTCGAGATCACGATGCCCTCGTGGATGGTGAACAAGACCGACTCAAAGGCTGACACGAAGGGTCTGGGCGGTATCTTCTTCCTGGCACTGACGCTGGTACTCGTATCGTTCTCGTGCACGGGTCCGATCGTAGGTTCGGTGCTGATCAAGTCGACCTCGGGTGAGTTCTGGACGCCGATTCTGACGATGCTGGCCTTCTCGATCGCCTTCGCACTGCCCTTCACGCTCTTTGCCTTCTTCCCCTCGATGCTCAAGAACCTGCCGAAGAGCGGCGGCTGGCTCAACTCGGTGAAGGTAGTGATCGGCTTCGTGGAGGTTGCTCTGGGTCTGAAATTCCTCTCGGTAGCTGACCAGGTTTACCACTGGGGTATCCTCGACCGCGAGATTTACCTCGCTGTATGGATCGTAGTCTTCACGCTGCTGGGCTTCTATCTGCTGGGCAAGATCAAGTTCGCACACGACAGCGAGGTGAAGTTCGTAAGCGTTACGCGCCTGGCGTTTGCTATCGTCGTATTCTCGTTCGTAGTATACCTGATTCCGGGTATGTGGGGTGCTCCGCTGAAGGGTCTTTCGGGTTATCTGCCGCCCCTCTCGTCGCAGGATTTCGTCCTGGGTGGCGAGGGTAGCGCCGCACCGCAGGCAACCAACGCTGCCGAGCAGCAGGGCCGCAAGTACAGCGATTTCCTCCACCTGCCGCACGGCCTGGAGGGCTTCTTCGACCTGGAGGAGGCCGAGGCTTATGCCAAGCAGGTCAACAAGCCGATCTTCCTCGATTTCACGGGTCACGGTTGCGTGAACTGCCGCGAGATGGAGATGCGCGTGTGGTCGGATCCCCGCGTACTGGAGATCCTCAAGAACGACTATGTAATCTGCGCCCTCTACGCCGACGACAAGAAGGTTGTTTCGGAGTCGGAGTGGGTTACGACCGATGCCGGCAAGGTACTCAAGTCGCTGGGTAAGATTAATTCGTACTACGCACTGAAGACCTATGGCGTAAACGCCCAGCCCTACTACGTACTGCAGGGCGAGGATGGCAAGCCGCTGGTTGAGCCGCGCGGTTACAACCTCGACGTAGAGGCCTTCGTAGCCTTCCTCAAGGCTGGTGTAGCTGCTTACCAGAAGTAAGCGCAACTGCATACCGCACAAGAGGCGTGTCCAATCCAAATGGACACGCCTCTTTCATTTTCCCGCTATTTCACAAAATACCGCTCATCCAATCCCAATACAAACCCTTTGCGATCGAACAGCGCCACCAGCAACATCACTAACACCATGACAGCATTGAATCGGAACCCAAAGTGTTCGCTTTTGGCCTGAAAGAGGGTATGGAGCACCGAGAGTATAAAGGGGCAGATCATCACAGCGAGGTAGTTCATCGCCATCACAAACGAAAGCGCAAGGGTAGCGGAGCGGGGTGGTGCGATGGTGGCCGTCTTATCGTAGATAATCGGCTGCATAATGCCATAGCCGAATCCCGATAAGAGCGCCGCAACAACCATCATCCACTCCGTGCGCGCATAGCCAAAGATCCCCAGACCGATTGCCATCATCAGCAGCGACACCAAATTTGTATTCGAGCGCAGAGCCCGAATGATGCGCCCCAAGCAGAGGCCGGGAAGCATAATCGCCAGAAAAAAGAGGGCAATGAGCCACCCCGAGAAGGTAGACGAAAGGTGGTATTTCTCGATCAGGAACGAAGCGTCGTAGGTTATCACCAATACGGCATAGGTGATCAGAAAATAGAGCCACATCATCCCAACCAATTTGTTGCGATCAATCTCCTGCTGCTGAAGCTGCAGACTCTCCTTCGGTTCAGGTACCGAGGGGGCATCGCGCAATGTCAGGCAGAGCGCCAACGAGACGCCCGGAAAGAGGTAGACCAAGAATGGCAGATGCCAATCCACCGTCGCCAAAGAGCCCGCTAAGGCCGTAGCTAAGACCAACGTCAGATTGTTGATGGCCGAAGCGTAGCCGAGTTGTCGTACGCGATAATCGCCCGTAAAATACTCCACCACAAGACCCGTCGAGAGCGGGATCACCATACCGGCCCCCACACCGAGCAGACAGCTAATGGCAATCAGCGCAGTCATCGTACGAGCGAAGAGACACATCAGTCCTGCCACAAAGAAGAGCGCCAAGCCCACCATCAGCAGCGGCCAGCGATCGCGCCCTTCGGAGAGCTTTCCGGCCAACAAGACAAACGGGATGATCAACAGCGAGGGGAGTGAGGTCAACAGCTGTATCTCCAACTCCGTAGCACGGGGAAAGATCTTACTCAAGTCGCCCAAGATGGGCGAAATGGCCAATCCGGGAAGCGACGAGATGGCCGACACAGACCAAATGGCCAGCAACACAACGAGTGTCACCGCACCTTTACCGGTTTTGATTTGCATAGTGCGCCTGGTTTTTCTCCTACATCTTGCAAGGCCTGTGCCAAGGCACAAAAAAAGAGCGACCCCCGAAAGGGAATCGCTCTCTATATGAATCGAGGAGGGGTTACTCCTTCACGCAGCGCACCATCATACCATTGGCGGTCGAGAAGTTCAGGTCGTTGCGCAGGCCGCTCTGCGTGGGATCTGCCTTGCAGAACCAGAAGGCGAAGGTCTTACCCTCAGCCGTCCAGTTGTAGCCCACCCAAGGCTGAGCCTCGGTTGCTACGTTACGCGTCAGCGACTCATCAAAGACATTTTGAATCAATGCATCGGCATAGACACGGCGACCACCGGCGAAGTAGAACGACTCCACCTCATTCTTCTTCAACGTCCAGCCATACTGCTCAGCATACTTCGTAGCGGCATCCGCAACAGTCGTATCATCCACGATCGACATTCCGGCAAAGGCCTCTGCCGGAGCTACTCGCCAACCGTAGGGGCAGGGGTCATTGACCGTCTTCTGCTGCGCATTCCAGCCCTTCAGTTCCTGCGTCAGGCTCGTCATCCACGAAGCATTCTTGTCGCTCACGGTGATGAAGTGCATCGGATTGGCATTCGTATAGGCATAGGTACCCGTCTCAGCATCTGCCTCGACAGCTTTGATCGAAACCGAATTCGTATTACCATCGTAGAGCGTCGGCGAGACACCCTTCGAAGCGTTGTAGCTCGAAGGACCCGCAAAAGGATCCTTGCGACCCCACTGATAGTACAGACCATACGATGCCAAAATCGAGGCCTTATCCTCCGTAGTGTTCTGCAGCTGACCCAGCGCACGGCTCATCACCGTGTAGTCGCCATACTGCAAAGCCTCCGCCTCGGCGTCAT
>JAFZFJ010000117.1 GCA_017555975.1 Alistipes sp. | reverse complement strand
GATGATCGCTGCGCTATCCAGCTCGCAAGCACGCTTAATCTCCGTCGAGCGGTCGATCGTCTCAACCCACTCATCGCCCTCGCGCTTGATGGTGATCATCATCTGACGCAGACCCTGACCGTTGAGCTGCATATCGACCGACTGCACCGTACCCGAAATCGGGCTGTGGATGTTCGCCGACATGAAACCCGTAGCCTCGGCAATCTTCTGACCCGTGAGCACCTTGTCGCCCTTGGCCACGATGGCCGTAGCGGGTGCTCCGATGTGTTGGCCGAGCGGGATCTGTACCACCTCGGGCAGAGGCAGCACCTCGATCGCCTTGGCGCGGCTCAACTTATTTTCCTGCGGATGAACTCCGCCTATGGGAAATGTCTTCATATCTTTTCTCTTCGTTTGTCGATGGTTAATTGATTAGGCCTTCTTGCCGCGTACCAGGATCAACGGGTTCTTACCCGACTCCTTCAACTCCACGACTGCACCGGCAACCGAGGTGGCAGCCTTCGACTCCATAACAGCCTTCTTCTTATTGACCAGCACGAGCGGGTTGTTACCCGTCTCCTTCAGGGCAATCGTCGGACGACCCTCTGCCTGCTTCGGAGCAGCCTCAGCAGCCTCGCTCTTCTTGGCAGCAGGAGCAGCCTTTGCTACCTTCGGCAGCGGCTCCATACCTACCAGCGTGATGGCACCCGTCGGGCACTCGTTCACACACTTGCGGCACAACTTACACTTCGCGGGATCGATGTAGGCAAGGTTATTTGCCACCGTGATAGCATCGAAGGCGCAGACCTTCTCGCACTTACCGCAAGCGATGCAACCCGCCTTGCAGGCCTTCATCACCTGAGCGCCCTTGTCCTTCGACACGCACGATACATAGACCGCACGGTTCTTCGGCCACTTCTTACGCAGCTCGATCACCAGCTTCGGACAAGCCTTCACGCAGGCACCACATGCCGTACACTTGTCGGCATCCACCTCCGGAAGACCCGTTGCAGGATTGATCTGGATGGCATCGAAGTTACATACTGCTACGCAGTCGCCGTAACCCAAGCAACCAAAAGCACACCCCGTCTCGCCTACATAGAGCGATGCAGCCACGGCGCACGACTTCGCACCATCGTACTTGTTAGTACGGGCACGCTTCTCGCACGAACCACCACAACGCACCGTAGCCGTCTGCGGCTCCTTCTCTGCCGCGGCCTTACCCAGATAGGCAGCCACAGCCTTCATCGTTTCGCCACCACCGACCGGGCAGTAGAGCGACGAGATGTCGTCGTTCTTCACCAACGCCTCCGAAAGACCACGGCAACCGGCAAAACCGCAACCGCCGCAGTTAGCTCCCGGGAGCATCTTCTCCACATCGTCGATGCGCGGATCCTCCACCACCTTGAACTTTTGAGCTACAAAGTAGAGGATTACCGCAGCGAGGACTCCCAACACACACAGCGTCAGAATCGTGTAAAGTAATACTTCCATTTAATTTTTTGTTATTGAGAATTGAATTGTGTTGTCAATCCGTTTGCGCAGCAACCACAAGAGCGCGTAGTAAAGTGCCACCGCTGCCAACGTCACCCCGACAGCTACCCCTTCATCCAAACCCAACACCTCGATCGAAATCACCAGCGCCAAGAGCAGCACCACCAGAGCGCCGACATAGGCCAAAGCCACAGCCTTACCACCTACACGCTTCTTCACACCCACCTGCACCGCATCACCGGCCTGAAAGTCGGCCGCTGCATCGCTCCACACCTCGACCAACTTTTCGGTTGCCTCGGCCAGACCACACGCCTGGCGCGCAGCACACGAGCCGCAGGCACTGCGCGAGGTGATGCGTACGACCACCTTGCGTCCCTCGACGCGATCGACAGTACCACTATGCCAGATCTCTTGCGACATGAGTAGAAAAG
>JAFZFJ010000116.1 GCA_017555975.1 Alistipes sp. | reverse complement strand
TACGAGTGGTGTGGTGTAGTCGCCATCCTCGTCTACCACCATAAAACCTTGAGCCTCAACGGCTGCAATGCCCTCGGGGGTCATGTAGGGCTTGTAGTTCGGGTACTCCTCCTCGAGGATATCTACCTCCTCGATCTCCAGCGGAGCGCCTGCATTGCCCTCCACACAGCAGATGCCCTTGCACTGCGAAAGGTCGCACAAGAACCCCTCGCGCAGCAGATCTGCACTGATGATTTTGTCGTCTATCTCAATCATTTGCGTCGTGTATCTTCAATAATTAGTTCATAAAGTTCGCCCAACGACATGCCCATCTCGCGGGCCTGCTTCGGCACGATGCTGCCGCCGCTCATGCCCGGGATCGAGTTCAGCTCGATGAAGTAGGGCTTGCCCTCCTTCGTGACGATGAAATCGACACGCACCACACCCGAACAACGGCACGCCTTGTAGGCGTCGAGCGTCATGCGGTTCAGCTCGGCCTTCACCTCCTCGCTGATCGCAGCCGGGGTGATCTCGTCGGACATACCCTCGGTGTATTTGGCCTCGTAGTCGAAAAACTCCTTCTTGGCGATGATCTCCGTCACGGGGAAGATATACTCCTTGCCCCCGACGATCATCACGCCGCAGCCCATCTCGCGACCCGTGATGCACTCCTCGATGAGCACCTCATCGCTCTCGCTCAGAGCCAGGTCGATCGCTGCGGGAAGCTCCTCCACGCGCTGCACCTTCGTCACGCCAAACGACGAACCGCTGGCGTTGGGCTTCACAAAGAGCGGAAGACCGAGCTCGGCGGTAATCGCGTCTGCATCGTACTCCTCGTGGCGACGCAGGAAGACCTCACGCGCCAGGTTCACGCGACCGGCCAGCGTACGCTTCGTGGTGGCCTTGTCGAAGGTGATCACCGACGAAGTCATCGAGCACGACGAGTAGGGAATCTCCATCAGATCGAGGTATCCCTGCAGACGACCATCCTCGCCCGGGGTGCCGTGAATCAGAATCAGAGCGTAGTCGAAGCACTTCTTCGTGCCGTCGATCGTGATCGAGAAGTCGTTCTTGTCGACCTCCCACTTTCTGCCGTCAGGCGTGGTGTGCGACCAGCTGCGACCATTCAGGTCGATCAGCGTCACGTCGTATTTTGTGGTGTCGAGTGCTGCGTAGATCTGTGCGGCACTCTGCAGGGCGATCTCTCTCTCCGAGGAGTTGCCGCCTGCCATCAAGGCTATCTTCAATTGGTTATTCATCTTTCTCGGTTTTATACAATCCTTTGGATTGAATGTGCCACGCCACCTTCGGGTGGAGCAGCTCGTTGGTCTTCTCACCTTCAGCGATGCGACGACGGATCTCCGTGGCCGAAACAGCGTGGAGCGGAGCTCCCTCCAGGAGCGTCATCCCCGCATACGGAAGCGCACACGCCTCCTCGCCTCGTGGGTAGACATAGATCGGTCGCTTGACGATCTCCTCCCACTCGCGCCATCCCTTGAGCCCCTCGATCTGGTCGGCACCCATCAGGATTGAGAACTCCATCGTGCCGCCACTGATCTGCTCCAGATAACGCAGCGTCTCAATCGTGTAGGAGGGCTTCGGAAGCAGGAACTCCACCACCGAAGGTTTGATTTGGTCGGGGTACTTCGAACCGGCACACGCCAACTCGGCCATCTCAAAGCGGTCGAGCTCGGGAGCCAGCTCTGCG
>JAFZFJ010000115.1 GCA_017555975.1 Alistipes sp. | reverse complement strand
TTATTCGTAGCGAAGGTTACGGTGCTATTCCACTTGAATGCACCCGTAAAGATGCGACCATTCACCGTCAACTCAAGACCCGTGTTACGCGTCTCGCCCACGTTCGACCACATCTTAAAGGCGCTACTTGCATAACCACCCAACTCGAGCGGCAGTGCCTGCTCATAAAGCAGATCCTTCGTGTCGGTGCGATACCAGTCTGCCGTGATGTTCAGGCGATCCTTCCACAGACCGAAGTCGAGACCTACGTTCCACGAGTACGACTTCTCCCAACCCAGGTTCGGGTTCGAGATGTTCGCAGCGTAACCACTATAGGCTACCGACGTCTCCTGGAAACCGAATACACCCAGACGAGCGGCAGCCAACGTACCATAAGCCGATACAGCGGCATTACCCGTCACACCATACGATGCACGAAGCTTGAGGTTCGAAATCGTGTTCTGGTTCTGCATGAAGCCCTCGTCCGAGATACGCCATGCGGCAGCAACTGCGGGGAATACATCCCACTTGTTACCCTCGGCCAGTACCGATGCACCATCCCAACGGCTGCTGATCGAGAAGAGGTACTTACCCTTGTACGAGTAGTTCAAACGAGCAGCATACGACATCATCTGCGTACCTACAAAACCCGACGAAACGGTCGGCGTACCGGTGGCGGCACCCAGGTTATGATAGCCATAGGTATTCGAGTCAAAACCAAAAGCAGAAGCCGAAACACTCTCATTGCGATTCTTCGACCACTCGGTCACACCCGTTACGGTGAAATCGTGATCGTCGGCAACGGTAATGTTGTAGGTCAAGATATTCTGCCACTTGTAGTTATAGTCCAACGTGTTCGGAATGCGAGCCGTCGTACCGGTCTGCAGACCCTCCCACGAAGCGGGACCTACATAGACACCCTGCTTCGTATTGCGGAAGTAGCCACCAAGCACCGAGCGAATCGACAAGCCCTTCACCGGATAGATCTCGACGTAGGCCTGCGGAGCAACCGACAGCGTCTTCACATTATTCACATACTGGCCCGAACCCATATCGGCGATAGGCGACATGTAGGCCGTATTGCCATTAACGGGGAAGGGGACAACCTCACCAGTCTCATCATACGGCGTGCCCAGAGGCGGCGTGCAGAGGATACGGTTCCAAACCTTGCTGTAACGCTTGTCGTTGTCCTGCCACATACCATAGACATTCACACCATACTTCACCCAGCTGGTCGGCGTAAAGTCGGCCTTAGCGCGGATCGAGTAACGCTTCAGCTCATCATCGGGCAGCTGACCCTCCACGTTATAGTAACCCAGCGAGAAGTACGAGCTCACGCGATCGTTGGCATACGACGAGCTTACGTTGTAGCTCTGCGTCTGACCCGTGCGCGTAGCCTCATCAGCCCAATTCACCCACTGGTTGTTGTCCATAAGCGACTGTACATCCGAGGGGAAGAGCGTTGCATCATCAGCCGGACCGTTCCACTGACCTGCGGTGCGAAGCGCCTCGCGACGGAACTCCTTGTAAGCCTCACCCGTATTCAGCTCAGGAAACTTCGAAGGCACGTTCCAACCATAATAGGCATCAAGGTTGATCGAGAACTTATCCTTCTGCGGGTTCTTCGTCGTGATGATTACAACACCGTTGGCACCTGCAGCACCATAGATAGCCGTCGACGAAGCATCCTTCAGCACCTCGATCGAGGCGATATCGTTCGGGTTAAGCTCTGCGAACGAACCCTCCATACCATCTATAATAAAGAGCGGCTCGTTGGTAGCGTTCACCGAACGGTTACCACGCATGGTCATGTTCATCGAAGCACCGGCATCACCGTTCGAGCGGGTGATATCAAAACCAGCTACCTGACCCTGAATAGCCTCCATCACGTTGCTCGTGGGAGTACGCATCAGGTCCTCCGACTTTACCGAGGCAACAGCGCCCGTCAAGTCGCGCTTTTTGATGGCACCGTAACCGATTACCACCACATCGTCGAGCAGAGCAGCATCCTCCTCGAGCGTCACGGCAACAGCCGTTTTACCGGCGACAGCCACCTGCGTATCCTTGTAGCCAAGATACGACACGGTCAGCGTAGCCTTCTCAGCGGCCGAAATCACAAACTGACCATTCGAGTCGGTCGTCGTTCCGGTCGTTGTGCCATCGACAATCACCGTGGCACCAATCACAGGCAGCCCATTGGCATCTTTCACCGTACCCTTCACTTGCGTTTGCGCAAATGCGAAGGTCGAAATGCCCAGCAAAGCGATCGCAAGCGCGAGCTTTCTGGCTGCCGAAAAGAGATTTTGGAAGTTTTGGTTCATCTTTTCGTTAATTTAGTTGTACATTAGGTTAGTTTATTAAGGTTTTTGGTTGTTCGTCTTCTCGGAGGAGCGTGTCATTTCATCCGCTCTTTTCTACAAAATTAAAGATTCCTCCAACAAAAAAGGTGGACATTTCTTCAGATTGGGTGGACAAGTTCCACGATATCCACCTCGATTTTCGCCCCACACTCCCCTCATATCCTCCCTTTCCGATCGTCAGATAAGAGACTAATCGAAAAAAAGCCGATGAGCCACAGCATTTTCCCAATTTTTTCGTATCTTCGTAGTAATAAACATCAACTATTGAAAAGATCATGCAACACATGCAAGAAAAAGTAGGCCGAGCCTTCGTGGAGCGCTTTGCTGAGGAGGCCACCCTCTTTGCCTCGCCGGGACGCATCAACCTCATTGGCGAGCATACCGATTATAATGGTGGTTATGTATTCCCGGGCGCTGTAGATAAGGGCGTCGTGGCGGCCATTCGTCCGAACGGCACGCAGCAGATCTGCGTCGTGGCACTCGATCTCGAAGAGGAGGCCACGTTTGGTCTTCAGGAGGAGGAGAAGCCCCAAGCCTCGTGGGCCCATTATATCTTTGGTGTGGCGCGCGAGATTCAAAAGCGCGGACATACGATCGGCGGTTTCGACGCCGTCTTCTCGGGCAATGTACCCTTGGGTGCCGGCATGTCGTCGTCGGCCGCACTGGAGTCGACCTTTGCCTATGCTCTGAACGACCTCTTTGGTTGCGGAATCGACCGTTTTGAGTTGGCTCGCATCGGCCAGTCGACCGAGCACAACTACTGCGGCGTGAAGTGTGGCATCATGGACCAGTTTGCCTCCGTATTCGGCAAGCAGGGATGCCTGATGCGCCTCGACTGCCGTTCGATGGAATTCGAATACTACCCCTTCAATCCGCAGGGCTACAAACTCGTCCTGCTCGACTCACGCGTGAAGCACCAACTGACCGGTTCACCCTACAACGACCGTCGTCTGTCGTGTGAGCGTGTAGCGCAAGCTCTTGGTCAGGAGTTCCTGCGTGGCGCTACGATGGAGCAACTCGACGCCATCCGCGATCAGATCTCCGAGGAGGATTACAAGCGTGCACGCTACATCATCGGCGAGGAGCGCCGTGTGCTGGCCGTATGTGAAGCCCTCGAGCGCGGCGACTACGAGACGGTGGGTCGCTGCATGTACGAGACCCACTGGGGCATGTCGAAAGATTATGAGGTGTCGTGCGAGGAGCTCGACTTCCTGGCTGAGGTGGCCGAGGCGGCCGGCGTTACCGGTTCGCGCATCATGGGTGGTGGCTTTGGCGGTTGCACGATCAACCTCGTCAAAGAGGAGCTTTACGAGGATTTTATCGCCCGTGCCAAGGAGGAGTTCAACGCCCGCTACGGCCACGAGCCGATGGTCTACGACGTGGTCATCTCGGACGGCTCGCGCCGCCTGTAGTTCAACAACTTAGAAAACCAAACACCCACCATGAAACGTTTTTCGACGCTTCTTGTGGCCCTCTGCTGCAGCCTTGCCGGATGGGCCCAACCCATCGAGGTGCACGTCCTGGATCGAGCCACCGATCAACCGACCATTGCACCCGAGATCTACGGCCAATTCTCCGAGCATCTCGGCACCTGCATCTACGGCGGTCTTTGGGTGGGTGAAGATAGCGAGATTCCGAACGAGGAGGGCTACCGCACCGATGTACTGGAGGCGCTCAAGGCCCTGCAGATTCCCGTATTGCGTTGGCCGGGCGGATGCTTTGCCGACGAATACCATTGGCGCGACGGCATAGGCCCAAAGGAGAGTCGTCCGCGCATGGTCAACTCCAATTGGGGCGGCACGATCGAGGACAACTCGTTCGGCACGCACGAATTCCTCAACCTCTGCGAGAAGCTCGGCTGCGAACCCTACATCAGCGGCAATGTCGGCTCGGGTTCGGTCGAGGAGTTGGCCAAATGGGTCGAGTACATGACCGCCGACAACGGCCCGATGGCCGAGGAGCGCAAGAAGAACGGCCGCGAGAAGCCCTGGAAGGTAAAATACCTCGGCGTGGGCAACGAGAGCTGGGGGTGCGGTGGTAACATGCGCCCTGAGTACTACTCGGACCTCTACCGCCGTTATGCCACCTACTGCCGCAACTTCAACGGCAACCAACTCTACAAGGTAGCCAGCGGCGCTTCGGACTACGACTACAACTGGACCGAGGTGCTCCTCAAGCAGATTGGCAACCGCATGCACGGCCTTTCGTTGCACTACTACACAGTCAAAGGGTGGCGCGGCAGCAAAGGTTCGGCGACCGATTTCTCGACCGAGGAATACTACGAAACGTTGGGCAAGGCGCTCGAAATCGAGCCCGTAATCCGCCGACACATTGCCTTGATGGATGCCGCTGACCCCGCGAAACGAATCGGTCTATTGGTCGATGAGTGGGGAACATGGTTTGACGAGGAGCCGGGCACGGTGCGCGGACACCTCTACCAGCAAAACACGATGCGCGATGCGATGGTGGCAGCGCTGACCTTCAACGTCTTCCACCGCTATGCAGACCGTATCACCATGGCCAACATCGCCCAAATCGCCAACGTGTTGCAGGCCATGGTGCTCACGCGCGACGATGAGATGGTCCTCACCCCCACCTACCACGCCTTTTGGCTCTACCGCCCGCATCAGGGCGCCACGTTCGTACCCACGACCTGCTCGGCAGCCGAACGCACGGTCACCAAGACACGCTCGATTCCTGAGGTCAGTGTGACCGCTTCGCGCGACAAGGCGGGTAAGTTGCACCTCTCGGTGGTGAATCCCGAACTCGAGAAGGAGCCTTCGATCCTCATTTCGTTCGATGAGCTGCATCCCAAACAGGTCTCGGGCACGATCCTGCATGCCGACTCGATCGATGCTTATAACGACTTCGGATCGACAAATCGCGTGGGTATCAAACCCTTCAAAGGGGCCAAGATCACCAAAGCGGGCATTGAGCTCAAGCTCCCCGCTGCGTCGATTATCACGCTGGAGATTGAGTAAGGATCTGATCCGAACAGTAAAAAAAAGGTGCTTTAACGAGCACCTTTTTTTAATTGCATTTTTAATAACGAGATGATCTCTCGCAACGCTTCCAATCGGAAGAGCGCCGAAAGGCCGAGATAGAGCACGACGCCGAGTGTAATCTGCACACCAAGTCGCAGCCAGGAGGGGTCGACGAGCCACCCCGTAATCGCCTTCACGCCTCCATACATCACGGCCGAGACCACCGCCACGGGCAACAGCGTGCGCAACGCACGCCACCATGCAAGGCGGGCCAGCGGCAGAGCTGCCACCATGTTGACCACGCAATCAAAGGCTGCCGAGGCCACCAAAGCCCACACGACCGCTTCGACCGAATGGGGAATCGAAAGCACGAGCGCCAAGGTCATAAAGGCCTTCTTCAATAGCTCGAGACGGATAATCAGACGCCCCTCAGCCTTCACCTTCAGCACGTTGTAGGCCATCATCGCCAAAGGGGTAAACAAGCCCGCCAGGCAAACCACCTCGAAGAGGGGCACGGTGGGCATCCACTGCTCGCCAATGAGCAGGTAAAACAGGTCGTGCGCCACGGCCGACATACCCAACATCACGGGGAAGATGGCATAGGCTACCACCATCAAAATCTGACGGAAGCTCTCGGCGAATTTCGGTTGCTCATCGCCAATGCGGGCCAGAGCCGGGAAGGTCACCTGCTGCACAGACTGCATCGCCGACTGCACGGGCAGATCCTTGAGTTTGATGGCCTGGTCGTAGTAGCCGAGCGTAGCATCCAGGTAGATTTTACCGAGTGCCAACTGAGGCACTTTGTTGTAGAGGGCCGTCACCAGATCGGTCGCCATCAGGCTGACGCTATAGGGTGCCATGTCGGCCAGCGAACGCCACGAGCCACGTCCACGCGGGCTCCAGCCGCCCCACCACCAAAACAACACGGCACGCACGGCCATCAGCACCACCTGCTGCCAAACCAGCGCCCAGACGCCCCAACCGCACGCAGCCAGCACGATGGCGGCTGCACCGCTGACCACCTGCGCCGCAAAGATAATCTTCGAGATACGGGCAAAGTGGAAGCTGCGCGTGAGCATCGTGTGCTGAATCACACCGAGGGCATTGAGCGGAATCATCAGGAAGAAGAGCGGAGCAACCTCGCCGAGAATCGGCATCGCGTAGTAGTCGGCCAACACGGGACTCAGCGCCACCAGCGCACCATAGAGCACCAGCGACGAGGTAATATTGAACAAAAAGACCGACTTATAATCCCCTTCGGAAGGCCTCTGTTTGCGTAGCAACATCTGCGAGAAGCCGCTGTCGACCACAACGAGGGCAAACGAGGCGATGGCCATCAAGATGGCGATGACCTTCAAATCTTCGGGCATCAAGAGGCGCAACACCCACACGCGCACCACCAATTGCACGAGGGCCGTCAGGATCTTTTCACCCAACGTCCACTCGGCACCGGAGGCCACTTGTGCTTTGAGTTGGCTCTTCATTGCCCGCGGTAAAACTTAGGCGTGTTTGAGAATCAACGATTCGATACCCAAGACGTAGGAGTCGAGACCAAAGCCCATAATCGAGCCCACCACTACGGGAGCCAACATCGAGACATGGCGGAACTCCTCACGAGCCATAATCGAAGAGATATGCACCTCCACAACCGGCGTCGAGATGGCCGAAATGGCATCGCGCAGCGCCACCGAGGTGTGGGTATAGCCACCGGCATTGAACACCACGCCGTCATAGACCCCCACCGAGCCATGCAGGGCATTGATCAGCTCGCCCTCGACATTCGACTGGAAATAGTCGAGCGTCATATCGGCATAGGCCGTACGCAACTCCTCGAGAAACTCCTCAAAGGTCTTCGTGCCATAGACATCCGTATCGCGCCGTCCCTGCAGATTGAGGTTCGGGCCGTTCAGAATCAAAATCTTCATCGTAAACAGGTTCTTATTCCGTTACAAAGATATAAAAAATTCACTACCTTTGTCCTATTATGGGCGAATTTGAACTCATAGCAGCCATCAAAGGGATGGCAGACGGACTCCCCGCAAACGGTTTTGAGGGCATTGGCGACGACTGCGCCGTGCTCGAGATCGGCAACGGGGAGGCATTGGTATTTACCTCAGACGCCCTCTGCGAGGGGGTGCACTTCCTGCGCGAAGCGATCCCGCCCCGTGCGCTGGGCGACAAGGCCCTGGCGGTCAACCTGAGCGACGTAGCCTCGATGGGCGTAGCTCCGGTGGCGGTGTTGCTCTCGTTGTCGCTACCCGATGACCTTCACGAAGGGTGGGTAGAGGAGCTGATGGCCGGTTTTACAACCTTGGCCAAGCAACACGAGGTGGCACTCATCGGTGGCGACACGACCCGTTCGCAAAGTGGCGTGGTGCTCAACATCACCGCCATCGGGCGCGGAGCTGCCTCGCACCTCAAGCGCCGTCGGGATGCCCGGGTGGGCGACGTGGTGCTCGTGAGCGATCGCTTAGGCGCTTCGGCTGCGGGCCTCAAGGAGGTATTGCAAGGCAACTACCACGCCCCGCTTGCCGCCATTCACCACCATCCCGTAGCCGAGATTGAGGCGGGATGTTGGCTCGGAGCACGCAAGGAGGTGCACGCCATGATGGATCTGTCGGATGGCCTGGCCTCCGACCTAAAGCACATCCTGAAGGCCTCCGCGGTGGGGGCTGAGGTGGAGCTAACGGCGATCCCCGTAGCCGAGGGGGCAACCCTTCGCGAAGCGCTCACCGGTGGCGAAGATTACAAACTGCTGCTGACGGCCGATGCGGCACATTGCACCCGCCTGATGGCCAATTTCGAGAGCCGTTTTCAGCGTCCGCTCTACCCCGTAGGGCACATTACGGCCTCAAAAGAGCTCCATTGGCTCGAAAAAGGGGTCGAAACGGTGCAAGAAATCAGCGGATTTTGCCATTTCTAACCAAGAAAAGTGTATATTTGCATATCTAAAGCACTAAATTTTGTCATGAAGGATATTATCCAACTTAAGGATCGCCGCTTCAAGGTGATGATTACGGCCGAGGAGATCGACCGTGCCGTTCAGACCGTTGCCGAGCAGATCAACCGCGACTATGCCGATTGCGAGACGCCTATCTTCCTGGGTGTGCTGAACGGTTCGTTCATGTTCTTGAGCGACCTGATCAAAAAAATCGAGTTCGAGAACGAGATCTCGTTCGTGAAGCTGGCTTCGTATGAGGGTACCGCTTCGACGGGCAACGTGAAGAACATCATCGGCCTGAATGGTTCGGTGGAGGGTCGTCACATCATCATTGTCGAGGATATCGTAGACACGGGCAAGAGCATGGCACATATGGTGGAGGAGCTCAAGGAGCACAACCCCGCTTCGGTGGAGATCTGCACCCTCTTCTTCAAGCCCAACTCGTACCAAGGCTCGGCCAACATCAAGTACCACGCCATGGATATCGGCAACGAGTTCATCGTGGGCTACGGCTTGGATTATGACCAGGTAGGTCGTTCGTTGAAGGATATCTACGTCGTTACCGAGTAATGGCTATCGAGACCCATATCGAACTGCTCGACGAGGGACGCAAGCTCCCCTTGGTGGAGGATTTCTACACGATTCAGGGTGAGGGTTTCCACAGCGGCAAGCCGGCCTACTTCATCCGCCTCGGCGGTTGCGATGTGGGTTGCCGTTGGTGCGACGCCAAGTATACCTGGAATCCGAAGCTCTATCCCCCGACCGAGATCCACACGGTAGTCGATCGCGCCGCCTCCTATCCGGCACGTGCCATCGTGCTGACCGGTGGCGAGCCGCTCCTCTACCCGCTCGATCCGCTGTGCGATGCACTGCACGACCGCGGTTTGGAGATTTTCCTCGAGACCTCGGGTTCGCACCCCTTCTCGGGACGTTTCGACTGGGTATGTCTGTCGCCCAAACGCCAGCAGCCGCCCCTGAAAGAGGCCTATCGTCAGGCTGATGAGCTGAAGGTGATTATCGAAAACGAAGAGGACTTCGCCTGGGCCGAGCAAAATGCCCGCGCCGTATCGAAAAAGTGCCGTCTCTTCCTCCAGCCCGAGTGGAGCCGTTCGGAGGAGATGATGCCCAAGATCGTGGAGTACGCGAAGGCTCATCCCGAGTGGAGCATCTCGATTCAAAGCCACAAATACATGCATATTCCCTAATCGGACGACGGTATGAAGTTGGAGATCTCGCGCCGATTTTGGATTATCTCAACGGCCATCGTCGTGCTCTTCACCCTCGTCTTCCTGGGACAAAATCTGTTGCATGCCCTCTCGCTGAAGCGAGACATCGCCCGCCTGGAGGAGGAGCAAGAACAGTATCAGGAGCGAATTCTACGCGATAGCACGTTGGTCGAGCAACTACGCCACGACGATTACCTCGAAGAGTTTGCCCGCGAACAATTCGGCATGCAACGCAAAGACGAAGAGGTGTTTATCATCAAATAAAAGAATAGGCTGTTCTATATTGAACAGCCTTTTTTCTTTTAATCTACCTTTTTTAGCCACAACCGGGCCATCTTGTAATGCCCCGCCGGTGTCGGATGAATTCCATCCCAAATCCAATGTTCGGCTGAGCAGGCTGTTCGCGCCTCCAAGCGGGCAAAGAGTCGCTGAAAATCAACCAACGTAGCATCAAATTCACGGGCCAAACGACGCACGACATCGGCACAGCGGGCAATCGTCTCGGCCTGCTCGTCAAAATGGGGCGCTTCGGCCAACCGTCCCGAGCGCATCACAAACGGCGTACAGAGAACCAACTTTAACTGCGGAAAACTTGCGCGCGTGCGCATCAGATAAGCGCGATAGGCGTGTTCCCAGCCGACCAGGTCGAAGGGCTCCTCACCCTTGCGATTTTTGAAGTGGCGATTGACATCATTCGTACCAATCAGCACCGACAACAGATCGGGTTGCAACGCCTCAACATCCTGCTCCCAACGAGCCTCTAAATCGACCAAGGTATATCCACTGATACCGCGATTAAAGCAGGCATTGATCCGCTGTGGATGGCGACTTTCGAGCTCGGCAGCACAGAAGAACATGTAGCTGTGGCCATAGAGGTGGTTCTGATCACGCTGATTGCGCTCCTCGGCCGAAGCCATCGATCCGCCACTACGCCCCCAGCCGCCATCGGTAATCGAATCGCCAACCCACACCAGGCGCAAGCCCTGCCCGAAGGCCGACAACTGCACCAGAAGGGCAACCACTAACAGGAATTTTGCCTTCATGCGCCTAAGCCTCCTTGGCATTCATGCGGTCCATAATCACAGCCAGGAGGATCACCAGACCCTTGATAACCTGCTGCCAGAAGGGCGAGACATTCATCAGCACCAAGCCGTTGTTCAGCACACCGATAATCAGGGCACCGATCACCGTACCCCACACCGAGCCCTTACCGCCGTTGAGCGACGTACCACCAATCACCACGGCGGCAATCGAATCCAACTCATAACCCGAGCCTGCATTGGGCTGTGCCGAATCCAGACGCGCCGTTACGATGAGCGCCGCTACGGCCGACAAGACTCCGGCTACGGTATAGACAAAACATTTCACACGATTCACATCGATACCCGACAGCCGTGCCGCGCGCTCGTTGCCTCCAATGGCGTAGATGTAGCGGCCCCACGGAACTTTGCGCATAAAGAGGGCGAAGAGCACCACCACCAGCGTCGCCACCAGCACCGGCATCGGGATGCCGCAGAACCAACCCGTACCGAGGTATTCGAACTGCGCGCCCAACCCCGTAATGGGGTGTCCGTTGGTGTAGAGCATCGTCATACCGCGTGCGATGGTCAGCATGCCGAGCGTAGCAATAAAGGGAGGCACCTTGAAGCGGGTGACCATCTGGCCATTGAACCAGCCCAGCAGACCGCCAATCAAGAGCGCCACGGCCACCACCCCAAAGAAGGTGAAGCCGACATGGAGGTTGATCCCGGCGAACTGCAATCCCGACTTCACCAAGCCGGCGGCCACCGCACCACTCAGGGCCAAAATCGAGCCCACCGAGAGGTCAATGCCTCCGGTGAGAATCACCAGGGTCATGCCGACCGAGATACAGAGGTTGACCGAAACCTGGCGCATCACGTTGAAGAGGTTGTCCGACGTGAAGAAGCTCTCCGAGAGTAGCGAGAGGGCCAGAACCATCGCCACGAGGGCAATCAAGGGTCGAAGTGTCGAGCGGTCGATGCGAAATATTTGCGCGTTCATCATAGTCTAAAGTTCGGTTATTGGGTGGGGAGCGAGGCCTTCAGCAGGGCCTCCTCGCTAAATTCGTGACGTTGAAAGCAGCCGGTCAGTCGTCCGGCCGAGAGGGTCAAGATGCGGTCCGAAAGGGCCATAATCTCGGGCATCTCCGATGAAATGACCACCACAGCACGCCCCTCGGCAGCCAAGCGGTCAATGAGCTTGTAGATTTCGTTCTTGGCGTTGATGTCAATACCGCGCGTAGGCTCATCAAGCAACAGAATCTGCGGCTCGGTGCGCAGCATCTTGGCGAGCACCACCTTCTGCTGGTTACCGCCACTGAGTTCACCCGTCAGCTGATAGACCGAATGGGATTTAATAGCCAACTCTTCGCGGTAATGCTCCGCCTCGGCCTCCTCGCGCTTTCGGTCGATACCACGCCAACACAACACCTCGACGAGCGAGGCCAAGGTCGTATTGCGGGCAATATCCATCCCCAGCACCAGGCCATCGTGTTTGCGATCTTCAGGAATCAGGGCAATACCGGCATCCATCGCTTCGCGCGGGGATTGGGGCAGGAACTCACGCTCCCCGATGCGCAACACGCCGCGCGCCTCGGCGCCATGCAGGCCGAAGAGGCTCTCCACCACCTCCGTACGTCCGGCACCCATCAAGCCATAGATACCCAGCACCTCACCTCGGCGCACCTCAAACGAGATATTCTCCAATTTCAGGGTACGATTTTGCAGACGCTTTTCGAGCGACAGCGAACACACCTCCAGGGCAACCTCGCCCTTCGGATGGTCGTTCTTCACGAAGAGATCCTTGCGCTCGCGCCCCACCATAAGGCGGACAATCTCGTCCGTTGTAGTGTCGTGCACCCGATGTTCGCCAATCAGGTGGCCATCGCGCAGCACCGTCACGTAGTCGGCCAAGCGGCTCAGTTCATCCATCTTGTGGGTGATATAGACCAATCCTACACCCTCCTTTTTCAGGGCATCGATCAGCTGAAAGAGGGTCTGAGTCTCCTGCTCGGAGAGCGACGAGGTGGGTTCATCGAAAATCAGCACCCGCGCCTCCAACGAGAGGGCCTTGGCAATCTCGACCAACTGCTGCTCGCCCACCTTCAGATCGCACAGCGTCGTATGGCTATCGTGCGTAAAACCGACACGTTGCAGATGGCGTTGCGCCTCACGGTGCATGCGGTCATAGTCGATCATCCCGAGGCGATTGAGCGGTTCGCGCCCCAGGAAGATATTCTCGGCAACGTTGAGTTGCGGGATCAGGTTGAGTTCCTGGTGTACCATCGTCACACCGGCCCGCTGAGCTTCAGCCGTAGTACGGAAGCGGCTCGGCTCACCGGCCAGCAGCACCTCTCCCTCGTAGTCTGGATAGACACCCGAAAGGATGTTCATCAAGG
>JAFZFJ010000114.1 GCA_017555975.1 Alistipes sp. | reverse complement strand
ACAAAATACCCCAACTTATTGGTAACCAATTGGTGGATTGAAATTTTGTTACACATCCGATATTTTAACTAAAAAAAGGGAATCCACCAATAGAAAAATGGACGAAACTCCCTTTCGTGTTGTCGCGTCAGCGCTACTATTTAAAGATCAGTTGTGCGAATTCGTTGAGGTAGATGCGCCAGTTGCGCCAGGTATGGCCGCCGTCGCTCTCGCGGAAGGTGTACGGAAATCCCATTGCGTCGAGTTTTTGGCGGAAATCTGCGTTCATCTTCCACAGAAAATCATCCGTGCCGCAGCCGATCCAATAGAGGCTCAATCCGTTGTTGCGCTGCGCTTGAAGCGTTGCGTCCCAATCGCCGTAGAAGGCCTCGTTTTCGCCCTTCATCGTGGCGGCCGAAAATAGTCCTACCCAATCGAACGTCTTGGGCATCGAGCGGGAGATGTGTAGGGCGTGGAAACCACCCATCGAGAGGCCGGCGATGGCGCGTTTCTCACGTTTCGGGTAGGTGCGGTAATGCTTGTCGACAAAGGCGATGATGTCTGCGAACGATTGCTCGAACGATCCCTCCATGGTCTTCGGGAGTTTGAACTGCGGGGTGTAAAGGCCCTCGGGGCAGTGACCTGGTGCGGCTTGCTGGATGGCGTTTCCGTTGGTCATCACCACAATCATCTGCTCGGCTTTACCGGTTGCAATCAGGTTGTCGAGAATCTGTGCCGTGCGTCCCAGTGCGATCCAGGCCTCTTCGTCGCCACCCATGCCGTGCAGCAGGTAGAGTACCGGATAACGTCCCTTGCCCTGCTCGTAGCCGGGTGGGGTGTAGATGGTCATGCGGCGCTCGATGCCGAGCGAGGGTGAGGGATACCAGACGCGCGATACGGTGCCGTGCGGAACTTGTTGTACGCTATACAAATCGCCACGCTCACCACCCACGATGAAGAGGTTGCTCACGGTGGCGATGTCGCGTACGGTGTAAACATTGCTCGGGTCGATCGTACGTACGCCATCGACCAGGAATGAGTAGGTGTAAAGTTCCGATGCGAGCGGGGCAGTGGTAGCCTCCCAGATGCCCTCGGCGTTGCGTACCATCGGAAGCTGTTCGGTCGCGAAATCGCCCGAAACGACTACCTGTGTCGCCTCGGGGGCATTGTAACGGAAGGTAACGGTTCGATCGGCATGTTGCTCGGGCGAGGTGGGGAGCGTCGACTCCCCAAGGGCCTCCTGGGCCGATGCGATGAGCATCGAACAGAGGGCGCAAAGCGTCAGTAAGAGGTGCTTCATGGTCTTGGAACGTTATCTTCCTTCGAGCCAGGTCATGAAGTCGGTCGTGCGCGAACGCGAGACGAAGACTTCGAAATCGGGCTTCGGGATTAGGTTGACTTTCAGACGATTCGAGGGATGTTTTGAGATGCCGGCAATGGCACGAATCGAGACCGTGCAGTTGCGCGAGATGCGGAAAAAGTCGTCGGGCGAGATCTCCTCCGAGAGCTGATCGAGCGACTGATCGAGGATGTAGCGACGCCCCTCACCGGTCACGAGATGGGTGCTCTTATCCTCGGCGTAGAAGTAGGCAACCTGCGCCGTTTCGATGACCGAAAGTCGATCGCCAAAGCGCACCACAAAGCGCTTGCGGTAGGAGTTTTCACCGCTTGTTGTAAGGGCTTTTTTCAGCGCCTCAAGGTCGATGTTCGACGATGCGGGAAGTGCGGCCATGCGGTCGGCTTTCAGGGCATGGCGACAACGCTCAACGGCAGCCTCCAACTCTTCGGGGTCGATCGGCTTCAGCAGGTAGTCGATTGATCCGGTGCGGAAGGCACGTACGGCGTAGCTGTCGAAGGCGGTCGTGATGACCACTTTGGCCTTCACCTCCACTTGGTTGAAGATGTCGAAACACATGCCGTCCGAGAGTTCAACATCCATAAAGATGATGTCGGCATGATGCTCCGGATTGCGAAGCCACTCAACGCTCCCCTGTACGGAGGTTTGTGCGCTGATAATATGCAGATCCTCGAAATGTTTCTCGATCGCTCGACGTAGGTTGGTCTGTGCCGGCAACTCGTCTTCGATAATCAGAACATGGTATTGTGGTGTCATAATAATGGTAATTCTACGATGAAGTCAGTATCGGTTTGCTCGACCCGAATCTCTTGCTCGGCCAGGTCGAGGTATTGTTGGCGGATGTTTTTCAGCCCTTTGCCCGTGGAGGGCTGCTTGCTGATGCGGGGCTGTAGCGGGTTTGTGACGCGAAGCATATCGCCTTCGGCCGAGATGGTAATTGTGAGCGGTCGCTCGGGGCTGACGGCGTTGTGCTTGGTGGCATTTTCGATCAATAACTGCAGAGCGCAGGGGATGATGTGGCGCGCAAGTAGCTCTTCGGGAATCTCGTACCGCACCAGAAAACCGTTGGCAAAGCGCTCCTGCAAAAGTTCGCTATATTTGCGGGCAAAGGTCAGCTCGTCGCGTAGCGAAACCAGGTGCTCGTCCTCGTTCTGGAGCATGTAGCGGTAGCAGTCGGCCAGTTTATGGATGAAGGCCGAGGCACGCTCGGTCTCCTGCTCCAAGACAAGGTAGTCCAGGATGTTGAGCGAGTTAAACAAGAAATGCGGATTGATCTGCATCTTGAGCTTGTTATACTGGAATTGTGCCTGGTGCTTTTTGCCACGCTCGGTGCGCAACTCGGCTCGCGAAATGAGGACGTAGCCTACCAATTTGAAGAGCGCATAGACCACAATGTCGCACAATAAAATTACGGCGTAGAGGCGCAGGAACGGAAGCCAGGTGATGAGCTTGAGGTTGCCGTGCGGGAAGTCGTGGTAGACAATCAGCGTCACGAGTGCCGAGAAGAGCATCATGAGGAGAACGGTGACGGCTGTGCGCCATCCGCTGTGCTGAATTGCGTGGGTACGTACGCTGGCAAAAAGCACATTTCCGCAGAGTAGCACCAGGATGGCCACCGTGTTGTCGAGCAGGCGGTTCAGCTCGGTGGTTACCGAGGTCTCGGAAAAGTACGAAGTGTTGAAAATCAGCGTGAATGATATTCTGAAAAGCAGAATGGCCAACACCGCTGCGATGACCTGCGTAATGGGTGGTGACCAGCTGTGCGACCGTGCCGGGTTGACGCCGTGTAGGCGAGCAAAAGCGTATACTCCCCAACCGAGCAACTCGGTGATGAGGGCTGTTGTAAGGGCTGGGGCGAGCACGTTGTCGTGAACCACCATTGCCACCAGTGTAGCACCAAACGAACCAAACAGATAACCGGCAAAGGTACCTACCAGGGCCATGACGGCGATAAACTCCGCTTGTAGATTGTGCCTCAGACCGATAATGACGACCAGCGCCAACGTGAGTACCGTCAGCGGGACATCATCCACGTAGTTGGCCACGCGGCTCAGGATGGCAATCATGGCATGAGCCAGCGCGAAGAGGTGGATGATTATAGGCGTCGATAGCGAGGACTGTTTCATGGGGCTGTTTCGTCGATTCAAGAGATTAAAGGTAGTACTTTTTTGTTGTTTTTGCAAATTTTTTTACAATTCGTGCCAAAATCGCCCGTTTTGCTGACAATTTCGTCTGCTCCGTTTAACCGTTCGTCCGTTTCGATTAACCATTCGTCGGGGGATAACTTGTCTATTTAGCGCGCCCGCGTATATTTGTATAACCAAACCCGAAACAACTAAAAAACCAAAATAAAACATGCAAAAACGCGACCTATCGTTTTGGCAGATGTGGAACCTGAGCTTCGGTTTCTTCGGCGTGCAGATTGCCTATGCTCTGCAGAGCGCCAACATCAGCCGTATCTTCGCCACCCTTGGTGCCGATCCCCACGATTTGAGTTTCTTCTGGATTCTGCCCCCGCTGATGGGTATGATCGTTCAGCCGCTGGTCGGCACATGGAGCGATAAGACCTGGTGCCGCTGGGGGCGCCGCAAGCCCTACCTCTATCTCGGTGCGCTGGTGGCTGTAGCCGTGATGGCCTTCCTGCCGAATGCCGGTTCGCTCGGCCTGACGGTGAAGATGGCCATGTCGTTCGGCCTGGTGATGCTGATGTTGCTCGATACGTCGATCAACATGGCCATGCAGCCCTTCAAGATGATGGTGGGCGATATGGTTAACGAGCGCCAAAAGGCCAAGGCCTACTCGATCCAGTCGTTGCTCTGCAATGCTGGTTCGTTGGTGGGTTATCTCTTCCCCTACATCTTTACCTGGATCGGTATCTCGAACGTAGCTCCCGAGGGTGTAATTCCCGATTCGGTGATCTACTCGTTCTACGTGGGTGCAGCCATCTTGATCCTCTGTGTGCTCTATACGGGTGCCTCGGTCAAGGAGATGGACCCCAAAGAGTATGCCGCCTTCCACAACATCAGCGAAAAGGCTGCGGACGAAGCGGAGAAGAAGCAGGGTCTGCTGACGCTGCTCGTGCATGCACCGAAGGCCTTCTGGCAGATTGGTCTGGTGCAGTTCTTCTCGTGGGTGGCATTCCTCTATATGTGGACCTATACGAACGGCGGTATCGCCGAAACGGTATGGCATACGACCGACGTGGCTTCGGCAGGCTATCAAGCTGCCGGTGACTGGGTGGGTGTGCTCTTTGCCGTGCAGGCTGTTGGCTCGATTCTGTGGGCCCTGGTGCTGCCGCTCTTTAAGCGTGTGAAGGTGGGCTATGCTGTCAGCCTCGTGCTGGGTGGTCTGGGCTTCATGTCGACGATCTTTATCCACGATCAGTACCTATTATTTATCTCCTACCTGCTGATTGGTTGCGGTTGGGCTGCCATGCTGGCCATGCCTTTTGCCCTGCTGACCAATTCGCTCTCGGGTAGCTCGATGGGTGCCTACCTGGGCCTGTTCAACTGCACGATCTGCCTGCCGCAGATCATCGCGGCGCTGGTGGGTGGTCTGTTGCTGAAGGCCGTTGGCGGTGAGCAGATCATGATGCTCTTCGTCGCTGGTGTCTCGCTCCTGCTGGGTGCGGTGGCCGTATTCGGCATTCAGACCAAAGAGCAGTAAGACTCCTTGCTTTGGGAAAACTTAAACAAACAATTTCTATAACCAAATTATTAACTAACACTAAAAAAAGCCCTATGAGAAAATTTCTCGCAATGTGCTTGGGTATGATGCTACTTTGCATCGTTACCCCGCATCTCGCGCTTGCCCAAGGTAAGTACGAGGTGAAGGGCGTCGTGGTGGACGCCGCCGGTATCCCCGTGATCGGAGCAACGATCGTCGAGGTAGGTACCGTAAACGGTACAACGACCGACATTGACGGTCAGTATGTACTGAATGTAAAAGACGCCAATTCGGTTGTCTCGATCAGCTTCATCGGTTACAAGACCGTTGAGTTGGTTGCCGCGTCGGAGCTGTTGAAGAACCTGACGCTGGAGGAGGACCTGATGACCCTCGACGAGGTTGTCGTGATCGGTTATGGTGGCGTGAAGAAGAGCGATATGACCGGTTCGGTCGTAGCGATCAAGGCCGAGGATGTAAACCGCGGTGCGGTGACCTCGCCCGATCAGCTGCTGCTGGGTAAGGTTCCGGGTCTCTTGGTAACGCCCGCTTCGGGTGAGCCGGGTACCGGTGCGCAGATCCGTATTCGCGGTAATGCGTCGCTCAACGCCTCGAACAACCCGCTTATCGTGATCGACGGTGTGCCCGTGACGGGTGATGGTGGTGCCGGTATGGGTAACCCGCTGGCAACCGTGAACCCCGATGACATCGACACCTACACCGTGCTGAAGGATGCTTCGGCTACGGCTATCTACGGTTCGCGTGCATCGAACGGTGTGATTATCATTACCACGAAGAAGGGTAAGGGCTCGCAGATGCAGGTAAGCTACAACTCGAGCTACACGGTGAAGAATAACTCGGATCAGATCGACGTGCTCTCGGGTGAGGAGTTTGCTCACTACATGACCAACGTCTATCAGGCTAACGGTTCGGATGCCGAGAAGATTCAGTCGCTCTTGGGTTACAACGGTAAGATCTACGACACGAACTGGCAGGATATGATCTACCGCACGGCCTTCTCGACCGACCACGCACTGTCGGTTTATGGCAACAACGAGGCGGGTAACTTCCCCTATCGTGTATCGCTGGGTGCCAACTACGATCAGGGTACGGTACAGGGTGGTGACAACACGCGCGTAAATGCTAGCGTGAATCTCGCTCCCACCTTCTTCGACAACCACCTGACCGTAAATATGAACGTGAAGGGTCTGTACAACAAGTCGAACTGGACGAACAACGCCGTGGGTGACGCTCTGTCGTATGACCCCACCAAGCCCGTTCACTTCTACAACGCAGATGGTTCGATCAACAAGTCGATTGCCAACGGTTACTTTAACTGGGGTGTGATCGACGAGGCCGGCAACTTCAACCCCGAGAAGAATGCCAACACGAACCCCATGTCGAGCTTGAACGACTACATCAACTACTCGTCGACCTGGCGTTCGATTGGTAACCTGCAGCTCGACTATAAGATCCACGGCCTGGAGGATCTGCGCCTGAACCTGAACCTGGGTTACGATATCGCCGAGTCGCGTGGTACGGGTTACAACACGCTCGGTTCGTATGCCAACCTCAAGTCGGGTGCCGAGGATTCGTTCTCGAACTGGCGTACGTTCAACTCGAACACCCTGTTGGAGTTCTACGCTAATTATAATAAGGAGTTCGGTGTACACCGTCTGGATGTAATGGGTGGTTACTCGTGGCAGCGCAACTACGTCAAGACGCAGACCCTGCGCTACTACAATGCCAACCGCGATCAGTTCCACTCGTCGAGCTCGACCGAGGAGTCGCGTAAGCCCTATCCGAAGGAGTACTACCTCATCTCGTTCTTCGGTCGTGTGAACTACTCGATCGATTCGCGCTACCTGTTTACCTTCACCGTGCGTGAGGATGCTACGTCGCGCTTTGCGAAGGATAACCGTTGGGGCTTCTTCCCCTCGGCTGCTTTCGCTTGGAACATTGCACAGGAGCACTTCCTGGAGGATTCGAAGGCGCTGTCGGCCCTGAAACTCCGTCTGGGTTGGGGTCAGACCGGTCAGCAGGATATCGGTGACAACTACTATCCCCACATTCCGCTCTACCAGTATGTAAATAACGGTAACACGCAGTATATGGGTGGTGTAGCCGGTACGCTCGCTCCGCAGGCCTACAATACGGGTATTAAGTGGGAGACCACGACGACCTACAACGCCGGTATCGACTTTGGCTTCCTGTCGGGTCGCATCAACGGTGCCGTGGATTACTACTATCGTCAAACGACCGACCTGCTGTCGGAGATTGACGTACCGACCGGCTCGAACTTCACGAACCGCCTGATGTCGAACATCGGTGAGATGGTGAATCAGGGTGTCGAGGTATCGTTGAACCTGATCCCCGTACAGACCAAGGATTGGAACTGGACGATCAACCTCAATGGTACGTGGCAGCAGACCGAGATCGGCGACCTGAACGACAACTTCGTAAAGGTAGGCTCGTCGCTTTCGGGTACGGGTGGTAACTCGTCTGTACACTACAAGGGCTATGCTCCCTACACCTTCTACCTCTACCAGCAGGCTTATGATGCTGCCGGTAAGCCCATCATGAACACCTTCATCGACCGCAACGGCGATGGTCAGATCACCGAGGATGACAAGTACATCACCGGTCGCTCGGCTACGCCCGACTTCTATTATGGTATCTCGATGCAGCTCAACTACAAGAATTGGGACTTCGGTTTCAACGGCCACGGCTCGATTGGCAACTACGCCATCAACAAGCTGGCTGTCGATAACTCGTCGACCTACTGCGGTACGCTGGCTTACAACTACCTGCGCAACCTGAACGAGTACAACTTCCGTACGGGCTTCACGGGTAACACGTCGACCGACCAGGCTTACTCGGATATGTTCATCGAGAACGCTTCGTTCTTCCGTCTGGACGACATCAACCTCGGTTACACGTTCCGCGAGGTAGGTAAGTCGAAGATGGACATTCGCGTAGCAGCTTCGTGCCAGAATGTATTTACGATTACCAACTACTCGGGTCTGGATCCCGAGGTGAACAATGCCGACGGTGTGTATAGCACGCTGATCCCGCGTCCGCGCCTCTACACGCTGCGTCTGAACATTAACTTCTAATCAAACAAAGCACTGCAATTATGAAAAAGTTCTTATTATATAGTGTAGCGCTTCTGACCTCGGCTGCGATGATCACCTCGTGTTTGGGTGATTTGGATGCCGAGCCGCTGGCCGATACGACCATCACGGCCGACAAGGCCTTTGAGGCACCGGAGAGCTACGACCAGTACGTGAACTATGCGTACAGCTACTTCTCGCTCGTGTCGCAGGGCGATCCGGGTTCGTCGGATATCGCCGTATCGGATGCCGGTCAGAGTGAGTTCACCCGTCAGTATATGTTCCTCAATGAGCTTTCGGCCGATGGTCTGAAGTGTATCTGGGGTGATGACTATGTGGATGGTCTGCAGTACAACAAGTGGACGACGACGAACGCTGCCGTAATGGCCGTTTATCTGCGTGGTCTGAAGGGTGTTGCTATCTGCAACCAGTTCCTCCATGAGTCGGTTTCGAGCGACGGTGCCGTTTCGGGCCGTGGCCATGATTCGAAGCTTTCGGACGTACGCGCATACCGCGCTGAGATGCGCCTGCTGCGTGCTATCTATTACGAGATTCTGCTTGACCTGTATGGCAACCCGCCTCTGGTGTTGCCCGAGAATATCGGTTCGACGAACTTCCCCACCCAGCTGGGCCGCAAGGGTCTCTTCGCATGGGTTGAGAACGAGCTGCTCGAGCTCACGAAGGACGAGTATCTGCCCGCTACGCGCGTAGCTTATCCGCGTCTGTCGAAGGGTGCAGCTTGGGCTGTGCTGGCTCGTCTGTACCTCAATGCTGAGGTTTACACGGGTGAGGCTCGCTGGGCTGACGCCAAGAATGCTGCCGAGAAGGTGATCACGGAGGGTGGCTATGAACTGTGTGAGAACTATGCCGACCTGTTCCGTCAGGACAACTCGACCAACGGTGCTCAGAACGAGATCATCGTAGCTTCGCTCTACGATGCTCAGACGACTCAGAGCTGGGGTGGTACGACCCACCTGCTCTATGCATCGGTGAACAGCGACCTGCGCACGGTCGTATCGTCGATGTTTGGCTTCTCGAGCGACATCTACAAGAACCAGTGGAACGGTTACCACGTTTCGGACGAGTTCGTACAGAAGAACTTCGCGCTGCAGGGTGTTGAGTGGGGCCAGACCAATTCGTGGGGTTATGACCGCGAGGCCAACGACAAGCGCGCCATGTTCACGAACGCCGGCTTCAAGCAGCAGTTCGAGAACGAGGTTTCGGACATTACGACCGGTTGGGCTTGCTTGAAGTGGGTTCCCCTGACGAGCGACAACCGCCCGAACCTGATTGAGCTCGACATTGAGTTCTCGTCGGCCGATTTCCCGATCTTCCGTCTGGCTGAGATGTACCTGATTTCGGCTGAGGCTGCTGCCCGCCTCAATGGTGGCACGCTGACCTCGGCGGATGCCGGTTACAAGCGCATCGCTGAGCTGCGTACGCGTGCCAACGGTGCTGCTGATATGCCGCTGACGATCGACCTGGATTACATCCTCGAGGAGCGCACGCGTGAGCTCTATTGGGAGGGTCACCGCCGTGTCGACCTGATTCGCTACGGCTACTACACCTCGGCTGCCTATCCTTGGCCCTACAAGGGTGGTATCCCCGCCGGTACGGTAGCTCTGTCGGATCACCTGACGGTATTCCCGATTATCACGACCGACCTGATCGCTAACCCCAACCTGGAGCAGAACACCGGTTATTAATCGAAGCGAACAGATCATAAACGCTTAAAACGAAAAGTATTATGAAATACATGAAATATCTTGCGACTCTCGCCATGGCAGCGTTTACGTTTGCTTCGTGTGAGACGGACGTAGAGCAGGTGCAGCTCGCTCCCGAGAAGGAGTTCGTAGCTCCGGTGCTCAACGAGCAGGGCGACATTATTGTTAATGGCGACAATGTGGACGTTGAGGCTGTTACGTTTACCTGCTCGAAGGCCGATTTCGGCCAGGCTGTAGCCATCAGCTACAAACTCTATTTCGAGAAGGATGGTACGGAGGTCTTCGTGGCCGAGTCGAACTATCCCGCCATCACGGTCGAGAAGGCCGACTTGAACGGTAAGGTGGTAAACAACCTGGGTGTTGCCGCCAACGAGACTGCTACGATCAACGCTTACATCATCGCTTATGCCGGTGCTTCGGAGCTGTGCACCGAGAAATCGAACGTGATTTCGTTCTCGATCCAGACCTTCAAGGCTGCCATGCGTAAGTATCACCTGTGCGGTGTATTCAACGGTTGGAATGCCGGTGCTGCTGTCGAGATTTGGGAGAACAAGGGTGGTTCGAACATCTACGAGGCAATGGTATCGCTGCCCGAGGACGCTTCGAATACGCCGGGTATGTCGGGCTTCAAGGTGCTCCCGAACCAGGCATGGGACGGTGGTGAGATGGGCTATGCAGCCTTCTCGACCCTCGGTTCGCAGTTTGAGTCGTCGAGCGACGGTAACCTGCTGCTGCCCGCCGGTATCTGGCTCATCACGATCGACCTGAACAACATGGCTATCGACGCCAAGAAGTATTCGCAGGTTGACATCATGGGTGGCTTCAACGGTTGGAGCGATCCGATGATCCTCGAGTACGACTCGACGGCCAACGTTTGGAAGACCTCGACGGCTGTTGACGCCGGTCAGGAGTATAAGTTCCGTCTGAATGGTTCGTGGGACATCAACTACGGTGGTGGTACGGACGCATCGGAGATCTACCCCGACGGCTACGAGCTGGTACAGGGCGCCGGTAACATTTTGACCCCTGTGAAGAGTGTGATTTGCCTCCACGCAAACTGCACGCCTTGGGTTGTAACTTATCAGGCTGAGTAAGAAAGTAGAGTAAAAAACGAAATGCGGGCGGGGTGGCGCCCATGGGGTTAGATCTCGTCCGCAATTCAAACAAACGAAAATAGACATGAAAATTTTCAAATATTTAGTAGCCTTGGTTGCGGGTGCTATGGCCTTCACGGCTTGCGAGAAGGACCCCGCTGATCTGTATGCTGCAGAGGCCACGGCTCCGGTGATGGATGCGCACGCCGACATCCTGTTGACCGAGAATTCGACTGCTGAGTCGGTGACCTTCTCGTGGAAGGCTGCTCGCAACTTGGGCGATCAGATTCTCTACACGCTTTACGCTACGCTCGATGAGCAGCATGTTACTCTGGGTACGACGGAGGCTACCTACATCACAGCCGGCAAGGAGGCGCTTCGCGAGAAGCTGCTGACGGGCTTTAATGTGGATGCCAACAACAACTTCTCGATCGGTATGTATGTCGCTGCCGACAATGGTGTGACGATTGTGAAGTCGGAGCCGATCACGATGAATGTATTCGTATATGGTGATTATGTTCCCGCTGTGGTTTCGGTTGCTGAGTCGGCTTATCGCGGTATTGTACTGAGCGAGTCGATGACCGAGAATGTAGAGATGATCAACTGGACCGAGGCTCGCTTCGAGTATGGTACGAATCCGCTCTATAAGGTGGAGATCAGCTACAACGACGGTGATCGTCAGGTATTGGCCAGTGGTCTGACCACGACCTCGTATGCTGCTGCTCCCTCGACGCTGAACTCGATGCTCATCGCTCTGGGTTGCCCGAAGGATAAGGCCAGCGATGTGAAGCTGATTGTAACTTCGTACCTCGAGGGTGAGGGTGCTCCTCAGCTCGAGTCGACGGCCGTTACGGTAACGGTTACGACCTACACGCCCTCGTATCCCGAGTCGCTGTCGCTTGTTGGTGACTTTGGTGGTCTGAACTGGGGTGATACGGCTGCTACGTCGCCCATCCTGAAGGGTGATCCGAATACGGGTGTTTACCACGGTCTGGTATCGTACTACGGTGCTACGTGGGGCATGAAGATCTACTACCTGCACCCGAAGACCGAGGAGGCTCAGTGGGTCGGTGGTCAGACCGAGGATGGTGTAAACTACACGATCGGTGCTGCTATTGGTGACAACATCACGCCCGAGGAGGGTTCGTATGTAGTCTATGTAGACCTCTCGAAGGGTACGATGACCCTCGGTAAGATCGAGTCGATCGGTCTGATCGGTTCGGCTACGGCCGGTGGTTGGGATGCCCAGCAGAACTTTACCTACAATCCCGAGACGGGCGCCATGGAGATCAAGGCGATCGAGCTGGGTGAGGGTGCTTACAAGGTACGCGTAAACGATAACTGGGGTGATCCTTGGAACGATCCTACGGCTTACAACCTCGGTGGTGACCCGAACAACATGACCTTCGGTGGCTCGGATATCGCTTCGGAGCCGGGTATCTATGACGTGACGATGAACCTCTCGAACAATACGAACTATGCCCTGAACTTCACGAAGACGGGTGATGTCGTAATCGAGGATCCGATGGCCAAGAACTATGGCCTGGTTGGTACGATCAACAACTGGGGCGAGACGGCAGACCTGGTATTTGAGGCTGTTGAGGGCAAGGATTACAAGGTTGTGAAGAACGTAATGCTGACGGCTGAGGATCAGATCAAGGTTCGCGTGGACAGCGATTGGGCCGAGAACTACGGTGCTCAGGGCGATGATGAGCCCGCTATGATTGCCGTTGATACGAAGGTTACGCTGGTTGCCGGTGGTAAGAATATGTCGATGGCTGCCGGTTCGTATGACATCTACTTCTATCCCAAAACCAAGGAGCTGATCGCTGTAGCGGCCGGTGCCGAGCTCCCGTCGTCGAGCTATGGTTTGGTTGGTACGATCAACTCGTGGGGTGGTACGCCCGATATGGAGTTTGTTGCTGTTGAGGGTTCGGCTTATGTTGCCGTGAAGAACGTAACGGTAACGGCTGATGATCAGTTCAAGGTTCGCTTCGCAAACGACTGGGCCGAGAACTACGGTGCTGCAGGTGATGTAGAGCCTTATGCGCTGACTGTAGGTGCTACCGAGACGCTGGTTGCCAACGGTAAGAATCTGTCGATTGCTGCCGGTACCTATGACTTCTACTTCAACGCCGAGACGAAGGAGTTTATGGCACTGACGGCTGGTGAGGAGCTTCCTGCTCCTGCTGTGAACTACGGTTTGGTAGGTGTGCTGAATAGCTGGGGTGGTTCGCCCGACATTGCTTTCACGGCGAAGGCTAACGGCGAGTATGTACTGCTGGGTCAGGCTCTGAACGCCAATGAGGGCTTCAAGATTCGTGCTAACAACGAGTGGAATGATAAGGAGAACTACGGTACGTTGAACGGTGGTGTGGTTGCTATTGATAGCGAGATCACGCTGATGTGCGGTGGTGGTAGCAAGGATATGATGGTGGAGACGACCGGTACGTACGACCTCTACTTCTATCCTGCCGACCTGAAGCTTTACGTGATGACGCCGGGTAAGACCCCGAACGATGCCGGTGAGCCGGTTGTTCCTCCCACGCCGACCGAGACCGTTTATTCGGTAGCCGGTGATTTCAACGGTTGGAGCGATACGGATATGACCGACAACGGTGATGGTTACTATGTGCTGAAGGGCCAGGCGGTAGTTGCCGGCAACGGCTTCAAGTTCAAGAAGGACCACTCGTGGGCTGATGCTAACTGCTGGGGTAGCGACGGTGCTGCCACGACCGTAGGTGTTGCCATCACGCTGACGCAGCCGGGTGCAAATATCCCCGTTCCTGCTGAGGGTACGTATGACATCTACTTCAACCCCACGACGGGTGTGGCTTATGTGATGAACGTAGGTGAGGTTCCGGGTACGCCCGCTCCCGCCGCTCACACCTATAGCCTGGCTGGTACGATCAACGGTTGGAGCGCAACCGATACGACCTACACGATGACTGCTGCCGGTTCGGACGTTTATACGCTTTCGAACATCGCCATGGAGGCCTACGCCGAGTTTAAGATCTGCGAGGACTATGCTTGGACGGTTAGCTACGGTGCCGCTGCTACGGTCGTGCTGGATCAGAAGTTCGCGCTGACGAGCAACAACGGTGCTAATATCGTAATGCCTGCTACGGGTACCTTTAACCTGACCTTCTATGCCGCTACGAGCGAGCTGCTGATTGAGTCGGTTGGTACGGTAACGCCTCCCGCTCCGGCATCGGAGCAGATCGAGGTAGGTCTGATTGGTGTTGGTGGCGAATGGAACAACGACATTAAGTTCACGCAGCAGGCTGATGGCCACTTTACGGTGGAGAACGTTACGCTTGCAGCTACCGATACCTTCAAGGTACGCAAGGCCGGTGCTTGGGACGATGCCTTCAACTGGGGCTTGGCTTCGAAGGGCGTCGTAGAGCTGGGTGTTGAGGTAGAGCTGACCTGCAGTGGTGGTAGCGCCGATATGTCGGTAGCCGCTGACGGTAAGTACAACATCTCGTTCTATCCCACGCTGGATGGTACGGCTGTCGTAAAGAACTCGCCTGCCAAGATCAAGATCGAGAAGATCGAGGAGCAGCCCGTAACGCCTCCCGCACCGGCAACGCCGCTGGAGTGGGGCAACGATATCTTCAAGAACTTCTTCGAGACCGTATCGGGTAGCGATAAGAACACCGAGGTTAAGGAGGACCTGGACTTCGGTAACGGTCTGAAGTTTATTGCCGGTGAGGGTAAGTGCAAGTTCGGTTCGGATGGCGGTAAGTATCGTATCCAGTACGGTGGTTCGGGTGCTTTCGATAAGCAGACCCTGGCACTGACCGTATCGGGTCCCGGTACGCTGGAGTTGACGATCCGTTCGTCGAACAAGAGCGAGGAGCGTTATCTGGGCGTTTGGGTTGACCAGAATGCCAACTACACCGATCCGGGCTACCTGGCTCCGGTAAGCGGTGAGGACGCTAAGGTTCACACGATTGATTGCTCGTCGGCAAAGGCCGGTTCGGTGATCAACTTCCACTGCCTGGGTAGCGGTATCAATGTCTACAACATCAAGTGGACGCCTGCTCAGTAAACTGATTTTCCCAACCCACAGCCTTCGATAAAAGGAGGCTGCGGGTTGTGTTTAGGCCGATGCACTTTGATCGGTGCATCGGTCACCAATAACAATAAAACACAATTTCATCATGAAACGATTTTTTGACTATCTGCAACTGACGTTGCTTGTAGCTGCACTGGCCCTGATGACGGCCTGCGGTGGCGATGGCGGCACGGACGAACCCGAAGGCCCGCAAACCCCGACCGAACTGACTGTGACCCCCACCACGCTTAGCTTCACGGCTGCGAGTGGTGAGCAGGAGATTCAGATCACCTCACCGGCCGCATGGACCATCTCGAAGTGCGATTGGTGCTATCCGTTCCAGAGCAGTGGTCAGAAGGGTAGCTTCAAAACGGCGATCATCGCGAAGGCCAACACGGGCAAGGAGCGCACGGCAGAGCTGACCGTGACGGCTGCCGGTGGCTATTCGAAGACGATTACCGTGACGCAGGCTGCCAACGCTGCTGCGTCGGATTTTCTCGTGGCTCAGCCCGACCAGTGGGATGGCAAAACCCGCGGCGAGATGATTTACGAGGTGCTGGTCTATGCCTTTGCCGATAGCAATGGCGACGGATGCGGTGACTTCAACGGTATTGCCCAGAAGATGGATTATATCGCCTCGCTCGGTGCTGGTGCCATTTGGCTCTCGCCGATCCATCCCGCCGATTCGTACCACGGCTACGACGTACGCGACTACACGGCCGTCAATCCGCAGTTTGGTACGATGGCCGATTTCGAGAATCTGGTGCAGGTGGCCCACGCGAAAAATATCAAGATCTACCTCGACTATGTGGTGAACCACACGGGTAAGGGCCATTCGTGGTATACGGATGCGCTGGCCAAGGGCGAAGAGAGCGAGTACTGGAATTGGTACAACCTCTCGTACAACCCCGCTGCCGATGTCGCAGCCCGCAAGTTCCCGATGATCTCGAGCTATAACTCGGCCGATTGGTACACCCCCGATGGTTATACCGATCCTGCTGCCGAGACGATCCGTTATAAGTTTACGATCAAGGCCTCTGCCGGCAAACCCTCGACCGTGAAGGTGGAGAAGAGCACGGAGGCGGCTCAGGCATCGAACTCGGATACGAATGTGAAGATGTTCATCTACTTCGGTGATCCGGGTGTGGCCTATCGTCTTTACGACAAGGGTAACGGCATCTATGAGATTGTCGTGGACTTCAAGTCGCCCTGGGGCTTCCTGGTGCGCACCTCGGATACGAGCTGGGATGGCGGAACGAAGTATGGCGGTAATGGCAGCTACATTAAGGAGGGTGTCGAGTATGCGCTGAACAATTCGACGGCTGCCGATATCCAGTTCGAGTCGATGAAGTCGCTGAAGATTTTTGCGCCGATCTTCGGTCTGTGGATGCCCGAGTTGAACTACGGCGAGATCGGCAACCTGCGTGAGAACAAGCCCTACCAGGCCATTATCGCTTCGGTTAAGGGTTGGTTGGATAAGGGCGTGGATGGCTTCCGTCTCGATGCTGCCAAGCACGTCTACGGAATTTGGTCGATCGACTCGCGCGACTATACCTTCTGGAGCAACTTCCACAGCGATCTGAACGCCTACTACAAGACCAAGCCGCAGTACAACGGTCAGGATCTCTACCTGGTAGCCGAGATCTTTGATGGTACGGGTGTTGTGTCGGGCTTTGCTAAGAATACGCCGCTCTCGTGCTTCAACTTCGACTTCTGGTGGAATGTGTTGCCCGCAGGCCTCAACAGCGGTACGGGTCGCAATATTGCTTCGGGTCTGAAGAATATCCAGACGCAGCTCAAAAATGCCAAGTCGACCTACATCGACGCCGTGAAGCTGACGAACCACGACGAGCATCGTGCCGGTTCGGATTTGGAGGGCAATGTGAACCGCATGCGCATGGCCGGTGCCCTGCTGATGACCCTCTCGGGCCGTCCGGTGGTATACTATGGCGAGGAGCTGGGTTACACGGGCACGAAGGAGAGCAACGACATTTACGTGCGTCAGCCGATGAAGTGGTCGTCGACCGAGTATCCGAAATATACGGGTGCCCTGCTCCCGTCGTTCGATAAGTTGAACTCGGTGGCCGATTTGGAGAAGCAGACCAATTCGATTCTCAATACCTACCGCACGCTGGGTCAGCTGCGTAACATCTATCCCGCCATGACCGAGCTCGGTTCGCTGACGGCTTGCTACAACACGACGGCCTACCCGGCGGCGCTCTCGGCCTTCTACCGCGAGTACAACGGCCAGAAGCTGCTCGTGATGCACAACGTAGCCGGTCAGCCGATTGAGGTGACTATCAACGATACGGTGGACAAGGCAGTAGCTGTTGTGGGTGGCGATATCGCATTGACGGGTAAGACGGTGAAGATGCCGGGCTTCTCGACGGTGGTATTCCTCTTGAAATAACGTATAAAAAAGGATAAGATGCTTAGACGTTGGATTTCGATGTTGATGCTCGCCGCTGTGTTGGTGGCTTGCGGAGGTGATGGAACGGGTGGTGAAGAGCCTACCCCTACGCCGCCTCCTGCGCCAACTCCGACACCCGATCCCGACCCTACGCCGGAACCGGTGGTGACTCCCGAGTATTTCTCGACGGGCTTCATGAAGGGGTCGACCATGTCGTTTGCCTCCTTCCTCGAATCCTACGGCTTGCAGTATCTGGAGCAGGACAAGGTGACCGACCCCTACCTCTCGATGAAGAATCACGGAGCCAACATCGTCCGTTTGCAGCTCAATAAGGAGCCCTTTGCGCAGTATGAGGGGCAAAGCATCACCTGGGCCGACTATGGGACGGTGGTGAAGGATGCCAAACGTGCTGCTGCCAATCGTCTCGATGTGCTGCTGACACTGAAACCCGACGCCGATAGCTATACGGCCAATGGCGCCGACCACAACCTTACGCCGAAGGCTTGGCAGGGGTTGAGCGACGAGGCGTTGGGCGAGAAACTCTATGAGTGGATCTACGAAACGCTCGTCAAGTTGGCCACGCAGGAGCAGATCTATCCGCGCGTAGTGGCGGTGGGTAATGAGGTCAATATCGGCTTTCTGAAACCTTCGGCAAGTGCCGCTTCGGATGGTACGCGCACGGGTAAACTGTTGAAGATGGGCTTTAAGGCGGTACGCGACTACGCCAAGCAGTACAATCCGAATGTGAAGACGCTGCTCCACATTGCCAACCCTTCGAAGGTCTACAACTACGCCAAGCAGATCGTCGCAGCAGGAGGTTCGGATTTCGACCTGATCGGAATCTCGTGGTATCCGGGTACGGATATCGGCCACACGAATCCCTACCAGTCGATCCAACAGTTGGTGTCGATTTGCAAAACTGATTTTAACGCCCCTGCGGTGATTCTGGAGACGGCCCACTCGTTCACGACGGGTAACAACGCTGCCGGTCAGTGGATGGGCGATTGGTGCTCGAATGCCTACAATTATCCCGATTGGAACGATGCAACAAATGCGGTGAATTACACCCCCGCGAAGCAACGTGCCTGGCTCAAGGCGTTGGCCGAGGAGGTGAAGGCCGGTGGTGGTGCGGGTGTGATTACCTGGGGCACGGAGTCGCTCTCGGATGTGATTACCAACACGACGACCGGTGCGCGCAAGTATGGTTTCTATACCTATCCTGCCGCCTGGGCCAATGGCTCGACTTGGGAGAATAACTCCTATTGGGATTTTACGAATAAGAACAACCTGCACGAGGGTATCGATTGGATGCTCGATATTGCCGAGTAGCGGGAACTAAGCCGAAAATGAAACTTAAAAAAGATATGAAAAAAGTCGTTTTGATGCTCGTTGCTGTCGCCTTGGCTGCCTGCAACGGAGCGCTCTTTACCGAGGTCGCACCCGAAGCTACGGGCGCGCCGATTGTGCCGATGCGCCTTGCCGCCGGTACGCAGCAACACTTTTTGACCGACTATCTGCCTACGTGGGATGGTGCCGACTCGTTGACTGTCGAGGGGGACTTCCTGACGCTGAATTCCCTGCAGGAGGATTGGTCGGAGTTTGAGGTGACAAGCCCCGATAAAGCCTTCGTGACGACCATCGAAGCCTGGAAGGATGGACAGAAGTGCTCGATTGTAGCTCTGAAGGGAGAGCGCAACGAGCATGCCCATATTTTTACCGGTGGCGAGCTGATGCGCATGGTGGCCGTGGAGGCTTCGATGCGTCCGATCGAGGTGGTGGCCATGTGGCAGAACTGCCGCCTGCCGGAGCAGTATGTGGTGCGTGGTGAGGAGTCGTTCGAGGTGTTGATTCCGCGCGATGCTGCTCAGTGCGAGCGCTCGTTTCTGCGTATCTATGCCGCTACGCCGGATGGTCTGTTCAACGATGTACTGGTGCCGCTCAAGCGCGGTCGCGTCGTAAGTTCGACGGCCGATCTGACGCGTCACGATCACGAGGCACAGATCCTCTATTCGCTCATGATCGACCGCTTCCAGGATGGCAAGGCGGAGAATAATAAGCCACTCAATCGTGCCGATGTATTGCCGCAGGCCGACTACCAAGGTGGCGACTTGAAGGGTATTACACAGAAAATCAAGGAGGGCTTCTTTACCGATTTGGGCATGACCACGATTTGGATCTCGCCCATCACGCAGAATCCCGAGGATGCCTGGGGCTTGAATCAGACGCCTTATACCCGCTTTTCGGGTTACCATGGCTATTGGCCCATCTATACGACGGTCGTAGACCATCGTTTCGGTACGGAGGAGGAGCTGCGCGAGATGCTCTCGACGGCCCACGAGCATAATTTGAATGTGGTGCTGGACTATGTGGCTAACCACCTGCATATCAATTCGCCGGTGCTGCAGGAGCACCCCGATTGGGTGACCCCGCTCATCCTGGCCGATGGCCGTAAGAACCTCGGTCTGTGGGACGAGCAGCGTCTGACGACCTGGTTCGATGAGCACATCCCGAGCCTCGACCACGAGCGTGTGGAGGTGGTTGAGCCGATGACCGATTCGGCGGTCTATTGGATGCAAAACTTCGATTTTGACGGTTTCCGCCACGATGCCTGCAAGCATATCCCGCTCAACTACTGGCGTACGCTCACGAAGAAGATGAAGCGTGCCGTGCCGGAGAAGAACCTGTGGCAGATTGGTGAGACGTACGGTTCGCCCGAGTTGATTGGCTCGTATGTGCGTAGCGGTATGATCAACGCACAGTTTGATTTCAATGTCTATCATACGGCACTCGATGTGCTGACGCGCGGCCATTCGGTCAAGGCGTTGGCCAATGTGGTGGAGCAGTCGCTCGCAGCCTATGGTGCGCACCACACGATGGGTAACATCACGGGTAACCACGACAAGGGTCGTCTGATCTCGTTGGCCGGTGGTACGCTCGATCCGGATGAGGACCACAAGCTGGCCGGTTGGACGCGCACGATTGAGGTGGGCGATCCGGTGGGCTACAAGAAACTGGCACTGATCAATGCGCTCAACATGACCATCCCGGGTGTTCCTTGCATCTATCAGGGCGATGAGTATGGCGAGCCGGGTGGTAACGATCCCGATAACCGCCGCATGATGCGTTTTGAGGGCTACAACGAGGCCGAGCAGGCCGAGTTGGCCACGACGCGTCAGCTCACTTCGTTACGTCGTGAGCACCTGCCGCTCATCTATGGCGATCTGTTTACGCTGCAATTGACCGAGAAGGTGTGGGCCTATCTGCGCGTCTATATGGGTGAGTGGGTGGTTGTCGTCCTTAATACGGGCGACGAAGATGCTACGGTGGAGTGTGTGCTGCCGAAGGGCATCGATCTGAATCAGCCCCTTAAGGCTGAGTTTGGCCATACCTTTACTTGTGCGGCTGACGGCCGTCTGACTGTGGAGGTGAAGGGCAATGCGTTTGAGATTTTAACGAAAAACTAAATAATAAAAGAGGATGAAACGTAATTTGAGTTTTGTTGCGCTCGTTGGCGCATTGTGCGGTCTGCTGCTTGGCAGCTGCACCCCGGTGGCTGCACCTGCAGGGGCACATGCCGATTGGGTCTACAATTCGGTGGTTTATGAGATGAACGTGCGTCAGCAGACGCCGGAGGGTACCTTTGCCGCTGCCGAGGAGCGTCTTCCGTTCCTCAAGGAGCTGGGTGTTGATATCATTTGGCTCATGCCGATTCACCCCATTGGTGAGAAGGGTCGCAAGGGTTCGCTGGGTTCGTACTATGCCATTAAGAACTACTGCGAGGTAAATCCCGAGTTTGGTACGATGGCCGATTTCGAGCGTTTCCTGAACAAGGCCCACGAACTGGGCTTCAAGGTAATTTTGGACTACGTGGCTAACCACACCTCGCCCGATGCAGCGTGGGTTACGGAGCAGCCGGCCGAGTGGTATGTGCGCGACTCGGTGGGTGAGCCTGTGGTGCAGTATGACTGGTGGGATATCGCCAAGCTGAACTATGCTTGCGACGAGGTCCGCGTAGCGATGAAGGAGGTTCAGAAGTTCTGGATCGAGAAGGGAGTAGATGGTTTCCGTTGCGATGTAGCCGGTGAGATGCCCGATGATTTCTGGACCGAGTCGTGGCGTGAGGTGAAGGCGATCAATCCCGATGTCTATTTCCTGGCCGAGGGTGAGGGTTCGAACTTCCATGCTGATGGTTTCGACGCCTGCTACGCCTGGAAATTGAAGGATGTGATGAACGATATTGCGCAGGGTAAGCAGACGACGGGCGATCTGAAGCAGTGGATCGAGGAGTTTACGACCGAGTATCCGCGTGAGGCTATTCAGCTTATGTTTACCTCGAACCACGATGAGAACTCGTGGTCGGGTACCGAGTTCGAGCGCTTGGGTGCTGCTGCCAAGACCTTCGCTGCGTTGACCTATGTCTTGCCGCAGGGTCAGCCGCTGATCTACACGGGTCAGGAGGTAGGCTACGACCACCGCTTCGAGTTCTTTGAGAAGGACCCCATCCCGGGTTGGGAGGAGAACGAGTATACGGACCTGTATCGCACGCTCAATACGCTGCGTCACACGACGCCCGCCCTCTGGGCCGGCGAGAAGGGTGGCGAGCTGGTCTACATGACGGGTGTCGTAGAGGAGGTGCTGGCCTTCACGCGTGAGGTAGAGGGCAGCAAGGCTGTCTGCCTGTTTAACCTCTCGACCGAGCCGCAGTCGGTGATCCCGACCGTGGAGGCTGCCGGTGAGTACATCTGCGCCATGACGGGCGAGCAGGTTGTCGTAGAGTCGGGCAAGGAGCTGCTCCTGGAGCCCTGGGCCTATGTAATTTTGACGAAATAAAACCCAAATGGATTGGTGGGTGCGTATGGTAGGGTTCCGTTGGTAACCCTCCATACGCTTTTTTCAATCGAAGACAATGAATCTGAAATCACTTTTAATTCCTGTAGTGGCCATGACCGTAGTTTCGTGTACTGCAGCCGAAAAGTTTGACCCTGCATCGGTTGCCGATGCCGAGCATGAGGTGACGCGTGTCGAGCCGCTCTCGTGGTGGGTAGGTATGAATACCCCCCTGCAGCTGTTGGTGCAGGGCGAGGGAATCTCGGAGTATACGCCGACCTTGGAGGGTGGTGGTGCACGCATCAAGCAGGTCCATAAGGCAGAAAGTCCTAACTACCTCTTTCTCGATGTCGAGATCGATGCCTCGGCTGAGCCCGGTACGCGCTACCTGGTCTTTACACGTGGCGAGGAGCAGTTTAAGGTGGCCTATGAACTGGATGCTCGTCGCGAAGGCTCGCGCGAGCGTCAGAGCTTCACGACGGCGGATGCCATCTACCTCTTGATGCCCGACCGCTTTGCCGATGGTAACCCTGAGATCGACAGCACGGAGGATACGCTCGAAAAGGCCGACCGAAAGCACCTGCATGGCCGTCATGGTGGTGACCTGCAGGGTATGATCGACCATCTGGACTACATCGCAGACCTGGGTATGACGGCCATCTGGTCAACACCCTTGTTGCTCGATAATGAGCCGATGTACTCCTATCATGGTTATGCGTGTGCCGATTACTACCACATCGACCCGCGCATGGGTACGAACGAACTCTATCGCGAGTACGTGGCCGAGGCTCACAAGCGTGACCTGAAGATTATCATGGATATCGTCACGAACCATTGTGGCATGGCGCACTGGTGGATGGAGGATCTTCCGTTTGCGGATTGGATTCACCAGTTCCCCACCTTCACGCGCACCAATGCCCTCTTCTCGACCAACATGGATCCCAATGCTTCGCAGTATGATCTGAAGTTGCAGGAGAGTGGTTGGTTTGATACGTCGATGCCCGATATGAACCTCGATAACCCCTATCTGCTGCAGTACTTCAAGCAGTGGGCTGTGTGGTGGATCGAGTGGGCCGATCTGGATGGTCTGCGTGTTGATACCTATCCCTACAACGAGAAGCAGCCGATGAGTGCGTGGTGCGAGGCGGTTTTGGCCGAGTATCCCAACCTCAATATCGTGGGCGAGTGCTGGACGGGTGACATCCCGCAGCTGGCCTACTGGCAGGGTGGCAATCCGAATAAGGATGGCTTTGATACCCACCTGCCCTCGATCATGGACTTCCCGTTGCGTGATGCGATGTGTGCTGCCCTCTCGACCGACTCGGTGAAGTGGGATGCCGGCATGATTCGCATCTACAACACCGTGGCCGACGACTTTGTCTACCACGACCTTTCGAAGATGATGATCTTCTCGGGTAACCACGATACGGATCGTACGGCCGATGTGCTGAAGGGCAATGTGGGCCGCATGAAGATTGCCATGGCATTGTTGGCTACCATGCGCGGTTATCCGCAGATCTATACGGGTGACGAGTTGATGATCCGCTCGGTGGATCTGAAGCAGGGCCATGGCGGTCTGCGTGTCGATACTCCGGGTGGCTGGGAAGGCGATAAGGTGAACCTCTTTACCGAGGAGGGCCGCACGGGGGATGTGAAGGAGCTCTTCGACTTCACGCGTAAGATTTTCCAGTGGCGCAAGACGAAAGAGGTGATCCATGCGGGCAAGACGCTCCACTTTGTGGATCGAGAGCACAATACCTATGCCTTCTTCCGCTATACGGATCAGGAGGCGGTCTTTGTCTTTGCCAATAATTCGCGCGGAAAGAAGGCGGTGCCCTGGTCGCACTACGCCGAGATTGCCTCGACGCTCAAGAATGGCCGAAACGTCTTGACGGGCGAGCCGATTGAGATGAGTGATCAGACGACCGTTCCTGCACGTGGTGTGCTGGTCGTAGAGTTTGAGCGATAGCTTCGCGTTGAAAGTTAGCACAACAAAAAGGGAGATAGCTACCGAAAAAAGCTATCTCCCAATTTTTTTTTGTTGAGCGGCTGAAAGCACGATAAAATAACTTTCAGCTTTCAATTTTTAACTTTCAACTTTTTGAAGCGGAGTTTCATCACTCCGAATAAGGCTTCGCCAAAGATGCCGCCCGACATCTTCGAGGCGCCCTCGCGACGCTCGGTGAAGATGATCGACTCTTCGTGCAGCTTCAGCCCCAAGCGCCAAGCGGTGTATTTCATCTCGATCTGGAAGCCGTAGCCCTTCATCTCGATTTCGTTTTTGAGAATCTGTTCCAGGGCTTTACGCGTGTAGCAGACAAAACCGGCCGTGGCATCGTTTACCGGCATGCCTGTGACGATGCGGACATACTTCGAGGCGAAGAAGGAGAGCAGAAGACGCGACATGGGCCAATTGACCACATTCACCCCCTTGACGTAGCGCGAACCGACCACCACATCACCACCCGCCTCGGCTGCTGCCACCAGACGCTCCAAATCGTCGGGGTTGTGCGAGAAGTCGCAATCCATTTCGCAGAGGTAGTCGTAACCCTCGTTCAGGCCCCACGCAAAACCGGCCAGGTAGGCCGTTCCGAGCCCCTGCTTGCCGGCACGACGAATCAGGTGGATGCGTCCGTGGTAGGCCTGGCGGTAGCTCTCGACCACCTCGGCAGTGCCGTCGGGCGAGCCGTCGTCAATGACCAGCAGGTCGAAACCGCCCGCAAGCGACATCACCTTTTCGATCATCGCCTCGATATTCTCGCGCTCGTTGTAGGTGGGTATGATAACCAGTTTTTTCATCTGTAAAATACTTCGATCGATGCAAAGATAATCTTTTTCCCCACAACGGAGTATGCTTTTGAGGGAAAAATAGTATCTTTGTTCCAAATAAACATTTTTCAGCCATGAAAAAAATGGTTAAAAACATCGTGGTTGCCTGCGTCGTTTTGTGGGCAATCGTGCTTATCGCTCCGACGTTGCTCAGCGGTAAGATCTCCGATATCGTCAAGACCGAGGCCAATGCACTGTTGCGCGCACAGCTCGATTTCGAGAAGCTCGGCATTAGCCTTATCCGCCATTTTCCGAATGCATCGCTTGACCTGAAGGGGCTGACCCTGGTAGGCGTGGATCGTTTCGAGGGTGATACGATTGTGGCCGCAGAGCGTATCTCGGCGGTAGTTAGTCCGTTGTCGCTTATCACGGGCGACGGAATCGTCGTGAAGAAGGTGCTGCTTGACGAGCCATTGATCCATGCTCGCAAGGAGGCCGATGGCGTTGTGAATTGGGATGTGATGAAACCCACCGAGGAGCCTGCGGAGGAGGTTGCGACAGAAACGGTTGCAGAGTCGGCTTCGACTTCGGCTTTTAAGTTGGCCGTGAAGGATTTTCGCATCAACGATGCAGTGATTCGTTATGAGGATGATTCAACCAAGATGGCCTTCTCGACCGAGCCGCTTAATCTGCGCCTCAGAGGCGATTTGTCGGCTGCCGAGAGTGACTTGGATCTGAATTTAACGATGCAGCGCGTCTACTTCAAATCGGGCGTGGTGACGATGCTCTCGGATGTGGAGTTGGAGTTCGATGCGGCGATTGCGGCCAATTTGGCAGAGCAGCGCTTTACCTTTGAGAAGAACACCTTGCGTTTGAACTCGATTACGCTGACCCTGGATGGTTGGGCACAGCTGTTGGAGAATGAGTCGGTGCTGATGGATCTTAAACTGAATACCGATCTGGTGCAGTTTAAGGATGTGCTGTCGCTCATTCCGGCTTTTTATACGAAGGATTTCCGTAGCCTTACGGCCGGTGGCGAGTTGTCTTTGTCGGCCTGGGCTCGTGGTCAGTTGCAGGGGGCTTCGTTGCCCGCCTTTGAGCTCAATGCCAACGTTCAGGAGGGTCGCTTCCAGTATGCCTCGCTGCCGAAGGCGGTGACCGATATCAACCTGACGGCGAAAGTCTCGAGTCCGGGTGGTTTGATGGATCGCACGGTGGTGGATCTCTCGCACTTTGGGTTGCGCATGGCCGATAACAAGGTGTCGGCCACCTTCTATGGTACGAACCTGGTGAGCGATCCCGTGCTGCGTGCAACGGTGAACGGTAAGCTCAATTTGGGCATGATCGAGCAGGTCTATCCGCTCGAAGATATGCAACTTGCGGGTATTATTATGGCTGATCTGTCGGCTGCCGGTCGCATGTCCGACCTGGAGACACAGCGCTATGAGCAGTTGCAGGCCAAGGGAACGTTCGTGGTGGAGCAGTTGGGGCTTGATATGGCTTCGTTGCCGCCCGTGAAGATTTCGCGCGCTGCGGCTACGATTTCGCCTTCAGCAATGACTCTCGGCGAGTTGTCGGTGATGGTGGGCGAGAGCGACCTCTCGGCCAACGGTCAGCTGAAGAATTACCTGGGCTATCTGCTTCGTGGCGATCAGCTTTCGGGTCGTCTGTATGTCAAGTCGGAGTGGCTGAATCTGAACCAACTGATGGAGTCGATGGCCTCGGATGAGGCTTCGGCTACCGAGACGCCGACTACAACCTCGACTGAAACGGCGGAGGCCGGAGTTATTGTGGTTCCCGAGAACCTCGATCTCTCGCTCTCGACCAACCTGAAGAAGATCCTCTTCCAGCAGATGACCATCACCGATGTGGAGGGTGGTATGTCGCTCAAGGACGGTGTATTGTCGCTCGATAAGTTGGGAATGGGACTCTTTGAGGGTCGTGCAACGGCATCGGGTAAGTACACAACGACCGATCCCGAAAAACCCGCCTTTACGATGAACCTGGCGCTGAAGCAGGCTTCGTTCCAGGAGACCTTCCGCCAGCTGGAGCTGGTGCAGAAGCTGGTACCGCTCTTCGAGAAGACGGGTGGTAACTACTCGCTCGCCATGGATCTCTCGACCCGCCTGGATGATCAGATGTCGCCCGTGATGAACTCTGTGAATGCATCGGGTCAGCTCTCGTCGGCCAGCATCCGTCTGCAAAATATTGGGGTGCTTGATGCCTTGGCCAAGGCACTCAACTCGGATAAACTGAAGCTCATCGAGGCAGAAAATGTGCTGATTGACTTTGCAATTAAGGATGGTCGTATCTCGACCAAGCCCTTTGACTTGAAGATGGGTGATACGAAGATGACCCTGTCGGGTTCGACGGGTCTGGACCAGACGATCGACTATACGGCCAAGGTGACCCTGCCCGAAGGCGCGACCAAGGGGTTGCTTAGCACGATCAATGTCGGCATCGGTGGCAGCTTCTCGAAGCCTGAGATCAAGCTCGGTTTGAAGGAGGCGGCTCAGGAGGCGGTGAAGAGTGCCGTGAATGAGCAGGTGCAGAAGCTAACGGGTAGCGAAACGCTCTCGGAGGAGATTGAGAAGCAGGCCGAAAATCTGCGTCAGGAGGCTCATCGTGCAGGTGAGAAACTCGTAGCTGCAGCTGAGGAGCAGAGCGCCAAACTGGTTGCAGAGGCTTCGAAAAAGGGTAAGTTGGCCGAGATTGCAGCTAAGGCGGCCGGCGATAAACTCGTCAAGGAGGCTCAGAAGCAGGCCGACAACTTAGTGGCCAAAGCCGAGGAACAGATTTTAAAGTTGAAAGTTGAAAATTAAAAGTTAAAAGTTAGCTCAACAAAAAGGGAAATAGCCTTAGTGACTATCTCCCTTT
>JAFZFJ010000113.1 GCA_017555975.1 Alistipes sp. | reverse complement strand
GCGCATGATCGAGGTCGTTGACTGGCTCGACTGTACGTGGGGCGACGGCGAGACAATAAGTTTGTTAGCCATAGTTTATTACTTTTTTCTGATTTACTTTTTAGGTGCCTGTGCGGCCATACGTGCGCGACTCAGACCCATCACGGTCTGCTTACCCAGACGTACCCAATCCAACAGGGGCAGGTAGGCGGGGCAGGTCGACTGGCAGCAACCGCACTCGATGCACGAGGTGATCATCTCGGCCTCGATCTGCTCCCACTGGCGCTTCTTCGAGAGCTTTGCCAGCAGGTAGGGCTCCAGACCCATCGGGCAAGCCGAAACACACTTAGCACACTTCATGCACTGACCAATCTCCTTGCGCTCGGCATCCTTGCCGCTCATGATCGTAATACCCGAGCAGCCCTTCGTAACGGGCGACTGGAGGTTGATCATCGCGCGACCCATCATCGGACCACCGTTGATCACCTTACCGGCATCCTCCGGCAGACCACCGGCAGCGTCGATAAGCGTCTGGATGGGCGTACCCATACGCGTGAGGAGGTTCTTCGGCTCCTTCACGCCCTTACCCGTGAGGGTTACGACGCGCTCGATGAGCGGCATATTCTTCTGTACGGCACGATATACGGCATAGGTCGTCGAGGCGTTGCAAACCACTGCACCTACGTCGATCGGCAGTGCGGGAGGAGGCGGAACCTGACGGCCCGTCACAGCTGCGATGAGCTGCTTCTCACCACCCTGCGGATACATCACCTTCAGCGGCTCGATCACGATACCCTGGAACTTCTTCGCCAGCTCCGTGAGGTGGGCAATGGCATCGGGCTTGTTGTTCTCGATACCGACGATGGCCTTATCGACACCGATGGCCTTCATCAGGATCTCCACACCGATGAGCATCTCCTCACCCAGCTCCAACATCGTACGGTGGTCCGACGTCAGGTAGGGCTCACACTCAACACCGTTGATAATCAGGCACTCGGCCTTCTTTCCGGGAGGAACCGACAGCTTCACGTGCGTGGGGAACGTAGCACCACCCATACCGACGATACCGGCATCCTTGATCTTAGCAATGATCGTAGCAGCGTCGAGCGTGCACTCGCGCTTGATCTCCGTCGAGCGATCGATCGTGGGAACCCACTCGTCGCCCTCACGCTTGATCGTGATCATCATCTGGCGCAGACCCTGGCCGTTCTCGACCATATCAACCGACTGAACCGTACCCGAGATCGGGCTGTGGATGTTGGCCGACATGAAGCCCGTAGCCTCAGCGATCAGCTGGCCCGTGAGGACCTTATCGCCCTTAGCTACCTTGGCCGTAGCGGGTGCACCGATATGTTGGCCGAGCGGAATCTGTACCACCTCGGGGAGAGGCAGCACCTCGATTGCCTTGGCGCGGCTCAGTTTATTTTCCTGCGGATGAACTCCGCCCATGGGAAATGTCTTCATATCTTGCGTTTTTCGTTTATTGACAACTTCGTGGGTTTAGTGCATGAACTTCAGCGGCTTGAGACCCGACTCCTTCAGCGCTACCACAGCACCCTCAACCGACTTGTCGGCCTTCGAATCCATCACAGCCTTCTTGGCATTGAGGAGCATCAGGGGGTTCGTACCCGAAGCCTTCAGCGCAACCGTAGCGGGACCCTCAACAGCCTTCGGTGCAGCGGCAGCAGCCGGAGCAGCCTTCGGAGCAGCCGGAGCGGCCTTCGGAGCCTTCGGCAGCGGATCCATACCTACGAGCTTGATGGCACCCGTGGGGCACTCGTTTACACACTTGCGGCAGAGTTTACACTTCTGCGGATCGATGTAGGCCAGGTTACCCTCAACCGTAATGGCACCAAACGCGCAAGCCTTCTCGCACTTACCACAAGCAATACAGCCGGCCTTGCAAGCCTTCATCACAGCGGCGCCCTTATCCTTCGACACGCACGATACGTAGACCGCACGGTTCTTCGGCCACTTCTTGCGCAGCTCGATCACACGCTTCGGACAAGCCTTCACACAAGCACCGCAAGCGGTACACTTGTCGGGATCGACCTCCGGAAGACCCGTTGCGGGGTTGATCGTGATGGCACCGAACGAACATACGTCGGCGCAATCGCCATAACCCAAGCAACCAAAAGCACATCCCGTCTCGCCCACATAGAGCGAAGCGGCCACGGCGCACGACTTGGCACCGTCGAACTTATTCGTGCGGGGACGCTTCTCACACGTACCACCGCAACGAATCGTTGCCGTCTGCGGTTCCTTCTCGGCAGCTGCCTTACCCAGGTAAGCGGCCACGGCTTTCATCGTGTCACCACCACCTACGGGGCAGAACAGTGCGGAGATGTCATCGCGCTTCACAAGAGCCTCCGAAAGACCACGGCAGCCTGCGAAACCGCAACCACCACAATTGGCACCGGGGAGCATCTTCTCCACCTCGTCGATGCGCGGATCCTCTTCTACCTTGAACTTCTGAGCCACAAAGTAGAGAATTACCGCCGCGAGGATTCCCAACACGCACAGTGTCAGGATCGTGTAAAATAATACCTCCATTTAATTGTTTGTTGTTATTGTGAATTGAATTGATTGTTCAATCTTATTTCTAAAGAGCCACAGCAGGGCGTAATAGAGCGCCAACGCAGCCACACTCACGCCGATAGCGATTCCGTCGCTCCACTTCAGCACCTCGACCGCCACGACCAACGCACCGACCAGGACCACCAGCGCCCCCACATAGGCCAGCGCCACAGCCTTCATGCCTACGCGCTGTTGCACTCCCACCAGCACCTCGTCTCCGGCCTTAAAGTCGGCCCAACGAGCCGTATAGACCTCCACGACCTTCTCTTGAGCCTCGGCCAGGCCACAAGCCTGCTTCGCGGCGCACGAGCCACACGCACTGCGCGAGGTGATGCGGACAATGACTTTGCCCTTCTCGGTACGCTCCACCGTGCCACTATGTTGCACCTCTTTAGCCATCGCAG
>JAFZFJ010000112.1 GCA_017555975.1 Alistipes sp. | reverse complement strand
AGATCTACAACAACCGCGTCGCTTCGTCGGGCGCATCAAACCTCATTGTGCGCTATATGCGTGTACGCACCGGTCGCCAGGCCTCGAGCTCGGACAACCTGGACGCCGGTGGTCTGTCGAGTGGCGAAAATGTCATCTACGACCACTGCTCGTTCACCTGGGCTACGGATGAGTGCTTCTCGATCAGCACCGACAACAAGGGTGTACGTCCGCAAAAGATCACACTCCAAAACTCGATCATCGGCCAGGGTTGCATGAACCACTCGTGCGGCGGACTGATTCAGACCTCCGACACGGAGGGTGTGACCATCTACCGCAACCTACTGATTGACAATTCGGCCCGCAACTTCAAGGTAAAGGGCCTGAACCAATACGTCAACAACGTAGTCTACAATTGGGGCTCGTCGACCTGCTACGACATGAGCAACTCGGAGGGTCACTCCGACACCCAGATCGAGAACAACTACTTCATCCAGGGCCCCTGCTATGTATGGCGCAATACGCCTGCCGAGAAGGTGAGCGAGGAGACCTACAACAACCCCGCAATCTGCTCGCCGACAGGCCCCGGACATAAGTACTACGAGGTCCTTGCACAGGAGAACCCCACCAAGCCCTTCACGAAGGGAAATGCCAACTTCGACACCTACTTCGCAGGCAACTACTTCGACCCGAACAAAGATGGCGTACTGAACGGCATCGAGTTGACGACCTCGAACTTCTCGACCTACTGCAGCGGAACCCCCTCGTTCCTCTCGGCGCCCTCGTCGAAGCACCCCGCAATTGAGACCATGAGCACGGCTGCAGAGGCCTACGATTGGGTCGTAAAGTATGTCGGCGCCTCACTGCCGGCACGCGACAAGGTAGATGGTTACATGATCGAGGAGCTCACCTCGCTGGGCACAAAGGGCACCATCTTCCGCGACCAACGCAAGGAGTTACAATACCCCCTGGCCAACACCTGGCAGAAGATCAACACATCGGACAACCGCCCGAAGGATAGCGACAAGGATGGCATTCCCGACGAGGTAGAGGAGCAATACGGCCTGAACAAGAACGACAGTTCGGATGCGGCCAAGATTGCCGAGAATGGCTACTCGAACATCGAAAACTACACCTTCCTGATGGAGGCAGATCGCAAATAAACTAATACCAACATACGATGAAAAAACTACTCTTGGCAGCTGCGCTATTGGCCGTAAGCTGCGCCAACAACGAAAAGATTGACCGCGTAGCCCTCTTGGAGCGCAACAATCCGCACCTGACGGAGGTCGACACGCTGGCCTCACTGACGGTCGGTAATGGCGGCTTTGCTGTGACGGTCGACGTGACGGGCCTGCAATCCTTCCCCGAGCACTACAGCAAGGGTGTGCCCCTCGGCACGCAGAGCGACTGGGGCTGGCACTCGTTTGCAAATCCCGAGAACTACCGCCACGAAGAGTCGTGGCGCAACTACGACTTCGGCCATGGCCAAATTGAGCCCTATGCCACCCAGCCCTCAGAGGGTCGTGGTAAGCATGCTGCCGATTGGTATCGTGTCAATCCCCACCGTCTGCACCTGGGCGCAGTGGGCTTTGAGGGGCTGAACCCTGAGGAGCTGACGGCCATTGACCAGACGCTCGACCTGATGGATGGAACGATCCACTCGACCTTTGCAGTCGAGGGTGAGCAGATCACCGTTGAGACCGCTTGCGACCCCGCAGCCGACCGCATCACGGCCACGATCTCGGGCAAGAAACACCTACCCATCGCCATCCGTTTTGCCTACCCCACGGGGGCACATACGGATGATGCTTGCAACTGGACGGCTGACGAGAAACACAACACGGAGCTTGTAGCCTCGACCGAGCAGTCGGCGACGCTGCTGCGTACGATCGACACGGTGCGCTACTACGTACGTCTGGATTGGACGGGCAAGGCCACCGTAGCCCAGCAGGGTCGTAACCACTTTACAATTCAGCCCGAGGAGGATCAGTGGACCTTGGCGGCACACTACACCCCCCTCCAGGAGAAAGCCACGGCCGAGCAGGCCGACATCTTGGCTGTAGCTGCCGATGCAAAGAGCTATTGGAACAAGTTCTGGATGGAAGGTGGCGTGGTGGATTTCAGCCACTGCACCGATCCGCGCGCACAGGAGTTGGAGCGCCGCGTGGTGCTGTCGCAGTATCTGCTGGCTGTGCAGTGTGCCGGTCCGACCCCGCCGCAGGAGACGGGCCTTACCTACAACTCGTGGTTTGGTAAATTCCACCTCGAGATGATCTACTGGCACCAGGCTCAGTTTGCCCTCTTCGGCCACGAGGATCTGCTGCTGCGCACCCTCAAGTGGTACCATTCGGCTGCCGACGTAGCCCGTCAGATTGCAGCCCGCCAGGGGTTCAAGGGTCTGCGTTGGATGAAGATGACCGACCCGACGGCCATGGAGGCCCCCTCGAAGACCGGTTCGTTCCTCATTTGGCAGCAGCCCCACCTGATCTACCTATTGGAGCTCTGCTACCGCGCCAACCCCTCTCAGGAGCTGCTCGAGGAGTATGCTCAGCTCGTGGAGGAGACGGCCGAGTGGATGTATGATTTTGCCGACTACAATGCCGAGCAGGATCGCTACGAGTTGCGTGGCATCATCCCCGCTCAGGAGACCCTGCGTGCCGCCGAGACGATCAATCCGCCGTTCGAGCTTTCGCAGTGGCACTGCGTGATGTCGATGGCCCAGCTGTGGCGTGAGCGCCTGGGCAAGGAGCGCAATGCCGAGTGGGACGAGCTGATCGAGAAGCTCTCGCCGTTGGCCGAGAAGGATGGTCTGTATTTGGCTGCCGAGACGGCTCCGCAGACCTACGAGGATGTACGTTTCACCTCCGACCACCCCGCCGTATTGGGCGCCGTGGGCATCTTCCCCCACTCGCCGCTCGTGAAGCCTGAGGTGATGAAGCAGACCCAGGAGTGGATCTGGGACAACTGGAATTGGGACGAAACGTGGGGCTGGGACTACCCGATGGTGTCGATGAACGCCACACGTCTGGGCGAACCTGAGAATGCGGTTTCGGCCCTCTTGATGTCGAAGCGCACGAACACCTGCCTGAAGAACGGTCACAACTTCCAGGATGCACGTCTGCGTTGTTACCTGCCCGGCAACGGTGGTCTGCTGACCGCCATCGCGCTGATGTGTGCCGGTTGGGATGGTTGCGCTGAGCACAACCCCGGCTTCCCGAAGAACGGCCAGTGGGATGTACGCTGGGAGGGCATCCAACCGCTTCCGTAAATTCAAAATTTAGAATTATTAAGTTCGACAAATAAGCTTCTATTCAATTTTGAATATGAAACAACTTTGGCTCGCTCTGTTGCTTTGGAGCGTCACAGCGACGGCACAACAGCAGCAGAAACCGCAACTGAACGAAGATTACACCTTCAACAAGACCACCTTTGCACCCCGTCCGTTGCACTATCGACCGGATGGGGGCAGTGTGGTTACCCTTGATGGCACGGCCCGCTTTAACCGCGCGCTCTACGGCGCACACACCGGTTTTCGAGTCGAATGCAGCGATCGTACCGAGTTTGGTATCTACCTGCCCGGCATGGGTGGCAACCTGCAACTCTCGCTCCCGGATGGGGTGTGCGAGGCACGTTACACCCCGGGTAAGATGGACTACCGACAAGGGGGCATCGAAGTGACGGTCGAGGTGCTTCGCGAGGGGGCGGACGGAGCCATTTGGCGCATCACAAACACCACCCGCACGCGCCAAAAAATCGGCGTACAATTTGGTAGTGTGAGCGGTGTCAAGTTCTACCGAAACGGCGATCTGGGCGTGGATGACCCGGAGGCCTTTTCGTTCGATCCTGCGACCTGCACCACGAACCAATACACGGTGGAAGGCGATCGAATCGGAGTCAGCTACGAAGCCAAAGAAAAGGGTGAGGTGACATTGATCTTACCCTTGAAGGAGAAGAAGTTAAGCCGATTGCCTCACCTGGTGGGCGAGTTGGAACTTGCGCCGGGAAAGAGCAGCTATTTAGCCTACTTTCCACGCAACGAAAAACACCTCTCGCAACGCGCATTAAAGGCCCTCTTCGCAACAGCCGAGAAGGGGCGTGAGGCCTTGAGTGAGAGTCTTAAAATCGAGACTCCCGATCCGTGGCTCAACCCCGTGGGCGAGGCCTTGGCCATAGCAGCGGACGGCATTTGGAGCGGACATACCTGGCTGCATGGGGCCATTGGTTGGCGCACCGAGCACCTCGGATGGCGTGGCGCCTATGTCGGCACGGCATTGGGTTGGCATGAGCGTGCCCGAACCCACTTCCGCACCTATGCCGAAAACATGGTACGCGACGTGGAGCCCATCTACAACCATCCGCGCCAAGATTCGACTCTCAACCTCGCCCGAGCCGAGAAACAATGGGGAACACCCATGTACAGCAACGGCTACATCTGCCGTCGTCCGGGCAAGCGCGAGATGTCGCACTACGACATGAATCTGGTCTATATCGACGCCCTGCTGCGCCACATTCGAGCTACGGGCGACGAGGCCTTTATGCGCGAAATGTTCCCGACCATCAAACTCCATTTGGAATGGGAGAAGCGCAACTTTGACCCCGACGGAGACCACCTTTACGATGGCTATTGCTGCATCTGGGCGAGCGACGCCCTCTACTACAATGGCGGAGCAGCTACCCACTCGTCAGCCTACAACTACTTTGCAAATCGCAAAGCAGCCCGCATTGCCGAGCGCATTGGCGAAGACCCCACCCCCTATCGCAAGGAGGCGGAGGCAATCTACCGAGCCATGCACGAACAGTTGTGGGACGCAGCGGGTGGCCATTGGGCCGAATATCGCGACGGCATGGGACACCGGCGTCTCCACACCTCGGCGGCCCTGTGGACCATCTACCACGCCATCGATTCGGAGGCAGGAACGCCCTTGGAGGCGATTCTTTCGGCCTGCTATGCCCAGCGCGAACTCCCCCACCTGCCGGTGCGTTCGACCGACTTTGAGGACCGCTATTCATTACCTGCCACCTCGGATTGGCAACCCTACATCTGGTCGATCAACAACGTGGCCGTAGCGGAGGTGATGCATGCCGCGCTGGCCTATTGGCAGGCGGGCATGAACGAGCAGGCCTACCACCTGATGAAGGGCATCGTACTGGACAACATGTATCTCGGCACATCGCCACTCAACTTTGGACAGATCAGCTATTTGGATGCTGCACGCGGAGAGTGCTATCGCGACTTTGCCGACCCGATTGGCGTCTGGTCACGCGCCTTGACCGAGGGCCTTTACGGCATCCGTCCCGACCTCTTGAATGACGAGGTTATCCTCCAACCCGGATTCCCCGAATCGTGGGACAAGGCCTCGATTTGTCACCGCGATCTCGCGTATGAATTCTATCGCAAAGGCAATCGAGCAACCTACGACATTCGTCACCACTACCCCACCCGCACCATGCTGCAATTAGTGGTGGATGGCAGCCGTGTGGCGGAGGTAAAGGTGAATGGTCGCAAGGTCACCTTCGAAGAGGTAAGCGGCTCGTTTGGCAAGCCGCGTATTGCCATCCGACTGTGCTGGAAAAAGCACTATAAGGTGAGCATCATGTACCACAACGAAGTTCCCACAACAACCTATCAAGCAGGACCTTACAAGCTCCGCAAGGGCAAACAGAACAACCTTTCGTTCTATGCCTACACCCCCTCGGGTGTGGAGCGTCCGAAACCTGTCATGGAGTATCCTGAGGCGACGGCCTACCACCCCATCGACCTCTCGGCGAGCTACAACGCTTCGGTGAACGAAATCTACCGCAACACCTACCTTGCACCACGCCCGGCAAAAACCACCCTGCAGATTCCGACGCAGGGCTATGGCGACTGGTGCCATCCAAAGGCCGAGGCCGAGATTGACGACACGGGATTGCGTGCATTGCTACGCGAAAAGGCCATCACAAACACCTTGGGCGAATGGCATTGTGACAAGATCCCCTTCCACCTGGCACACACGGGCAAGAATGTAATTTTCACCTCATTATGGGAGAACTACCCCACGGCTGTCGAGCTACCCCTCAAGGGTCAAGGTCGTCGGTTAATGCTGCTGATGGCCGGTTCGACCAACCACATGCAGAGCCACATTGCCAACGCCGTCTTGACGGCAAGTTACACCGACGGAACAAGCTCGACCATGGAGTTGATCAACCCCGACAATTGGGCCTCCATCGAGCAAGTGGGCATCAACGATGGCTACTCGTATCGAGCCCCTGCCCTGGGACGTCTATCGCTCCAAAACGGCCATTTCAGCCACACGCTGGACCGAGACATGGGCATCGAGGGGATCAACCGCATGATACCGGGCGGAGCAGCTACGCTGGTCGAAATGGAGATCGATGAGCGCAAAGAGCTCCAATCGCTTCGACTCGAAACCCTGTCAAACGACGTGGTGCTCGGTTTGATGGGCATCACGGTGGAAGAATGAGCCCCGAAAGATGAAAAAAATTGAAAATTATACCTTATATTTGCACGCGCAAAACTAAGATAATCAAAAATTCGAAATAACCATGGCATTACAATGCGGCATTGTGGGTCTTCCGAACGTCGGAAAATCGACCCTTTTCAACTGTCTGTCGAACGCAAAGGCACAGGCAGCCAACTTCCCTTTCTGTACGATTGAGCCCAACGTGGGCGTGATTACCGTGCCCGACGAGCGTCTGGTGCGCCTGGCTGAGATCGATAAGCCGAAGCGCGTGATCCCCACCACGATCGAGATTGTCGACATCGCAGGTCTGGTGAAGGGTGCTTCGAAGGGTGAGGGTCTGGGCAACAAGTTCCTGGGCAACATTCGCACCACGAACGCCATCATCCACGTACTGCGTTGCTTCGAGAATGGCAACATCACCCATGTCGACGGTTCGATTGATCCGGTACGTGACAAGGGTGTGATTGACACCGAGCTGCAGCTCAAGGACCTCGAGACGATCGAGAACCGTCTGGCTAAGACCCAGAAGCAGGCTGCCGTAGGTGGCGACCGTCAGGCAAAGCGTGCCGTAGAGTTGCTGCTGCAGTACAAGGCGCTGCTGGAGCAGGGCAAGAATGCCCGTGAGTTGGAGATCGAGGCCGAGGATAAGAAGATCGTCGCCGAGCTGTGTCTTTTGACCAACAAGCCGGTGCTCTACGTCTGCAACGTGGACGAGAAGTCGGCCGTGACGGGCAACGTACACACGGAGGCCGTGAAGCAGGCGATTGCCGGCGAGAAGGCTGAGATGCTGATCGTGGCTGCCGCTACGGAGGCCGATATCGCTGAGCTGGAGAGCTACGAGGAGCGTCAGATGTTCCTGGAGGATCTCGGTCTGCAGGAGTCGGGCGTAGCACGTCTGATCAAGGCTGCCTACAAGCTCCTGAACCTGGAGACCTTCTTCACCACGGGTGCTGATGAGAGCCGTGCCTGGACCTACAGCAAGGGCATGAAGGCTCCGCAGACGGCCGGTGTAATCCACACCGATTTCGAGCGAGGCTTCATCCGTGCCGAGGT
>JAFZFJ010000011.1 GCA_017555975.1 Alistipes sp. | reverse complement strand
TCGTGAGGTTATACTTCTCACGCTTGATGGCTGCATCAGCCTTCTTCCACTCGATGATGTAGTTGTTGATCGTCTTCTCAATCAGGTTGTCGGTGTGCTCGTCACCGGTCCACTTGCAGGGACCCAGGTTCAGATAACCCGAAACCACGCCCGTCTTCTCGTCGATGACGCGCTTGCCGATCTCCTCCAGCATCTTCTGCGAGAACTTAGCACCGGCACCGTAGATCTCTACGCCAAAGTAGTCGTAGATACCCTTGGTCGTCTTGCCCTGCAGCAGCGTCCAAAGCTTCTCAACGAGTCGCTTCGTCAGCTCGGCTACCTCGTGTGCGAAACGCTCGTCGATCTTCTCGAGCTGAGCCTTCTCGGCCGTCTTGCCCTTCTTCGACGAATCCTTCGTAGCACGGCTGTAGAGCTTCGTGTCGATTACCACACCGTGCAGCGAGGGCTGAGCCTTCAGCGAAGCATCCTTCACATCACCGGCCTTGTCGCCGAAGATGGCGCGGAGCAGCTTCTCCTCAGGCGAAGGATCGCTCTCACCCTTCGGGGTAATCTTACCAATCATGATGTCACCCGGGTTCACGACAGCACCGATGCGGATGATACCGTTAGCATCGAGATCCTTCGTGGCATCCTCGCTCACGTTCGGAATATCCGACGTCAGCTCCTCGACACCACGCTTCGTGTCGCGTACCTCCATGATGTACTCGTCAACGTGTACCGACGTGAAGAGGTCCTCACGCTGGATACGCTCCGAGATCACGATGGCATCCTCGAAGTTGTAACCCTTCCAAGGCATGAACGCCACCTTCAGGTTGCGACCCAGTGCCAACTCGCCCTTCTCGGTCGAGTAACCCTCGGTGAGGATCTGGCCCTTGGTCACCTTGTCACCCGTCAGGACGGTCGGCGTCAGGGTAATCGAGGTATTCTGGTTCGTACGACGGTAGCGCGGCAACTCGTAGGTCGTGATCTCCGGATCGAACGAAGCCAAAATCTCGTCCTCCGTGCGGTCGTACTTAATCTGAATCTTCGTAGCATCGGCGAAGGTTACGACACCCTCACCCTCGGCTACAATCTGAATGCGGCTGTCGGATACCATATCCTTCTCCATACCCGTACCGACGATCGGAGCCTCGGTCGTCACAAGGGGCACAGCCTGGCGCATCATGTTCGAACCCATCAACGCACGGTTAGCGTCATCGTGCTCCAGGAACGGAATGAGCGATGCAGCCACCGAAGCGATCTGGTTCGGAGCTACGTCCATCAGATCTACGTTCTGAGCCGTTACTACGGGGAAGTCGGCACCCTCACGAGCCTTGATACGATCCGGCTGCAGGAAGTTACCCTCGTCGTCAATCGGCATATTCGACTGAGCAACGATCTTACCCTCCTCCTCCTCGGCCGTATAGTAGCATACGTGCGAGTTATCCATGTCGATCTTGCCGTTCTCTACCGTGCGGTAGGGGGTCTCGATGAAGCCCATCGGCGAAATCTTGGCATAAACGCAGAGCGACGAGATCAGACCGATGTTGGGACCCTCAGGCGACTCGATCGGGCAAAGACGACCGTAGTGCGTGTAGTGTACGTCTCGCACCTCGAAACCGGCGCGATCACGCGACAGACCACCGGGACCCAGGGCCGACAGACGACGCTTGTGCGTAATCTCAGCCAGCGGGTTGATCTGGTCCATGAACTGCGAGAGCTGCGACGTACCGAAGAACGAATTGATCACCGACGACAGCGTCTTGGCGTTGATCAG
>JAFZFJ010000111.1 GCA_017555975.1 Alistipes sp. | reverse complement strand
TCGCCCAACAATGTGCTGGTCTATTACAATCGTGCTAATGTCCATGCTCAGCTTGGTGAGATTGAGAAGGCTATTGCCGACTACTCTTCGGCCATTGAGCTCTATCCCGACTTTGCCAACGCCTACATCTACAGAGGTCGTTTGCGTGCCTTGATGCGCGACCAAAAGGGTGCTCGCAGCGATCAGGCTACGGCCCAAAAGAAAATTGCTGCCTATCGCGAGCGCCTGAGTGATAGTACCTATTCGATCTATGCCGATACGACGCAACATTTCGATAAGTTGCTCTCGTTCGATAGTAAGTTTGCCGGTTCGACCTTCAACCGCATCACGGGGCAGGGGGGTGGCCGTGAGGAGATGCGCCTGTTGCCCCTCTTCAAGTTTACCCTCGCGCAACCCGACTCGACGGTTGGAATGAAGCGTTACAACCCGAAGCGTTTAGAGGATTTTATCAAGCGCATCGACAACCGCTACTTGACTCTCTCATGGCGTGAGACGTCGTTGCCGGCCGATACGTTGGTGGCGCTCGATAAGGAGTATACGCGCCAGATTAACGTGATCAACCCCTCGTGGGTGGACCTCTTCGAGCGCGGTATTACCCAGTCGCTCATCAAGCAGTACACCAATTCGGTCAACACCTACACCTCGGCCATTGAGCTTAACCCCTCGAATCCGTTCCTCTACCTGAACCGTTCGACTACGCGAGCCGAGATGATCGACTTTATCTCCTCGATCGATAACTCCTACCAGCGCATTACGATCGATTCGGATCCGGCTAACCGCCTGCATAACAATTCGAAGCGCACCTATAGCTATGACGAGGCGACGGCCGACCTGAATAAGGTGCTGAAGCTCTATCCGGACTTCGCCTACGCCTACTACAACCGCGCCAACCTCAGCGCCTTGTCGGGTGACTTACCGGCGGCTTACGAGGATTATACGCGAGCCATCGAACTCAATCCCTACTTTGCCGAGGCCTACTACAACCGCGGTATTGTGCAGGTCTTTATGAAGGATACGCGCAAGGGTTGCCTCGATATCTCGAAGGCGGGTGAGTTGGGTATTGTGGAGGCTTATGAGGTACTTAAGCGCTATGCGCACCTGAACGAGTAAATACATTAAACACTTAAATAAAAAACTATGACGCAAACTGTTACACAAAAAATGAACGACAAATGGTACCTTCGTTGGGGCGCGCTGATTCTCATCGCCTCGATGATGTTCTTTGCCTACATGTTTGTCGATGTGATGTCGCCGCTTAAATCGCTCATCGAGTCGGAGCGCGGCTGGAGCAGCTCGACCTTCGGTACGTATGCCGCTTCGGAGTATTTCCTGAATGTCTTTGTTGCCTTCCTCATCTTTGCCGGTATTATCCTCGATAAGATGGGTATCCGTTTCACGGGTCTGCTGTCGGCTGCGCTGATGGTGATCGGTGCCGGTATCAAGTACATCGGTATCTCGGACTGGTTCCAGGCTACGGAGTTCTGCGCTTGGCTCGGTTCGTGGTGGACGTCGTTCCCCGCAAGCGCCAAGGTGGCTTCGTTTGGTTTTATGATCTTTGGTTGCGGTTGCGAGATGGCCGGTACGACCGTTTCGAAGGCTATTGCCAAGTGGTTCGAGGGTAAGGAGATGGCACTCGCCATGGGTATGGAGATGGCCATTGCCCGTCTGGGTGTATTTGCCGTGATGTGGCTCGCTCCGATGGTTTCGGGTTGGTTCGATCAGTCGGTTGTAGCTCCCGTGGCCTTCTGCACCGTGCTGCTCATCGTGGGCCTTTTGAACTACACGATCTTCGTTTTGATGGATCAGAAGTTCGATAAGGAGCTCATCGCCTCGGGCGAGCTGAAGGAGGAGAGTTCGGAGGAGGAGTTCCAGATCAAGGACCTGGGCAAGATCTTCTCGTCGAAGATGTTCTGGCTGGTGGCTCTGCTCTGCGTACTCTACTATTCGGCCATCTTCCCCTTCCAGCGCTATGCTCCGAACTTCCTGGAGGTGACGCTCGGTATCGACGCGGAGTCGGCTGCTCGTCTGTTCAGCTGCTTCCCCGTGTTGGCTATGTGCCTCACGCCGTTCCTGGGTGCACTGCTTGACTTCAAGGGTAAGGGTGCTACGATGCTGATGGTAGGTGCTGTGATCATGATTGCATGCCACCTCTCGTTCGCCTTCCTGCTGCCCGCCTTCCCGTCGAAGGCATTGGCACTGCTGCTGGTGGTGACCCTCGGTGTATCGTTCTCGCTGGTTCCCGCTGCCCTGTGGCCCTCGGTTCCGAAGATTATCGACGCGAAGATTCTTGGCTCGGCCTACTGCGTGATCTTCTGGATTCAGAACATCGGTCTCTGCCTCGTACCCCTGCTCATCGGTACGGTACTCGACGTCACGGGCACCTATGTAGCTCCGATGGTGATCTTCTCGTCGTTTGGCGTGCTGGCCTTCATCATGAGCTTCTACCTCAAGATCGAGGATAAGAAGAAGGGCTATGGTTTGGAGTTGCCGAACATTAAGAAGTAATTCCTTATTCTATCACACAAAAAGAGGAGCCAAACCGGCTCCTCTTTTTGTGTGTATTAGCTTTCGCTATTGTATCGAAATTAGGGCATCGGGCATCCAGTCCGACGAGTATTTCGAGGGGTTGGTGTTCTTTGAGAAGATGTTCTGGAGGGTGTATGCTGCAGCCTCCTCGTCCGTGAGCTGACGGCCACCCATTTCGCGTTTGGCTAAGCGATCGGCCGTAGCGCCTTCACCCGTACATTTGTACTCGCCAAAGAGGGCGGCATCCACACCGTCCGACATGCGACACCAAGCCGCCTGGTGGAGCTTCGCGGGCTCTTCGCAGTAAAGGAATACCACGCGCGCGTTCTGTTTCCAGGGACGACCCAGGTGGAAATAGGAGAACTCCTTGTTGTTGAAGTCTTTGCCGGTGATGTGCGTGAGACGGCAGCGGATGAAGCTGTAGCCAAATTTGCTGTCCGTATGTTCGGCTGCAGCGGTGATTACACTGCCATGACGGTTGCAGTGGAGTTGGCAATCCTCGCAGACCAGTACAGCATCGCCAAAGATGAAATCGACGTTGCCCTCGATGTAGCAATCCTTGCAGTATACGCGCGCTTTATTCTTTACGTAGAAGGTATCCTGATAACCCACTAAACGGCAGTTGTAGAAGGTGGCGCGGTCGTTATAGACACCTACGGCTACGGCCTGGTCGCCCGAACCCGTGTTGTTGACGTGCGGATTTTGGAAGGTGAGGTTTTGGGCCTGGAAATCGGTGCCTGAGATGGTGAACGAGGCGCTGTTCTGCGTACCAATCGTGCCACCTGCACCGTCGGACTTGCCGGCCGAATCGTCGTAGGTGAGAATGGTCGTTGCGGCATCCGCACCAACGAGCGTCACGAAGGTCTTGTTCGAGGGTACAGAGAGTTTCTCGTGGTAGGTGCCCGGCTTGATGTAGATCACTTGGCGACTCTTCTGATTCGACTGGAGAGCGTTGATGGCCTGTTGAACGGTGGTGTAGTCACCCGATCCATCTTGCGCTACGACATATTTTACGTTCGCCGGACGTGCCGGTTCTGGGCGTTTGATCTGCACGATAACCTGGTCGGCTGCATAGGCCTGACTCTGCTTGCTACGCACCTCAAGACGAATGGTCAGCGGACCATTTTGGATGGTGTTGTCAAAGGTGTGGACGTAGGAGAAGGGGAGAGCTTTGACCGATTCGATCTGCTTCGAGCCCACTTTTAGTACCACACTGCCCCAACTGTCACCCTCGATTTGGCCCTCACCGCTAATGGTGAGTTTTTCTTCGGGATTGATGACGGCATTCGCTTGGGGTGCTGTGATGGCACAACTGAGCGAAACAATCGGTTCGGGATCGGGGACCGGATCGGGTCCGGCAGGTTCGGGATTCTCGTCGCCACCACAGGCGGCAAAGAGCAGCGTAAGCAACGCAAAGAGGTAGTTTTTCATGGGTGTGTGATTAAGTTATATAGACAAATATAGCTCTTTTTTGTGACAATCGACCGCCTGCGTTGATTTTTGCAGGAAAAATTCTTACCTTTGCTACTCAAAATCAACCCATATGGCAGGATCGAACTTTGTAGATTACGTGAAGATATTTGCCCGCTCGGGACACGGCGGAGCAGGCTCGGCGCACTTTCGTCGCGAGAAATTTGTCGCATTTGGCGGCCCGGATGGCGGTGACGGCGGTAAGGGTGGTAGCATCATCTTGCAGGGTGATCGCCAGTACTGGACGCTGATCCACCTCAAGTACCAGCGCCACCAGTTTGCTGAGGATGGCGAGTGTGGCTCGGGTGCACGTGCTTCGGGTAAGAATGCCAAGGATATCATCATCCCTGTACCGCTGGGTACGGTAGCCAAGCGCCTGGTCGAGAATGAGGAGACGGGCGAGACGGAGCTCGTTCCGGTGGGCGAGGTGACCGAACATGGCGAGCAGCTCGTCTTGTTGCATGGTGGTCGTGGTGGTTTGGGTAACTGGCACTTCAAGAGCGCCACGAATCAGACGCCGCGCTACGCACAGCCCGGTGAGGAGGGCGATGAGGGTGCCTTTATCCTCGAATTGAAGGTGCTGGCCGATGTGGGTCTGGTGGGCTTCCCCAATGCCGGTAAGTCGACCCTGCTGTCGGTGGTTTCGGCGGCCAAGCCTAAGATTGCGAACTATGCCTTTACGACTCTGGAGCCGAACCTCGGTATTGTCGAGGTGCGTGACGGCAAGTCGTTTGTGATGGCAGATATTCCGGGTATTATCGAGGGCGCTCACGAGGGTAAAGGTCTCGGTACGCGCTTCTTGCGCCACATCGAGCGTAACTCGGTGTTGCTCTTTATGGTGCCGGCCGATTCGGACAACATCAAGAAGGATTACGAGATTCTACTCGGTGAGCTCACGCAGTACAACCCCGAATTGCTCGATAAGCAGCGCCTGCTGGCCGTCACGAAGTGTGATATGCTGGATGAGGAGCTGATCGAAGAGATGAAGGGCGATCTGCCGGAGGGTATCCCCTCGGTCTTTATCTCCTCGGTGGTGGGCCTGAACATTCAGCGACTGAAGGATATGCTTTGGTCGGCCCTGCAGGAGTAGCCTTAGAAGCACACACCGTAGTTGACTACGCGCAACGAATAGCGTCCGTTGAAGTAGTCGATGATTCCATACAAAGAGCCTTTGCCTGACGGTAGAGGCTCTTTTGCGTAGTGGCAGGTGGCGAGCGTGCGCACCGTGAAGCGGTTTCCCGCAGGGTCGGTAATCGTATGCTCGGAGGCGTAGGCGTCGCTTGTTGTCGAATCTTCATCACACCAGATGCCTGATTCGGTAAATTGGACGTTGTCGAAACGGACATAGCAGGCCACCTCTTGGGCCGTGATGGTCTCGAAGGTCATCGCGCGTGGTTGCGGCGCGCTTGCAGCGGGTGTCAATGTGCGGATGTAGCGATCGAGCTCCTCCTCGCGCAGGCCGTAGCGTTGGTAGAGATCGGTCTCGCCACCCAACTCGATGCGTCCGCCATAGTTGCGCAGTCGGAGTCCGCAGCAATAGATCTCAAGCTGACTGCCGATGGGGTAGCGACGGTAGAGCTCTGCGAGTTCGATGTTGATAAGGATGGCTCCCGATTCGTCTTCGATGATCAGCTGGCGGTTGAATTCGCCCAGACGGTCGGTCGAGGTGACAATACCTTGAATGACCAGCGATTCGTCGATGACTCGCTCGCCATTCGAGGCCTGAGCTTTGAGGTAGGCAATCGAACAAAGTCCGCTCACCTCCTCCTCCTTCTCAAGGCCGATCGAGGTGGCTTCGTTGCAAGCGCCGAGCAACAGACACAGTAGCAGGCTAAAGCTGAAAATCGTTCGCATCGTTGGGCTTTATTAGGTAGCGACCCTCGCCGGAGGCGTCGTATTGCAGGATGCCGATCCATACGCCCTCCTCGTTGGGAATCGGTTGCTCTGCAAAGTCAGCATAGGCACGGACATAGCTATAGATTGCTGCGCCGAAGGCATCTTCAAAGCGGTGATAACCACTCCACTGGGGGATCTCCTCCTCCGTTTCGGGAATGTGACGAAGTCCCTTAATGCGCACGAGTAGCCCGCAATGCGAGGGCGTTAATTCGCTGATGGTCAATGAGTGCGGTGTCGGTGCAATCAGCCTTTCGGCCGAGCGTACAAGGTGCTGATCGACGGCCGCTTTCGAGCCGATGTAATCCACCTCGAATCCACTCACGGGATCGGCCTCAAGCCCTGCTTGCAACACGCCCAATCGTCTTCCCAACGTCAGTCCGTTGAGTCGTACATAGAGCTTAGCGCCGATCGGATAGTCGTTGTGCAGGGCATCCAAACCCACCAGAAGTTCCAGTGCAGCTCCCTCCTCCTCGATGACCACCGAGCGGTAGAAATTACCCGCCTGGTCGGACGAGGTGACCCGACCTGAGACGACGATATCCTGTTCGATGTGGATTGGGGCTACGTGGATGAGCGTATGTAGTGAACGAATTGTAGCGGTGGTTGCTATTTCCTCGCCTTGCGGAGGGGTGTCGTTGAAATCGGTGGCGCAACCATGCAGGAGCAGGACTGCAGCCAACAGCAGCAGTCGTAGCGTAAGTGAATATGCAGATAAGTGCGACATCGAGTTGTTACTTGCTCTTTAGCACATGTTTCGGGCCTTTTCTGCAGAGAGATAGTGGCTCGATAGCTGCTCAATAATAGGTAGTTAGGGTTGCTTTCGCGGAAATATGTTACAAAGTTAAAAAACTTCTCTTTTTTTTGCCTATTTTTGTGGCGGAAATAACGAATGAATATGTTGAATCTGCTCTATACACAAACCGAGACGACCGAGCCGTTGCTGTTGCCCGATAGCGTGCAGCGTCAGCGGTTTGCCGAATCGATCGAGAAATTGATGAATCTCGATACGCAGCAGCTCGTGTCGACCCTGGTCGAACAGGCCGTGTGGATCTGTGTGAAGATCTTCATTGCGATGCTCTTCTATGTGGTGGGTCGTTGGGTGATTCGTCGTGTGTTGCGTCTGTTGGACCATCTGCTCGAAAAGAAGGAGCTGGATAGCTCAATTCGCCCCTTTATCCACAATACGGCCAGCGTGGTGCTGATTTTGGTGTTGCTGCTCCTGGTGGTGCAGACCCTGGGTGTGAATGTTACCTCGCTCATTGCCATCTTCTCGGCCGCTACGCTCGCCATTGGTATGGCCTTGAGTGGCACGGCTCAAAACTTTGCCGGTGGTGTGATGATCCTGATCGTAAAGCCCTATCGTGTGGGTGATTATATCACGGCACAGGGCCAAACGGGTACTGTTCAGGAGATTAAACTCTTCTCGACGGTTATTGCAACTACCGATAATAGAAGAATTTATATTCCGAATAACGTCATTGCTACGGGCATTATCGACAACTTTACGACCGCTACGACACGCCGCGACGAATGGTCGATCGGACTCTCCTATGGCGATGATGTCGAGGTGGCTCGTCGTGTGATTTTGGAGCTCTTTTCGAAGGATGCTCGTATCCTCAAAGATCCCGCTCCCGCAGTGCGTGTCAACGGTTTGGAAGATAGTTGCGTTCGCCTCTCGGTGCGTGCCTGGGTAGCGACGGAGGATTATTGGGATGTTCTCTATGAGTACTACGAATTGTTCTACGAGGAGTTGCCGAAGGCCGGCTTACGCTTCCCCTTCCCGCAAATGGATATACATATTAAAAACGATAAAACCGCTTAAATTATGGAATTGAAAGAGATTTTGGCCATTGCAGGCCAGCCCGGATTGTTCAAATATGTGGCACAGTCGCAGCGTGGTGTCATCGTGGAGTCGCTCCTCGATGGTAAGCGCATGAATGCTTCGGCAACGTCGCGCGTGAGCGCCCTGACGGAGATTTCGATGTTCACCGAGGGTGAGGATATCGCGTTGGCTGATGTCTTTACGCGCATCTATGCTTCGACCGAGGGTAAGGAGGCTATCAGCCCCAAGTCGTCGCCCGAGGCTCTGAAGGCAGCCTTTGCTGAGGTGCTGCCCGAGTACGACCGCGACCGCGTACATGTTTCGGACATCAAGAAGTGCTTCTCGTGGTTCAACATCCTCGTGAAGGCCGGCTTTACGAAGTTCGAGCTGCCCGAGTACGACGAGGAGTAGTCCATCGAACGACTACTCGTTGGAGTAGCATTCGCTGAAACGGATCTGTGTGTGCCCTAGCGGGCCGCATAGGTCCGTTTTTGTTGTGGTACGTTTCTTGCGTGTGAGGAGGGGTGAAATCACCTAAAATCATGGTATTGTGAAAAGATTTTTTACCCTTTCGTTGGCACTTGTGTCGCTGCTCTGGGGGCGGAATGCCGAGGCACAGCAGACTCTGGCGCATCCCGATTCGGTGTTGTTATCGACTACGGTAGAGGGCGCAGATGAGGTGCGTCGCTATCAGGTATCCACCCCGATGGAGGCCGACTATGCCCTGCATTATGCCATCAGCAGTGCTGCCCTGAATCCTAAGATGGGAGAGAACCCTGGCGAACTCGATGACCTGGCAGCTTTGATGGCTCATTTTCGGGATACGCTCCACCAGGTCGAGCAGATCCACATCACGGGCTATGCCTCGCCCGATGGCCCTGAGGCGTTGAATACCCAATTGGCCAAACAGCGCGCCGAAAATATGAAGAGCTACGTAAGTAGCCACTTCAAGAGTTCGTGCAGTTGCCCCGTTGTTCTGGATTCGGCCATTGCGCCCTGGAGCGCCGTGCGCGAGCAGTTGGCCGCCTCTTCAGTCGAGGGGCGTGACGAGGCACTGAAGATTCTCGATAGCAACCACACACCGACTCAGAAGCAGGCAGCCCTGAAGGCGATGCCGCAGGTGTGGAGCTTCCTGGCCCATGAGGTGCTGCCGCCGTTGCGACGTGCCGAAGTGGATGTGAGCTACAAACAGTGTGATGTGGTCACGACCCGTGTAGCCATGGCTCCAAAACCGGCTCCGATACCTGCGCCTACCATCCAGTCGACGCCCTGTCCTGCGCCGAATTCCGCCACAAAACCCGTCGTTACGGCACAACAGACAAAACCGCAAGATCCCTGTTGCGAGGAGCTGCTGATGAGCGAAACGGTTGGAATTATCGTTGCGATGCCCGGAAGCGCAGTGGATTATTGATAAATAGTTTGGATTTTAGAAAGAAATTCTTATATTTGCATGATAGAAACACTTAAAACACAAAAATATCATGGCAAATTTAAGAGTACTCAAGAAGCAGATTGATTACTGCTTGGAGGAGGTCGTTTTCGACTGCGATATGGCTATCTGCTTCCAGCCTTCGAAGGAGGAGGAGATCATGAACCTGATGCAGGAGGCTGTAGAGATGCGCAACGCATTCTTTGCAAAGGCAATGAATCCGGCTGAGCCCCACAATAAGTCGCTCGTTCGCAAGCACTATGCCGCTCTTCGTCACGAGATCGCTGAGGGCTTTGGTGAGATGTTTGAGAAGCTGTCGGCTATTAACGAGGCCAAATAAGCAGAAAGTCTTCTAAACGGCTCTTTGCTGGTATTATGAAAAAAAGGAGGGTAGTGAACCCTCCTTTTGTTTTTCGTGTCTTCAGCCTCCTTTAATACCTTTTTTCGTTGTTGCCTTATTCGCAACATCCATCACCGGGGTGGTGTGCCAAGACCGTGTGGGGCACGTGCCCGTGCGTCAGGATCTGAATCGGGCAGTTGTAGTTGGCAAGCTGCTCGGCCGTGATGATGTTCGAATGGTGGCGATGCACGTGGCGATTCACGCAAACAATCTCCTTGACGACACTCGTGATTGTACCCACATCGTGCGAAATCATCAGGATGGCCATTCGCTCGTTCAGCGTGCGCAGTGTGTGGTAAAGTTCGTGCTCGAAGCGGTTATCGACAAAGTTGGTCGGCTCGTCGAGAATCAACAGTTTGGGATCGGAGATGATGGCTCGACAAAGCAGGGCACGCTGCATCTGACCGCCTGAAATTTCGCCGATTGGTCGCTCGGCCAACTCCTCAATACCCGTCTTCGCCAGCAGTTCGAGCGCCTTGGCGCGATCGGCTTTGGTGTAGCGCTGGCGAAATCCGCGTCGTCCCTGCAGACCCGATAACACCACTTCGCTCACCGAGATCGGGAAGGCACGGTCGAACTCCGTCACCTGGGGCATGTAGCCAATCAGCCGCTCCGTGCCATCAAAGAGCTCGGGGGCATAGTCTATCTGACCCGAATAGGGAATAGCCCCCAAAATGGCCTTTACGAGGGTTGTCTTGCCGCCTCCGTTGGGGCCTATGACGCCCAGAAAATCGGCCGAGTCGATCGTGAGATTGACTCCGTGCAGCGCCTCGCCATCTTCGTAGGCTACGCTTACGTCTTTAAGCTCTAATAGTTTCATTTTCGGGTGATTATGTCGGTTATGCGGTCGATGTTCTCGAGTACATCCTCCGCTAACGGGTCGATTACGAGCACCTCGGCCTGCATGTCACGAGCTACCGCCTCCACGCTCGAGGTGGGGTATTGGCATTGCACCAGTACGGTGTGAATACCCTCCACGTGGGCCGTGCGAATCAGCTCCGCTAATCGTTTGGCCGACGGCTCTTTACCCTCCTCCTCGATGGCGATTTGGCGCAGACCGTAGTCGCGGGCGTAGTAGGTGAGGGCGGGGTGGTAGATGATAAACGACGCTACGTTTGCAGCCGCAATGCGGGCCTCAACGGTGCGGTCGAGCGAGTCGATCTTCTCTTGTAAACGGTTGAAATTCTGCGTATAACGTACCGAATCGGGATGGCGGTCGTGAATCGTTTCGTAGATCGTGCGGCTCATCGTCTTCAGCGCACGTGGCGAGGTCCAGGTGTGGGGATCGACACCATGCGCGTGGTGATGGCCGTGATGGCTGTGTGAGCAGCTGCCCGCAATGAGCGGAATCTCCTGGCTGAGGTCGACGATGTGTGCCTGGTCGCGCAGTTTGGACAGTAGGGTAGTTTCAAAGTCGATCAACCCCGTGCTGAAGAGCCACTGCGCCTCATTTACGGCAATAAATTGCTTGGGTGTGGGCTCGAAATTCTCGGGCGAAGCACCCGCTGGCACCAGCACCTCGATCGGGAAATCCTGCTCCACGATCGCCTCCACGAGTGCACGCAATGGTGCAATCGAGACGTAGATGCACTCCTTGTCGGCCGTCCGCGGTGCAGAACAGCTCACAACGAGGAGCAGGGTAGTGATATATATAAGGTATCGTTTCACCCTGCGAAGATACTAATTTTGCAACGAAATTTGCACGTTTGGCCCTAAGTGTGTAGATTTGTAGAAAACTAAAACCTTTTTGACGATGAAAAAACTGCTTTTTACCTTGATCCTTGCGCTGATGACCTCGGTGTTGTTTGCTGCTACGCCGCAGACGATGATTCGTGTGGAGAGCAAAACCAATAGCGCCATGAACTTCACGATCTCGCTCAAGACCTTCCAGCGCATGCTGCGCTTCGTGCCCGATAAACTTTCGGACCGCGCCCGTGCCGAGTATAAGTGGTTCCGTGAGCAGAACCTGGGCGATGCCGATTTCAAGCATAACGGCGTCGATTGCACCATCCGCATGAAGAGCGAGGGTAAGATGATCTTCAACTACCAGGGCATCCGTGGCACGGTTACGAACGCCGACTGGAAGACCCTGGATGGGGTGTTTGATTATAAGCCCACTAAAAAGTAGGGTAGGGAAAGCCGTCTAACAAGGCTCTTTTGTCGTTACGCTTGCGCTCGAAATCCTCATTTACACCCAAGTAAACTGCGGTTTCTCGCACTTCGCAAGCCTAAAAATCCCACTTTTTATCGCGTCCGTATGGTAAGAGGATGTCACAACATAGGTTGGACATCCTCTTTTCTATTCTGCAACGAATGTTCTGTAGTCTTCGTAATCTGTTTGGGTGAATACGATTTTATAAATCGGCTCACCCGCGCTATTCCGTTTGTGCGTTGAAATAATTTTTACGCTATCTATGCCAAAGGTATTTAAGTCATCCATTGTTACAATCTCACCAATAGGCTTGCGAAGAACTTTGCGAAGCAACCATTCACCAAGAGCCGCATTCGGATTTGACATCAGTGCCTTACCTCCCTCTTGGCAAATTTTAGCTGATAGCGATTTTCCGTCCGGTAAAATAAGCTCAAACGGATGATCTCTATCCGGGAAGAAATCAGGATAGAGGTGATGTATTGATTTTGGAATAGGAATGTACACCTCGTTTACATCGCGCGGTCTTCCTTTCGCATTCCATTGATTTAGGCCACTACGTTCAGCTACATGCATTTGCCCTCGGTTACTATACAATGGCAGAATGACATAATCCACACCCTTGACCTCTTGTGGTATATAGATGCGATTCGTTGCAGAGCCTTGCTTGTCTTGTAGAAGACGTGCTAATAACTCCAACGGCTCTCCTAAAATATTGATAGGTATTTCTTCGTAATCCTTTGGTAGATAGAACTTTTTGAGGAGAACACTTTTGCTTTTGTTGAAAGAGTATTCGTTAATGCCGTCGTTAAAAGCGATCGACGTGTCTTTATCTTGCACATCGCAAATGGCATCTACATTAACTTTGTCGTAAGGCGTGTTAAACACCTTGAGGCAACCCTCTTGTCTGCCGATAATATGATATTGAGTTTCGCAGACATCATAGGTGTTATTGGCAAACTCCATTCGCTCATTGCGAAAAACGGCAATTTGCTTTGCTAAATCATAGCCTGATAATTGGTCTAATTTGGGTTTGAGTTTATTGAATTCAGCTACTTTTTCTA
>JAFZFJ010000110.1 GCA_017555975.1 Alistipes sp. | reverse complement strand
GTGGAGGTGGCGGGAGTCGAACCCGCGTCCAAACAGGGAGCCCAAAGGCTTTCTACACGTTTAGTTACCGTTTAGTCCTTCTCCGCATATCCGGCAGGCAACAACCTAATACGCGGCCCAGCCTCTAAAATTTCACCCAACGACCGAGGCACTCCGTCGAGCTATCTCTAAATAAATGATACCCCATAGGAAGAGCCGTTAAAGAGCGGAACAGCCCCTCGGGATACTCGTCGCTAAGGCAGCCTTGGCCTCTGCGATTAAGCCTCAATTTCCTAGAAATTAGGCAGCGAGTGCGTAATTGTTGTTGCCAACTAATTTTTGAGCATCGGGATTAACGAGCCGCCACACAGCGCTCGACGTGCTTACCATCAAACTCTGCCTGCTGTCAAAACCGGGCACCCCCAATTCTGTGAGCGACAAAGATTGTCGTAAATCGACGGCAAAGATAGTGCAAAAAGAGCGGAAAACAAATTTTATTCGCAACTACCAGTCGATCTTGCCCAAGCGCTCGCGGACACCATCACGATAAGCACGATACAGACGCGGAATATCGCGCCACTGCCAAGCTTTCGAGAAGGGGGCGGTAAAGAGCGCCATCAACACATAACCGGCCATCACCTGGAAGCCGCGGAAGGAGCGCACACCCCAATTACGACCGTAGTGGTGGTTCAGGTAGGTAGCGTTGCGGATCTGATAGAGTCGCTTCCACTTCTTCTTCAACTGCTTCTCACCCCACGAATCCTCGGCAAAGAAGCGATGCTTATCCATCTTGGCTGCGGGGACATAGATATTTTTATAGCCGGCCAGCAGGCTGCGCAGGCAATAATCTGTATCGTCGTAGAAGATGAACAACTCTTTATTCGGCAGACCAATTTTATCGATCATCGAGCGACGAATAAAGGGGCCCTCAAAGGTGGCTCCGGCAATCGAGGTAGGCTCGGCCGGGAGATCCTTCTTGAGCTTGCCGACATTGGTCGACGTGAAGGGATTGGTCATATTAAAGGCACGGAATTCGGTCGCGAACACCTTGCCCTCCATCAAACGCTGCGGCACAAGGATTCCCACCTCAGGGTCGGCGGCGTGCTCCAGCAGTTGGGTCAGACAGTCGGGACGCGGAAAGACGTCATCGTCCATACACCACACCCAGTCGGCATCGTGGGCCACAGCCTCCTGAATACCTCGGTAGAAACCGCCCGAGCCGCCGACATTTTCCTGCGTAATCACCAACAAATCAGACTGCTCCGAAAGCCACTCACGCGTACCGTCCGTACTGCCGTTGTTGACCACAATAATGCGTTCGATCGGATGATTCTGACGCAGCGAATCAATATTTCGCTTGAGTAATTCGAGGCGGTTAAAGGTAACCACCACAGCATAGATTTTCTCCATGGATAGTAGTTTTTCGACCCTTATGGGGTGTTCTGTACATGACAAAGGTACACTTTTTTATAGAATTACTCCCGCGATTGGTAAAAAAAACGTATCTTTGTGGAAATATCGAATCACGCACGCATGAACGAAAAGATGGTAATCCGACTGGAGAACGTATCGATCTATCACGGCCACGAAAATCAATCAGCCAAGGAGATCATCCGCGAGGGCGAAATGGTCCTCTCGGAGGTGGATCTTCGTGTAGCTCGTGGCGAGTTTGTCTACCTGATCGGACGTGTCGGCAGTGGCAAATCGTCGTTGCTAAAGACCCTCTATGCCGAGTTACCGCTCCTCACAGGCGAGGGCATGATCGCAGGCTTCGACCTACGCACTTTAAAGCGCAAAGATATTCCCTACCTCAGACGCCGTATCGGCATCGTTTTTCAGGACTACCAACTGCTGGGCGACCGCAATGTCTTCATGAATCTGCACTACGTACTGAAGGCTACGGGATGGAAGCGCGAGGAGGAGATTCGCGAACGCATCGACCAGGTGCTCAAGCTGGTGCATCTGGAGACCAAGAGCTACAAGATGCCCTTCGAGCTGTCGGGTGGTGAGCAGCAACGCTTGGTCATCGCCCGTGCACTGCTGAACGAGCCTGAAGTGTTGCTGGCCGACGAGCCGACAGGCAACCTGGACCCCGTGACCGCCGACGGCATCATGAAAATCTTCTGCGAGATTGCCAAGCAGGGATGTGCTGTAGTGATGTCGACCCACAACACGTCACTCATCGAGAACTACCCTGCAAGAGCTGTTTTATTCCAGAAAGGAGGCATCAGCGAGGTGGATTTGAAGCAGATACTTGCCTAAGGGCAAGAAAGAAGCTAAAAGCGGGCGAAAAGTGTGATTTTCCCCGCTTTTTTCGTTTGGATAATCAAAGATTATTTCGTACATTTGTACATTCTACATGAACCCATTACAAATGAGTACAGAACAAGAGAACATCAAGCGTCAGGAAGAGGAATATGGCGCGTCTAACATTCAGGTCCTGGAGGGTCTGGAGGCAGTGCGTAAACGCCCGGCGATGTACATTGGCGACATCGGCGAGAAGGGTCTGCATCACCTGGTTTATGAGGTGGTTGACAACTCGATTGACGAGGCGTTGGCCGGCTACTGCGATACGATTAATGTAACCATTGGCGAGGACAACTCGATCACCGTAAGCGATAACGGTCGCGGTATTCCGACCGGCATGCACGAGAAGGAGAAGAAGTCGGCCCTGGAGGTCGTAATGACCGTGCTGCACGCAGGTGGTAAGTTCGACAAGGGCAGCTACAAGGTTTCGGGTGGTCTGCACGGTGTAGGTGTATCGTGCGTAAACGCCCTCTCGACGTTGCTCGTTGCGGAGATTCACCGCGAGGGCAAGATTTTCCGCCAGTCGTACAGCAAGGGTAAGCCCATCTCGCAGGTGGAGATTATCGGCGAGTGCGAGGACCGCGGTACGACCGTAACGTTCCATCCCGACCCGGAAATCTTCACCCATACGACGATCTATAGCTACGACATTTTGGCTTCGCGTCTACGCGAGTTGGCCTTCCTGAATAAGGGTATTCACCTGAATCTCTACGACATGCGTGCCGATCAGGATGGCAAGCTGCGCGAGGATCACTTCTTCTCGGAGGAGGGTCTGAAGGAGTTCGTGAAGTACCTGGACAAGACCCGCGGTCAGAAGATCATCGAGGAGATCATCTACCTGGACACCGAGTCGAAGGGTGTTCCCGTCGAGGTGGCCATGCAGTACAACGACTCCTTCTCGGAGAACGTGCATTCGTATGTAAACAACATCAATACGATCGAGGGTGGTACGCACCTGACGGGTTTCCGTCGCGCACTGACCCGTACGCTGAAGAAGTATGCCGATGATTCGGGTATGCTCTCAAAGCTCAAGTTTGAGATCAGCGGTGATGACTTCCGCGAGGGTTTGACCGCCGTTGTATCGGTAAAGGTTGCCGAGCCGCAGTTTGAGGGTCAGACTAAGACCAAGCTCGGTAACGACGAGGTTTCGGCCGCTGTAGATCAGGCCATGAGCCAGGCGCTGTCGCAGTATCTGGAGGAGAATCCGAAGGATGCCCGTGCCATCGTACAGAAGGTTATCCTGGCTGCCACGGCACGCCACGCCGCTCGCCACGCTCGCGAGATGGTACAGCGCAAGACTGTTCTTTCGGGTGCCGGTCTGCCGGGTAAGTTGGCCGATTGCACGAGCCGTGACCGCTCGCAGGCTGAGATCTTCTTCGTCGAGGGAGACTCGGCTGGTGGTACGGCCAAGACGGGTCGCGACCGCAACTTCCAGGCCATCATGCCCTTGCGCGGTAAGATTCTGAACATCGAGAAGGCTCAGGAGCACCGCATGTGGGAGAACGAGGAGATCAAGAACATGTTCATCGCCCTCGGTGTGAAGATCGGTACGGAGGAGGACTCGAAGGCACTCAACCTTGAGAATCTGCGTTACGACAAGATCATCATCATGACCGATGCCGACGTCGATGGTTCGCACATCGCTACGCTGATGCTCACCTTCTTCTTCCGCAAGATGAAGGAGCTGATCGAGAACGGCCACATCTACATCGCTACCCCGCCCTTGTACCTGGTTAAGAAGGGTAAGCAGCAGCGCTATTGTTGGGATGACCAGCAGCGCGACGAGGCGATGAACGAATTTGGCAAGGGTGCTCACGTACAGCGATACAAAGGTCTTGGTGAGATGAACGCCGAGCAGCTGTGGGAGACGACGATGAACCCCGAGACGCGCACGCTGCGTCAGGTGAACATCGAAAACGCAGCCGAGGCCGACCGCATCTTCTCGATGCTCATGGGCGACGAGGTTCCGCCTCGCCGCGAGTTTATCGAGCAGAACGCTCACTATGCGAATATCGACGCCTAAAAGAAAGCGCCAAACGAGGTGATTTCCGCGTTACGCTCGCCCTCGAAATCCTCACATACGTCAGTATGCTCCGGTTTCGAGTGCATCGCAAGCCTTGAAATCCCTCTCGTTAATCGCTTTCTTGCGCACAAATTGCATTGACAATCAAATCAAAGGGGTGCTGCTCGGCCATCAAAATGTTGAGCACACCTCTTTTTGTTAACACACAAACGAATCGGAAGATGAAAGTTACCGTTATCGGAGTTGCCGGAGGTACCGGATCTGGAAAATCGACCCTTGTAAAGCGACTGCAGGAGGCATTCGCCGGTGCAGATGTCGTAACGCTCTGCCACGACTTCTACTACAAGGCTCACCCCGAGCTGAGCTACGAGGAGCGCACGAAACTCAACTACGACCACCCCGCCGCTTTCGATACCGATATGCTGGTTGATCACATCAAGACGCTGAAGCAAAACGTTGGGATCGAGCATCCGGTCTATTCGTTCGTAGACCACAACCGCACGGAGGAGACGGTAGCCGTCAAGCCCTCGAAGGTGATCATCGTGGACGGTATTCTCATCTTCGAAAACAAGGAGTTGCGTGAGCTGATGGATATTAAAGTATTTGTTGATACAGATGCCGATATCCGCCTGGCTCGCAGAATCTTGCGCGACGTAAGAGAACGCGGACGTTCGATGGAGTCGGTCATCTCGCAATATACTACGACCGTTAAGCCGATGCACGAGGAGTTTGTCGAGCCGTCGAAAAAACATGCCGACGTAATCATCCCCGAAGGTGGCTTCAACTCGGTAGCCGTAGCAATGCTGATCGAGAACATCCGCTCGATCATTAAGGAGTAAATCTCGCTCAAAAGCAAAATAAAAGGCCGTCCTTTCGGGGCGGCCTTTTTGTATTGTGGTCTATTGACATTCGGCATCAGGTTCGGGTTGATCGGGACGAAATTCGAGTATATCCCCCGTCTGACAATCGAGCGCCCGACAAATCGCATCGAGGGTTGAAAAACGGATCGCGCGCACCTTGCCCGTTTTGAGTTTCGAGAGGTTCACAACCGAAATACCAATGCGCTCGGAAAGCTCCTGCAACGACATCTTGCGCCGTGCAAGCATTACATCTAAATTAGTTATAATCATAGTTTTTCATTCATTTACAGGGTTGCACTCTCCTCTTCATTCAGCATGTAAGCAATATTCATCAACTCGGCGAGAATCAACATTACAAGCGGAATCAGTATCGAATTGGTATTCAGCACGAATGCTTCACCCAAACTTTCGGGACATAATGTACCGCAAAATTCCGATGCGACACGCGCCTCTAATGCGCCAAAATTCGACCAAATCAGACTGCCAATAAAATAGAGCGCAGCCATCACACGCACCATAACAACCGACTTTTGCGTAAAAAATTCGCCCGTTTTGAAACCCTTTATCGTCTGATAGACAATCATTAAGAGTAGTACAGTCAAGGCAAAAATTACAACCATAGAGATACTCAACATCACTTTACGCACACGATTGGCTGCAGTGTCGATCTTATAATCGCCTTCCGTGGCGTACACAACGTATTCCGAGGGTTCGACCATAATGGCAGGCTCATCGGCAGTTGCCGGACGGACAACAATCGGGTCGTAGCAGTTTCGGTTACCCTCTTTAAGCATATAGCTCGGTCGTATAATATCCACCGTACCGATAAAAGTGACATTATTAGTTGTGCGCCAATCCTTGTCAAGAACGACATGCACAACCGAAAGTATCAAATCGGGCACAAACATCAAACTGACTAACACAAAGAGTGCGATGACGCGTCGCTGCGTGGATTTCGAAATTTTCATAGCATAACGGTTTTAATGGTTCGTGAAATTTATCATTAATAATTTATCGTTTATCGATATGCAAAAGTAATAACGAATCTCGAACTTCCAAACTTTTTCGTTAATTATTTATCGTTTATCATTAATTATATACAAAAAAAAGCCGTCCCCGAAGGACGGCCTTACTATTTATATTCCGGTAATCTTCTTAATCTCGTTCAGTTTGTTCAGCGCCTCGAGCGGCGTAAGCGAATTGATGTCGAGACCCTTGATCTGGTCGCGAATCTGCACCAAGACAGGATCATCGAGCTGGAACATCGAGAGTTGCATCGACTGCGGCTCGGCCTGTTCGGCTGCCTCACGCACAGCCTGAGCCGCACGGCGGTTGCGATCCTTGAGACTCTTCGAGGGGACAATCTCGTTCTTGCCGTAGACCGTTTCGAGGTTCTGCAGAATCTCCTCGGCACGCTTCACGATCGAGGCCGGCATACCCGCCAGACGTGCCACATGGATACCGAACGAGTGCTCCGTGCCCCCCTTCTCAAGCTTGCGCAGGAAGACAATCGTGCCATTCACCTCACGTACCGAAACGTGGTAATTCTTCACGCGGGGGCACATATTGGTCATCTCATTCAACTCATGGTAGTGTGTTGCAAAGAGGGTCTTAGCACGTGCCGTCGGATGGTTGTGCAGATACTCGACCATGGCCCAGGCAATCGAGATACCATCATAGGTGCTCGTACCGCGACCAATCTCATCGAGAAGCACCAACGAGCGATCCGAGATATTATTCAGAATACCGGCCGACTCCAACATCTCGACCATAAAGGTTGATTCACCCTGCGAGATGTTATCCGACGCACCCACACGGGTAAAGATCTTGTCCACCACGCCGATATGGGCACTCTTGGCTGGCACAAACGAACCCATTTGAGCCATCAAGACAATGAGTGCCGTCTGACGCAACAAGGCCGACTTACCCGACATATTGGGACCCGTAATCATGATAATCTGCTGATCATCGTCATCGAGCAGAATATCGTTCGGGATATACTCTTCGCCTACCGCCATCAGCGTCTCAAGGACCGGATGGCGACCCTGCTTGATCTCGATGCGCTTTCCATCATCCAACGTCGGACGCACATAGCGACGCTGACGCGCCAACGTGGCGAACGACTGCAGGCAGTCGATGCGAGCCACAATCGAGGCGTTGCGCAAGAGCGTCTGTAACGAAGCGGCAATCGAGGCGATCAATGCGCCGTAGATGCGCTGCTCGATCTCGATCATACGACCCTCGGCGCCCAGAATCTTCTCCTCGTACTCCTTCAGTTCCTCGGTAATATAGCGCTCGGCATTGGTCAAGGTCTGCTTGCGAATCCACCCCTCGGGAACCTTATCTTTATGCGTATTGCTAACCTCGATATAGTAACCAAAGACATTGTTATAGCCCAACTTGAGCGACGAGATACCCGTCACATCACGTTCACGCTGCTGGAGTTGCATCAAATAATCTTTACCATGCAGTGCAATGCGGCGCAGGTCGTCCAATTCGGGATCCACACCATCAGCAATCACGCCACCCTTCTGAATCTGGTTTGTCTCAGGATCGGGATAGATCGTCTGCTCGATCTTCTCGCGCACCTCGGTCATGGGATCCACACCCTCCGAGAGACGATGCAGGGAAGCATATTCAGTCGAGTCCAACACCGCTTTCAGCAATTCGACAGCCGCAAGCGAATGTTTGAGTTGCACCAACTCACGAGGCAGGATGCGTGCGGCAGCAATGCGCGACGCGATGCGCTCCAAGTCACCAATTCCGGCTATCTGCTCCGTAACAGCTTCGTGCAAATCAACATCTTTCACCAACACCTCGACCACCGCATGGCGCGCCTCGATCTGATCGACACGGCGCAACGGCATGGCAATCCAACGCTTCAATAGACGACCACCCATCGGAGTCAACGTGCGGTCGATCACGTCGGCAAACGATGTGCGACGCGCGCCACCATTCGATGAGAAGAGTTCAAGGTTGGCAATCGAGAATTTATCAATCCAGACCGAATCGTCCGAGTCCAAGCGAGCAATCGAACGCAGGTGGTCCGTCTGGCGATGTTCGGTCATCTCAAGATAGTGCAGAATCGATCCTGCAGCCGAAAGACCGGCACTGAGGTGATCCACACCAAAGCCCTTCAGGCCCTTGGTACCGAATTGGCGGCACAGCTTCTCTCGACACACATCCTCTGAGAAGACCCACTCGTCGAGACGATAGGTGTAGTAACGCACACCGAATGAAGATTTGAAACGATCCTCCGCAGCACGTTGATAGACCACCTCCTTAGGTTGGAGGTTCGAGAGCAGTTTATCGACATAGGCATCCGACCCCTCGGCCACGTAGAACTCACCCGTCGAGATATCCAAAAACGCCACACCGGTCAGCTGTTTGCCGAAATAGACCGAAGCGAGGAAGGTGTTCTCCTTGTTTGTCAAGATATTATCCTGCAACACAACGCCCGGCGTAATCAGTTCCGTAACACCACGTTTCACCAAACCCTTCACCATCTTCGGATCCTCCAACTGCTCACAGATGGCTACACGCTCTCCGGCGCGCACCAGCTTCGGCAGATAGGTATCGATAGCATGATAGGGGAAACCGGCTAACTCGACATGCGAAGCCGTGCCGTTGGCTCGGCGCGTGAGGGTAATGCCGAGAATACTGCTCGTTTTGATGGCATCCTCGCCAAAGGTCTCATAGAAGTCGCCCACACGGAAGAGCATGATGGCATCAGGATAGGCCGCTTTAGCCTGATAATACTGATCCATCAACGGGGTCTTCACGC
>JAFZFJ010000109.1 GCA_017555975.1 Alistipes sp. | reverse complement strand
GCATGCTGCTCGAGCTGGAGGCTGCGGCGCAGGAGTGCCTCGCGCGCGTATTGTTGTGAGAGGTTCTGCATTCGCTCGAGTTGCAGGGCGGCATTGCGCTCGGTGCGCAGCACGGCATCGTGGAGTTGTAGGGCAGCACCCTGCAGATAGGCATCAATGGCCGATAGGCGCTCGATGAGCCATCCGGCCACCGCTGTGGGGGTTTTTAGGGCGGTGTGGGCTACCAGGTCGGCTACCGATTGATCCTTGTCGTGCCCGATACCCGTGATAACGGGGAGGGGCATACGGGCAAGGGCGGCACAGAGCCCATAGGTGTTGAAGCAGTTCAGATCGCTGGTCGATCCGCCGCCGCGGACCACCACCACCAGGTCAAAATTGGTGTATTGTGCGGCGATGGCCGTCAAGGCCGAGATGAGTGACTCTTCGGCTTGTACACCCTGCATTGAGGCTTCGAAAAGGGTGCAACGAAAGGCGTAGGAGGAGCGTTCGATCTCTTTGCAGAAGTCTCGGTAACCGGCTGCCTGACTGCTCGATACAATGGCGATGCGTTGCGCAACAATCGGCAACTCCTGCGAGCGGTTGAGCTCCCAGAGTCCCTCCTCTTGCAGGCGAGTGATTGTCTCGTGACGCTGCCGCTCCATGTCGCCCAGCGTGAAGGTGGGGTCGATGTTGATGATCTGGAGCGAGAAGCCGTAAAGTTCATGATAGCTGACCAAAACGGAGGCCAAGATCTGCAATCCAACTCCCAATGCTTGCCCCGTTTCGGTGGTGAAGCGAGCGGCGATTTGGCTGTAGTGGTTGCGCCAGATGACAGCGCGAGCCTGCGCCTTCGGAATACCCTCCTTCGTCCCCTTCTCGACCAGGTCGAGGTAGCAGTGCCCTGAGGCGTGCAGCTTGATCTCGGCGATCTCGGCCGTCACCCACACGGGCGACAGAAAACGGTCGACGAGCGTCTGCTTTACATCGCGAAGCAAGGCACTCAGGGGGATATGGTTGGGCGCGGCCATTCTTTGGTTAGCGAATCACGAGTTCGATTTTTGGGGGCATAGCGCGGCCTGCGGGGAGTTGCAATCGGAGGATGCCTTCGCTCTCGACCGCCTCGCCCAATTTGCGAGCAGGTTCCCAGCGAGGCGACGACTCGAGGGCTTTGAGTACGCGACGCAGGAAGCGGCGATCGCTCACCTCCAGCTCCTGTACCACGCTCAGTCTACCCTCCGCATCGATGCGGTAGCGCAATACTACGCGAGCCGTGGAATCGGTTTCATCCCAGGCGATCACTCCGGCCAGGTAGTTGGCCAGCGATCCCTCGCACTGTGGAAAGCGAGCCTCCTGGTCGTATTTTAGGGCAATGAGCACCACGCCGTTCGAGGCGCGTTGGCCATAGCGAGCGATCGTCTCCTCGTCGGCCGGCAGCTCCTCGATGCGTTCGATCACATCGGGGTTGATCCCCTCGACCGACGAGCGCTCGACGCCATTCACAATATAGAGCGGTTGTTGAGCTACGGAAGAGGCTACTCCGAAAAGCAGCCCCAACCAAACTCCTAAAACTTTTATGAACTTCAATTTTGAATTCTAAATTTTGAATTCAGATTTACAACTCGCTCTCCTTCAGACGCTCGGCGTTCTCGGCCACAATCAGGTGGTCGATGCAGTCCTGGATGTCACCATCCATGAAGGCCGAGAGGTTGTAGATCGTGTAGTTGATGCGGTGGTCGGTGATGCGTCCCTGCGGGT
>JAFZFJ010000108.1 GCA_017555975.1 Alistipes sp. | reverse complement strand
GTTGTTCGAACCGCCCTCGTCATCGCAAGCGGCGAACGCAAACGCCATGGCCGCACAGCACGCCAGCGCCAGTCTTCGCTTCGAACTCTCGTTCATAGTTTCCTCCCATCGTAAAAGCATTCGCCAAAATCAGCGAATTGAAAAAAAACACGAAACCGACGCGACTATTTAGCAAATCCTTCTCATATTTCAACTACTTAGGGTTTCTATTTGAAAAAGTCCTGTGACTATTCTCACAATCAGCCGTCAAATAGAAAATAATTCGTTACGGTTCACCCCATAGGCGTTTGATGAAGTCATGGCATTTCATGCAGGTATCAAGGCGGTCATGCGCATAAAAAAAGCCGGGCGTATCGGCTGCAGATTGCAGCCGATAGCCCGGCTCCCGTCACCGCGTATCGGTCGCAGACCGATAGCGGTGAACCATCAAGCGAGAAGATTACATCGGCGTGATACGGGCATAACCGGAACCGGCGTTACCCGTTGTAAGACCACCCTGATATGCGGTGAAAGAGGCATTACCACCCGTCAACTGGATCGTCGAGACCCTGCTCGTGTTGATATAGCCTGAACCGCCGCCGCCCGAACCATTGGAAGCAGCACCGCCGCCGTACCAGCCACCGCCGCCGCCGCCGGATCCAGTATAACTCGATCCCCAAGAAGTCCCACCGAGGCCAAATGAACCATTTTTACTATGTGCCCCAACACCGCCACTTGTCTGCGTAGCCCCGTAACCAGCCTGGCTTGTATTGTAATTACCTTTGCCGTCGCCACCGATGGTGCCGCCGCCATAGCCACCCACAAATTTATAATACTCGCTGCCGCCGCCACCACCGCCAGCAACAAGAAGCACAGATGAGGCGCTCAACTGATGGAGTTCTCCGCTTGCCAATGCCATGTGCGTGGCACCGCCGCCAGCCAAACCGACACTCGGATTAGAGCCACATCCACCACCATTAAAGACGTGGTTTGATGCTGCACTATAGGATGAACCGCTCTCGCAACTCGCATCCAAAGTCTGCCCCACAGCGACATACACCGTCGTCGGGCTGGTCAGCTGAATCGTGCCGGCCGCATAGCCGCCTTTACCGCCAACACCACCGGTCTTCGAACCACCCTGAGCGCCCCAGACTTCGAGCTTGTACCTGCCTGTAGGCAGAAGCACGCTCTGGATTTTTTTACCTTCATATTTGAACGTCTGCGTCTGCATCTTGACGAGGTTCATCGTGATCACGTTGCTCTTGACGTTGGCATAATCGCCGCCGCTCGCCTGGCCGTAGATGTTGACAGATGCCATCGAACTGCTGAGGTTGCCGAGGTTGCCGGTCACCGTGAAGCTCTGCGGCTTGTTCCAGTTCTGACTCGTGAATGTCAGCGTGGGCTGACTGAACGAGATGTAGCTGGAATTGCTAGCCACCATCTTGACGGTCACGTTCGCACTCGGCTGAGAGCTGAGAACGACCGAACCTGTCGTGCTCGACGCGCCCTGAACGAGCGATGTCGAGGCTGTCGTCAGGACGACTGACACCGAATCGTTGTCGATGATCGTGTATTCTGCCGAGTAATCCTCGTAGCCGTTGAAGTGTGAGTCACCCGATTCCGCCTTGAACTTGACCTTGGCGGTCTGCGTGCCATCGGGAATGTAGTCATCGACGACCTTGACGGTCACGGTCTGCGGATCTTTCCAGTTTTTCTCCGTGAATGTCAGCGGGCTGCTGCTCGTCACGGCGAGCTCGGAGGAGTCTGTCGAGGTCACATGGACCTTGACATCTGCAGTCGGCTGAGACTTGAGGGCGATCGTCATGGATGTCGTGGCGTTGCTGTTTTCGGAGAAGGAGGACGCGTTCGAGGCGATCACGAAGCCCGCCTCGTCGTTGTCGACGGTCATGAAGTCGACTTTCGTCGTCTTGTTCTCGAAGTTCGCGTCACCCGATGTGGTCTTCAGGATGACCTGCGACGTGGTGTTGCCATCGAGGATATCGTCATCGACCGAGCTGACATCGATATCCTGCGGCAGATCCCAGTAAGCCGCCTTGATCGTGAGCTTCGACTTGTTGACGCTGATCTCGGTGCTGTCGGAGACAGAGACATCGACCGTCACATCTTTGGTCGGCTTGGATGAGAGCGTCACCGACATCGTCACACGAGAGCCGTCGCCTTCCTTGACCGTCGGCGCACTGCCGAGGCTGTAGACGACTTCGGCGGTATCGGTATCCAGGATCTTGCCTTCATGCTCGATCGAGCCAAGCTTGCTGTAGCCCTCGTCTTCGGACTCGACCTTGAACGTGACCTTGACGGGCTGGTCGCCGTCGATGAAGTAATCCTTCACGGCCTCGAGATGGATTTCTGCGCCCGTGTTCCAGTTATCGGCTGTGAGCGTGATGGGATCCTTTTCCGTGAACTCGGCTTCGGTGTCGTCGCTGGTAGACAGCGTGATCTTGACATCTTTTTTGGGCTGCGTGTTGAGCTTGAGGTTCAGCGTGGAGATCTGGCCTTCGGGAATCTCGAACGCTTCGGGCAGGTTGACGCTGATGCCTTCGACATCGTTG
>JAFZFJ010000107.1 GCA_017555975.1 Alistipes sp. | reverse complement strand
GTAGAGGTGACCGAGAAGAAGGTGCGTCGTGAGCGCATGGGTCACATCTCGCTGGTCGTGCCGGTAGTACACATTTGGTATTTCAAGTCGCTCCCCTCGAAGATCGGTTACCTGCTGGGTATTCCGTCGAAGAAGCTGGAGTCGAACATCTACTACGAGCGTTATGTAGTAATCCAGGCCGGTGCTGCTCAGGAGCAGGGTATCGAGCGTCTGGCAACCCTTTCGGAGAAGGAGTACATGGACATCGTCGATGCACTGCCGAAGGGCAACCAGCAGCTCCCCGACGAGGATCCGAACAAGTTCATCGCCCAGATGGGTGCTGAGGCTGTGCTGACGCTGCTGCAGCAGGTGGACCTCGACACGATGTCGTACCAGCTGCGTGACCGCGCTTCGCGCGAGACCTCGCAGCAGCGTAAGGCTGAGGCCCTCAAGCAGCTCAACGTAGTGGAGATGTTCCGTGCTTCGCGCGAGGTAAACAAGCCCGAGTGGATGGTACTGAACGTTATTCCGGTGATTCCGCCCGAGCTGCGTCCTCTCGTGCCGCTGGATGGTGGTCGTTTCGCAACGTCGGATCTGAACGATCTGTATCGTCGCGTGATCATCCGCAACAACCGTCTGAAGCGTCTGATCGAGATCAAGGCTCCGGATGTGATTCTGCGCAACGAGAAGCGTATGTTGCAGGAGGCGGTGGATTCGCTGCTGGACAACTCGCGTAAGAGCAACGCTGTAAAGAATGAGTCGAACCGTCCGCTCAAGTCGCTGTCGGATTCGCTCAAGGGTAAGCAGGGTCGCTTCCGTCAGAACCTGCTCGGTAAGCGTGTTGACTACTCGGCCCGTTCGGTTATCGTCGTGGGTCCCGAGCTCAAGATGCACGAGATGGGTATTCCGAAGGATATGGCCGCCGAGCTCTACAAGCCGTTTATCATTCGCAAGCTCATCGAGCGCGGTATTGTGAAGACGGTGAAATCGGCTAAGAAGATCATCGATCGTAAGGATCCCGTAATTTGGGGTATTCTGGAGAACGTGATCAAGGGTCACCCCGTGCTGATGAACCGTGCTCCGACGCTGCACCGTCTGGGTATCCAGGCCTTCCAGCCGAAGCTCATCGAGGGTAAGGCAATGCAGCTGCACCCGCTGGCATGTACGGCATTCAACGCCGACTTCGACGGTGACCAGATGGCTGTGCACCTCCCGCTGGGTAATGCCGCCATCCTGGAGGCTCAGCTGCTGATGCTCGGTTCGCACAACGTCTTGAACCCCGCTAACGGTGCTCCTATTACGGTACCGTCGCTGGATCTGGTACTCGGTCTGTACTACATCACCAAGCCCCGCAAGGGTGTGAAGGGTGAGGGTCTGACCTTCTACGGCCCGGAGGAGGCAATCATCGCCTACAACGAGGGTCGTGCCGACCTGCATGCACTCGTAAAGTGTATGGTGGAGGATCTGGACGAGGAGGGCAACCGCGTACAGGTGCTCAAGGAGACGACCGTGGGTCGTATCCTCTTCAACCAGAAGGTTCCCCAGGAGGTAGGTTTCATCAACGAGGTGCTGACGAAGCGTTCGTTGCGTGACATTATTTCGCTGGTGATGAAGAAGGCCGGTGCCGATAAGGTGGCAGCTTTCTTGGATGATATCAAGAACATGGGTTATCAGATGGCCTTCCAGGGCGGTCTGTCGTTCAACCTCGATGCCGTAATTATCCCGAAGGAGAAGGAGGCACTCGTACAGGAGGGCTATGAGCGCGCGGATGCCATCATGGATGACTATAACATGGGTCTTATCACGAACAACGAGCGTTACAACCAGATCATCGACGTATGGACGAACATCAATACGAAGCTGACGAAGGTGGTAATCGACACCCTGATCAAGGATGAGGACGGTTTCAACCCCGTATACATGATGCTGGATTCGGGTGCTCGTGGTTCGAAGGAGCAGATTCGACAGCTTAGCGGTATGCGTGGTCTTATGGCCAAGCCGCAGAAGTCGGGCGTTGAGGGTGGCCAGCAGGTTATCGAGAACCCGATTCTCTCGAACTTTAAGGAGGGTCTGTCGGTGCTCGAGTACTTTATCTCGACCCACGGTGCCCGTAAGGGTCTTGCCGATACCGCACTTAAGACGGCCGACGCCGGTTACCTGACGCGTCGTCTTGTGGATGTGGCTCAGGACGTGATTATCAACGAGGAGGATTGCGGTACGTTGCGTGGTCTGACGGCTACGGCCATCAAGCGTAACGACGACGTTGTCCAGACGCTCTACGACCGCATCTTGGGTCGCACGGCGCTGAACGATGTAATCCACCCGCTCACGGGCGAGATCATCTGCGAGGCCGGTCAGGAGATTACCGAGGCTATTGCCGAGGCTATCGAGAAGTCGCCGCTCGAGTCGGTTGAGATTCGTTCGGTACTCACCTGCGAGGCTCGCCACGGTGTCTGCGCCAAGTGTTACGGTCGCAACCTTTCGACGGCCCGCATGGTCCAGAAGGGTGAGGTTGTCGGCGTAATCGCTGCTCAGTCGATTGGTGAGCCGGGTACTCAGCTTACGCTGCGTACGTTCCACGTCGGTGGTGTTGCCGGTGGTACGTCGGTTGAGACCAACGTGGTTTCGAAGTACGAGGGTCGTCTGGAGATTGACGAGTTGCGCACGATTAAGAGCAAGAACAACGCAGGCGATCCGATCGACCTGGTTATCTCGCGCCAGTCGGAGTTCCGCATCGTGGATCCGAATACGGAGATCGTACTCTACACGCACGCACTTCCCTATGGTGCTACCCTCTACATGCAGGATGGCGATCTGGTGAAGAAGGGCGACATGATCTGCGAGTGGGATCCCTACAATGCAGTAATCATCTCGGAGACCGACGGTAAGGCTGTCTACGACAGCGTTATCGAGGGTGTTACCTACCGTGAGGAGCGTGACGAGCAGACGGGTCTGTCGGAGAAGGTGGTTATCGAGTCGAAGGACAAGACGAAGAACCCCGTGATCAAGTTGTTCAACAAGCAGGACGAGGAGGTTAAGCAGATCAACTTGCCTGTGAACGCTCACGTTGTTGTGAAGGACAAGCAGAAGATCAAGGCTGGCGATATCCTGATCAAGATCCCGCGTGCCGTAGGCAAGTCGGGTGGCGATATCACCGGAGGTCT
>JAFZFJ010000106.1 GCA_017555975.1 Alistipes sp. | reverse complement strand
TACACGGCTGAGAATCCTTACAGCGTATCGGCTGCCGACAAGCAGATCATCGGTCAGAACTCGCCCGATTGGTCGCTCGGTTTCCAGAATACCTTTACTTATAAGAACTTCGACCTGTCGGTTTATATGTACGCTCGCTTCGGCCAGATGATGTACTACGATCCGCTGCTGTGGTACTCGTCGGGTGGTGGTAACTTCCCCGATTACTTCAACTACTGGACGCCCGAGAACCCCTCGAACGACTTCCCGTCGTTGAACTCGTCGCGCAACTGGAAGGATGATTCGTACTACACGGCTCGCGCCTTTGTCGATGGTTCGTTCTTCAAGATTAAGAACATCACGCTGGGTTACACGCTGCCCCAGAAGGCTTGCCGCAAGGTTGGTCTGTCGCGCTTCCGCGTTTACGCAACGGTGACAAACCCGCTCGTAGTAGCTAAGAGCCACCTGGTGAAGGAGTATGACCCCGAGATGAACGGTTCGCTCGACTTCCCGCTCACGAAGCAGGTTGTATTCGGTGTTAATCTCTCGTTCTAATTTTAAATAGGTATAAAACAGTATGAAAAAGATATTTTTTGCATTGGTTGCGATCGCAGGTCTTAGCTTTACCTCCTGCGATCTGGACGAGGTGAACCCCAGCGCAGGTGATGCGTCGTTGAACGGTTACGCTTCGTGGGCCGGTTTGCAGGCCTATTGCTACTCGTGCTTGTCCGATCAGCTCTACTCGGCTTCGGACTGGATGTTTGCATCGGAAGGTGGTACCGACCTGTGGGTATCGAAGGGTAACGGTACGGGTTCGAAGGACCTCTTCTACTATGAGAACATGACCCCCTCGACGAATGCTACGAAGAAACTGCACAAGCAGTGCTACTCGATGGTGACGACCTGTAACACGGTTATCAACGAGGCGAAGAATGTGACGATCGACCGCGATGAGGAGGCTATGCCGATCCTCGTTGCCGAGACCAAGGCGCTGCGCGCATTCTACTACTACCTGCTGGTTTCGAACTTTGGCCCCGTGACGCTGAACCTCGAGTCGAACGCTTCGGTTTCGGGTGTTGTTGAGCGTCGTCCGGTGCGTACGAGCGAGAAGGTGATCTACGATCAGGTGATTAAGGACCTCAATGAGGCGATCGCTGATCTGCCGGTTCAGCCCTACCAGGGTAACAAGGCTCGCTTCACGAAGAAGGCTGCCAAGGCGCTCTTGGCTCGCGTTTATGCACAGCGTGCCGGTCTGGGTGACTCGAAGTATGGTGATGGCGAGTACTATTGGGATCTCTGCCGCCAGACGGCCGTTGAGCTGATCGAGAACGCGGCTGCGTATGATGCACACCTCTACGACGACATCTACGACACCTGGGCTGATGCCAACAACCGCAACAACAAGGAGGCGCTGCTGATTGCTGCCGGTGCTGACCCGATGTCGGGTGACAACTCGTACACCTACGCATCGAAGAACAACAAGCTGTCGGCTTACTCGGCTGCCAGCGCAGGTTCGGTGAGCGAGTTCTGGAACAGCAACCACAAGCCGGGTGACAAGGGTTACTTCTACGGTCGTCACAATGCCTCGACCTGGCAGCCGACCAAGTACCTTATGTACTGCTTCGATCC
>JAFZFJ010000105.1 GCA_017555975.1 Alistipes sp. | reverse complement strand
GTATGTAAAGTTAAACAAAAAAAACGAGAACTGTTCTCTATTTCTTCAAAAAAACTTTTTCAGACGATAATTTTCTATCTTTTTTCTATCTCATCGAGCGCTCGAAAGGGCCACCTTTTATAAAATAGAGCTCAAACATGCGGCTTTTACCTCACGCCGCACACCTTATACTATATAGGGCACCTCCCCCTCGAAACCTCGATCTTTTTACCTGCACAACCGACGAAACTCACCTTTTGGAGTTCCGTCGGTTGACAGTAATATGCTGCACACACAGTGCAGTCTATTGCATTAGGCCCACTTCACCAACGCGAAGTCCATGCGATGCGGCAGGTGAGCGTTCTGCGGGAAGATACGCAGTGCGTAGTCGAAGGTGCCGGCCTCCTCGGGAGTGTACTCCAGCGAGTAGGTTACGAGCGTGCCCTCAACCTTCGTACGCTCCAGGGCGATCGTGTTCTTCACATCTACCGACTCATGGCCGACGATCTGCTGAGCCACACCCATCTCACCACCGATAGCCTCCGGATTGAGGTTCGAGATGTCGAGCGTCACCGAGAAGCGATACTTCGAACCTACGAAGATGGCCTCCTGGCTCAGCTCTACACGCTCCGTGTTTACAACACGAACAGCGTCCCAAGCGGCCGAAACCTTGCGCTTCCAGGCTGCAATCTCGCGAGCGAGCTTGTAACCACCGGCTACGATCTCGCGCTTGCGAGCTGCCAGCTTGTTGTAGAAGCGATCCTCATAGTCGATGAGCATGCGGTTCGTCGTGAAGTTCGAGGCAATGTCAGCCACGCAGCTCTTCACCGATGCTACCCAATCGTGCGGGATGCCGTCTGCACCACGGTTGTAGTACTTCGGAGCAATCTCATCCTCGATCGTGTTGTAGATCATCTCGGCGTCGAGCTCATCCTGGAAGCGCTGATCTGCGAAGGTGCGCTCCATCGGCAGCATCCAACCTGCGCCCTCCTTGTAGCCCTCGACCCACCAGCCGTCGAGCACCGAGAACTGCATTACACCGTTCATTACACACTTCTCACCCGAGGTACCCGAAGCCTCCAGCGGACGCGTCGGCGTGTTCAACCATACATCAACACCCTGTACCATGCGGCGAGCGAGCTCCATGTCATAGTTCTGCAGGAAGAGGATCTTACCTACGAACTGCGGCATAGCCGAAACCTCTACGATGCGCTTGATCAGATCCTGACCCGGCTTATCGTGCGGGTGAGCCTTACCGGCAAAGATGAACTGCACGGGGCGCTCCTTATTATTTACAATAGCCGACAAACGCTCCAGGTTCGTGAAGAGCAGGTGTGCACGCTTGTAGGTTGCAAAACGACGAGCAAAACCAATCGTGAGCACCTCAGGCTTGATGCTGTCGATGATCTGCAACATCTGACGGGGCGAATCCAGGCGTACCTGACGCGGATCGCTGTAGCGACGACGGATGTGGCGGATCAGGCGCTCCTTGAGCTTCATACGCTCCGACCAGAGCTCCTCGTCCGGAATCTGGTTCACCTTCTGCCAGCCCGGGATGTCATATACATGACCCTCGAACGAATCGGCGAAGTAGCGAGCGTAGAGGCGACGCAACGAGGTGGCAATCCAGGTCGGGAAGTGTACACCGTTCGTTACATAGCCAATGTGGAGCTCGTTCTTGAAGTAACCCGGCCACATGTTGCCCAGGATATCCTTCGACACCTCACCGTGGAGCCACGACACACCGTTCACCTCCTGCGAGAGGTTGCAAGCCAATACCGACATCGAGAACTTCTCGTTCGGATCGTTCGGGTTGGTCTTACCGAGGTTGATATACTGCTCCCAGGTGATACCCAATACATCGGGATAGTGCGACATGTACTGACGGATCATCGACTCGGGGAAGGCGTCGTGACCTGCCGGAACAGGCGTGTGGGTCGTGAAGAGCGACGACGAACGGATCACCTCCAGAGCCTCCGAGAACGAAAGACGCTTGTGGTGTACCAACTCGCGGATACGCTCTACGCCGATGAATGCGGCGTGACCC
>JAFZFJ010000104.1 GCA_017555975.1 Alistipes sp. | reverse complement strand
GCAGGACGAACTCCTTCAAAATGGCAAAATACGAAATATTAGCACGCTTGCCATTTACATTGACCGTAATAGTCGATGCTGCAGTTTTGGCTGTAAAGGGGAAAGCGTAATACTTAAACTCACCATTCAAAGTTTGAGCAGCAGACGTTTCTCCATCAACAGTTACGGTAATATTCGACGAATCAGTACCATAGGTTTGAGCATTTACTACCACAACGAAATCCTCCGACAGATTGAAAGGTGCCGTCGTCAAATAGCCACGCTCCTTCGAAGTACCAAATTTCAGGATGTTATTTTCATCGAAAGCTTTAGCCACTGCTGAATAATATTCAGGGAAGTCGCTAATTTTCATCTCTTCCATCGAATTATCCGTGTGATCATTCAACCAGCTGAAATCATCCTCAAAAGGAACAGCATACGCATTGGGAACTTCCGTATTATCCTCCGTAGCAACTACATTCAGCGTGTTCAGCTTACCGGCAGCGAACTTCGTGTTAGCGGGGATGGTCTTCTCGACCGAAATCGTGGCACCCTCGGTCGTCTTCACATCAACGGTCAGCATCTCATCGTTAGCACCGAACTGGATAGGAGCCAGGGGCAGGTAGAACTCAGCCTGCTCGCCTACGGCGATCTCCTCACCATTATTTACCGTCAGCGTAACCTCGGTTTTGGTATAGTTGCCACCGCTGGGGGTGTAAACAACCTCATCACCCGTAATATTCACATAGTACGAACCAGCCAAATACAGTTCGCTCTCGCTCGTCAGATAAACCGAAGCCACCGAGAAGGGAGCCTCCGTGTTGTTCGTTACGCGTACACGTACGAAAGTCGAAAGGTGGTGCATCTGGAAAACAGGGGTCTCCGAACCGGCAACAGCCTTTACTACGCCATAGAGGGGAGCCGACGAACCGCTCAGGTGAGCCTGGCTGTTGTTACCCGTCTGCGTCGGCGCGGTGTGACCTACATACATGTAGTTCGTGCCATCGGGCAACGTAACTTTGCTATTGTAGGGGTACATCACATACCAATCGTTAGCCGTCGTAGCATCAAACGATGCGTCGAGCGTACCCTTGAACTTACCGGTCTCGACATCCGATACGGTAAACTGGCCATGCGACTGATAACCATCAGCCGTAGCCGTCCACACGTTCATGGCATCATTTGCAACCCACGAGGTCTTCAGATCGGCCATCGTCGTACGGCTGCCATCCGAATTCGCGAAGAGCTCAAAATCCTGACCCTCAAACTCAGGGGCGACGGTCTCCTCTTTCGAGCAGTTCGTCAGGGCCAATGCTGCAACGAGCATCCAACCCAAAGCAAAAAACTTCTTCATTTTTTAGAGGTCTTAAAGATTAATACTCGCCATCCGGCTCAACAACATCGATATTGTCGCCATTTACCGAACCGGCAAAACCCTGCTCGACAGCGATGTCGAGCACCTCTACCATGGGGGCCTCGTAGGCCTCCGTCATCAACTTTTTAATCATTTTGTTTGTGTTTTTAGTTAGTATTTCTGTTTTTAGTCTAATTCCCTGAAGGATAGAATATACAAAATTAGCACATTTAATCGAAAACGCATGCTAAAAAGACAAAAAAATGGAGCAAAACTGCAAAAGTTTTACTCCATTAGATTCAGGGTTCTCCGACTTCCCCTTAGTTGCCTTTAGCAACCCTTAATAACCTTTAACGTCCTTTAGATTTTATTGAGCGCGAAATGGCGGGTCGACGCATCGAGGCGGATGGCAATAAACAAGAGGATCGTGAAGGCGATGAGCGACGAGCCTCCGTAGCTCATAAACGGAAGCGGAATACCCATCACAGGCATCAGACCGACGGTCATGCCGACATTCACCAAGACGTGGAACAAGAGAATCGAGGCCACGCAATAGCAATAGATGCGGCCGAAAGGCTCCTCTTGTCGCTCTCCCATGCGCATCAGACGCAAGATCAGTGCTGCAAAGAGGCTCAAGATCGTCAGCGTACCCAGGAAGCCCCACTCCTCACCGACGGTACAGAAGATAAAGTCCGTATGGCGCTCGGGAACGAAACCGTACTTGATCTGCGTACCCTGCAAGAAGCCCTTACCAAACAGACCGCCCGAACCGATGGCAATCTTGGCCTGGTTGACGTTGTAGTCGGCACCTGCGGGATCGTTCACGATGCCCATAAAGCTCAAAATACGCTTCTGCTGGTGCGGCTCGAGGGCGTTGAAGGCCTGATCGACCGAGAGCAGGAAGACCACCGATCCGCAGAAGAAGATTAGCGTCATAAACATATGCGCCAGGTTGAAGCGCAACGAATAGATCGCCAGGCCAACCGCCGAGATGAGCGAGACAATCAGCAGCGACACATAGAAACTCAGCCCCGTCTCAAAGAGGAGCGACGTGAGAATCATCAGCACCATAGCCAAGAGCAGCATCAGTGCCACAAAGATGATGCGCGTGCGCACCTGACCACTCACCATCACCTCGGAGAAGGTACAAAGACCGATGAGCAGCAAGAGCAGCGCCATGGGCGAGAGCAGAAACGAGGCGATGAAGAGCGAAGCCATCAACAAAATCGGGATGCAAAGCCACTTATTCAGGCCCTCGCGATAGAGTACAAAGAGGAACGAGCCGAGCACCAAACCCGAACCCGTATCGTTCTGCAGGATGATGATCAATAGCGGCACGGCTAGCAACATGCCCACCTTCACCAAATCGCCGATTCGCGCAATTGAGAAGGTGTATTCACTCATCAGGCGCGCCGTAGCCAGGGCCGTCGCAATCTTCGCAAACTCAACGGGTTGCACATTGAACGAACCGAACGAAATCCACGCCTTGGCGCCGTTAATCTCCTTACCGATCACGAGCGTCGAGAGCAACAACAGCAGACCCAAGATATAGGCCGGATAGGCCCACATGTGGTAGTAGCGATCGTCGATCAAGAGCACCGTGATGGCCACCACCACGGCCACCGAAATCCACACCATCTGCTTCATGTAGAAGTGGGCGAACGAGAAGATGTGCGACACCGTCTCGTCGTAGGTTGCAGCGGCAATCGAGATCCAGCCGGCAATGACGATCAGCGCATAGAGCAGCACCGTGCCGCGATCCACGCCCCCGAAGAGCGATCCTGAGCGATTACTTGTCATAGGCCGGGTAGTAAATTTTCATCTCCTTAATACGTTTCAGCAACTCCGGACGGCGGATGGTATCCGTCAGGTAGAGCTCCTCCAAGAGGCTGGCAATAGGCAGTGCCACCGAGGCTCCAAAACCACCATTCTCGACATAGACCGAGATGGCAATCTTCGGATTATCCTTCGGGGCAAACGAGAGGAAGGTCGAGTGGTCCTTACCGCGAGGGTTCTGTGCCGTACCCGTCTTACCGCAGACGTCATAACCTTCCAGGCGGGCCTGCGTCGAGGTACCGGCCACGTTCACACCTTGCCACATACCCTCAACCACCGGCTCGAAATATTTCGGGTCGACCTTCGTATATTGTTTCTCATAGAAACGTCTGTCGAGCGAATCACGCCCCTCGACCGCCTTGACAATGTGCGGAATGTAGTAGTAGCCACGGTTCACAATGATGGCACCCAGGTTGGCCATCTGCAATGCCGAACAACCCAACTCACCCTGACCGATCGAAAGCGAAAGCACCGTCAACGAATTCCACGAATTGCGATAGACGCGGTCGTAGTATTCGCGCGTGGGCACATAGCCACGATTCTCGTCCAAGAAGTCCGAGCCGAGCTGACGGCCAAAACCGAAGCTCTTCACATAGTCGTACCACACCTCATAGCCCTTTTTCACGCTGCCATATTTCGGGTTGTCGATAATATCGCGGAAGACGTAGCAGAAGTAGGCATTGCACGACGTCGCAATGGCAAAGCGCAAATCGGCCGGCGAGGCGTGGGCGTGGCAAGCCACACCACGTCCGATCTTATAGCCACCATGACAGGGGTGGAGATCCGAAGGTTTGAGCACACCCTCCTGCAGACCAATCAGGCCCTGCACAAGCTTAAAGGTCGATCCCGGAGGATATTTACCCTTTACGGCTCGGTTAAACATCGGATTACGCTTGTTGTTCATGTGGCGAATGTAGTTGTTACCACGTTCGCGACCGACCAACTCCTCGGGGTCAAACGTCGGCGAGGAGACCATCATCAGGATCTCACCCGTCGAAGGCTCAATAGCCACCGCGGCACCCACTTTGCCCTCCATCAGCTCCTCACCGAGGCGCTGCAGACGCGCGTCGATCGTACTCGTTAAGTAGCGACCCGGCTCCGGCAGCGAATCAAACATACCGTCCATGTAGGAGCCCTTAATCGCACCTCGCGGATCGCGCTCCATGATCTTAACACCCTTCTTACCACGCAGATCCTCCTCGTAAGCCGACTCCAAGCCACCAATACCGGCATAGTCACCTTTGCTGTATTCGGGGTGGCGCTCCAGATAGCCGGCACTCACCTCCGAGAGGTGACCCAGCAGGTTACCACCCACATGCAACGGATAGTGGCGCACCGTACGGCTCACCGTATAGAAACCGCGGAGACCCTCAGCATCGAGACGCAGCTTCTCCTCCTTCGACACGTAGTTGGCCACACGCTGCGGAGCACGCGGGTAGGCGCGCGCATCGTCCAGACGCTGTTTCAAACGGCGGGGCTGCATGTTCAGAATCTGACAGAGGCGCATCGTATCAAAACCCGCCTTATCCATGTCACGATAGACCACCATCAGGTCGTAGCACTCGCGGCTCTGGGCCAGATAGGCACCACGACGGTCGAAAATCTCACCACGGGGCGGATATTGCACATCCACGCGCATCACATTGCGCGCAGCACCTCGCTTGTAGTCGGCATTAAAGAATTGGATAAAGGCCACACGTCCGATGATTACCGCGAAGATAATCAGGACGATCAGCTGCAACGTCCGCATGCGGAAGAAGCCTTCGGTACGATCGATCATGCTCTTGCCGAGATTTTAGCGGTGAAGAGACGCTCTGTGAGCCATACGAGCAGCAACGTGGCGCCGCTGCTGAGCAGGATACGCAGTAGGGTACGCATGAAGTGACCCCACGAGAGGGCCTCCAGCGTAAAGAATACGGTGTGGTGCAGCAAAATCATCACCACGATATAGCTCCAAAAGAGCGATACGCCCATGCGCTCAGGGCTGGGGACACCATCGTCGCGGAACTCCTCACGGGGCGACACGAGACGAATAAGTGTCGGACGCAGGAAGCCGACGAGCAGCGTAGCAATCGTATTGATACCGGCCACACCCATCGTCATATCCATCAGCATGCCAATTGCCAACGAGCAACCGAGCAACACGATTGGCATCGTATCCAGGCGCAACAGAATAATAAAGGCGATATAGATCAGCGGACAGAGAAAGGTGCCCACAACAAGGTTGTTGAGCAAAAAGATCTGTACCAGGCTCAAGATCACAAACAGCAAGATATAGGCAGGAACGTGATGCATAGCGTTAGTTCGTTTCAAGGTATTTAATCACTTCGCTCTGGCGCAACTCATGAATCTCCTGATAGTCCAGATTCTCGATCACCACCAGGTTATTCATGCCCGAAAGGTCGGCAGCCAGGCGAACACGCACCGTGTAGGTCGTACCGACCTCGTCGAGCGTAGCGCTCTCGACCGTACCAATCAGCAGACCGGCCGGAAAGTAGCTTTCAAAACCCGTCGAGTAGATCTTTTGTCCGGGCTGGGGATCGGCATACTTCGACAGACCCTCCAGGACCACGAAGTGGGGATTTTTTCCATCCCAGCGGATGGCACCCTGGTAGGCCGTTCCCTCCGGCGTACCACTTCCGCGGAAGACAGGATTCAAGATCGAAACCGCCACCGCATAATGTTCCGAGTAATCGACAATGTAGCCGGCGATAGCTCCATCGGGGGTAATGACACCCATGCCATTGGTAATCCCATCTGCGCCTCCACGATTCAGCGTGATGTAGTTGTGTGAGCGGCCCACGGTGTTGCTCACCACCAGCGCCTCACTCATGCGGTATTTCGAATCACCCATCTCACGGAACTCCACCTTCAGCTTACCGGCAGCATACGCCTCGCGATAACGGGCCAACTCCTCCTCAAGCGAAGCAATACGGATTGTCAAAGCTCGATTCTCGCGCCCCAGACGGAAGAAATTGCCGACATCGGTCACGAGTCCGTTCAAGCCTCCGACAACACTATTCGTACGCGCCAACAGACGCGCCTCGGTATAGGCCGTGGCACGAGCATAGTAGCTCAGGGCAGCGATCTCCAACAACACGAAGAGCACCACCACATAAATACTACGGATAAATTCGACTAATCGACGCATGGCTTAGATGAGAATTGCGAGCCCCAAGACCCGCAATTCGATTATCGCTTATTAACCTTTGATCAGGAACGAGAAGTTGTTCATGTTCTTCAGGGCGATGCCCGTACCGCGAACGATGGCACGCAACGGATCCTCGGCAATGTGTACCGGAATACCCGTCTTCTCGTGCAGACGGCGATCCAGACCCTTAATCAAGGCACCACCACCGGCCAGGTAGATACCGTTCTTCACGATATCGGTATAGAGCTCGGGCGGCATCGACTCGAGCACCTTCATCAGGGCATCGTCGAGCTTTACGAGCGACTTATCGAGTGCATAGGCGATCTCGCTATACGAGAGCGATACGGTCTGCGGCAGTGCCGTCAGCATATTGGGAGCAGTTACTACGAAGTCCTCCGGCTCCTCCTCCATATCGGGGATAGCGGCACCGATGGCACACTTAATAGCCTCGGCCGTACGCTCACCGATACGGATGTTGTGCTGCTGGCGTACATAGGCCTGGATATCCGACGTAAAGACGTCACCGGCCACATCGATCGACTCCGAGCACACGATACCACCCAGCGAGATGCAGGCGATCTCCGACGTACCACCACCGATGTCGATAATGAGGTTACCCTCCGGAGCCTCCACATCAATACCGGCACCCAGCGCCGCGGCCATCGGCTCGTAGATCATGAAGACCTCGCGACCACCGGCACGCTCGGCTGAGTCACGTACGGCACGAATCTCCACGTTGGTCGAACCCGAGGGGATACAAATTACCATGCGCAACGAGGGCGAGAACAACGAACCCGACGTCTTCACCATCTTGATCATGCTGCGCAGCATGAGCTCCGTGGCGTTAAAGTCGGCAATCACGCCGCTCTTGAGCGGACGGATCGTCTTGATACCCGGATTCGTACGCTCGTGCATCTGCTGTGCCTTCTTACCGACAGCCTTCAACGAGCCCGTGTGGGCATCTACGGCAACGATCGACGGCTCGTCTACGACCACCTGACCGTTGTAAATGATGAGCGTATTGGCCGTTCCCAGGTCAATAGCCAACTCTTGAGTCAATGAAAAAATTCCCATATAGCTTGTTATTTATTTTTCACTTTAAAACCCTGTCACCCAACCTCTTACATCCAAAAATAACCATTTTCGGTCGCCGAGGTTGCTATAACATGACAAAGGTAGTAAAAAACGCGCGATCTTTCGGCAAATTTATCGGCAAATTTTTACGTAAAAAAAAACGACCGCCCCTAATGGGACGGCCGTAACTTAAAATAAAGCAACCTCTTAGTTGGCAGCCTCCACAATGCCCAGCTCCTTCTTAACGAGCGGCGTAATGTCGATGAGCGTAGCCTCGTCGAAATAAACCAGCGAACCGGTCTCGAAGATAGCCGTAAAGCCACCGTTCTTGCTCACGGTCTGAATGGCGTTCTGAGCCTTCTCAATGATCGGGGTCATCAGCTCCTGCTCCTGGCGAGCCAGGTCCTGCTGAGCCATCTGCTGCATCTCCGAACCACGCTGACGCAGGTCGTTCAGGTCCTTCTCCTTGATCTGACGAGCAGCATCCGACATCGAGTTCAGGTTCTTCTGGAAGTCCTGCAGCTTGTTGTTGAACTCTACATTAATCAGTTCGAGGTTCTCCTCCCAGTCCTTGGCTACAGCCTGGAGCTTGTTCTGCATCTCGGTCGTCTCGGGCATCGAGAGCATTACCTCCTGCGAGTTGATGCGGCCGAATTTCTGCGCGAAGAGCGTCGTGCAGCTCAGCATCATGGCGAGCACAAGGCTCAGTTTGAGTACGTTTTTCATGTGTTTGTTTTTCAGTTAATTATTTGATGAATTCTTTTTACTTTTTCAGGGTTGCAATCACCGCATCGGTACGCTCAACAGCTGCCGAATTGTAGAGCAGCGTCGGGTTATTTGCCGAGTCGATCACCAGCTGAGCACCCACGCTCTGGGCATAGTTCTCGATCGCTGCAAAGACCTTCTCCTGGATAGGCTTAATCTTCTCGATGCGGGTCTTCATCAGCTGACCCTCCTGACCAAAGAGCTGCTCCTGGCACTGAGTAGCCTCCTGCTCCTTCTGCAGAATCACCGCCTCCCACTGCTGACGCGTCGACTCCGAGAGCGAAGCCTTCTGCTGCTGGTAGCTGTTATAAAGTTTCTCCACCTCCTCGAACTTGGCGTCCACATAGCCCTGATACTGCTCAGCCAGGGCGTCGAGCTCCTCAATGGCGGTGTTATAAGCGGCAATCGACTTAAAAACCTTCTCGCTGTTTACAACGATGTAGTTCTGAGCCATGGCAGCTACTCCCATGAGCAGCATAGCCATCGTAAATACCATCTTCTTCATCTTGTTGTCTTTTTTAGCTGTAATTATTTCCGTCACTCTTCAGGCTGCAAGAAGCATACCTATATAGATAACGCGCGTAGGGCACTTTTATTGTGCGTGGGGGTTGTGTCTTTTACAACACGACCCTTCTCCACACCATATATGCTAAATTCGGTATTGTTCGTTAGAACTGCTGACCCATCACGAAGTGGAACTGCGAGCCACTCTTCGCGGTCGAGCCTGCCGGGGGATCGAAACCATAACCCCAGTCGATACCGAGCATACCTACCACCGGCAGGTAGAGGCGAACACCGACACCGGCCGAACGCTTGATCTTGAACGGTGCAAAGCTCTTCCACGAGTTGAAGGCGTTACCACCCTCAAGGAAGCCCAGCACGTAGATCTGCGACGAAGGCTTCAGGATCACCGGATAGCGCAACTCTGCCGTATACTTATTGTAGGCCACCGAGTAGTACTCGTTCACCGGATCGAGTGCACCATCCTCGTAACCACGCATCGAGATAATATCGATACCGTAGATATTATAACCCGACATACCGTCACCACCGACCTCAAAGCGTTGGAAGGGTGAAGTCTTATACTTGTTGTAGTGACCCAGGTAACCCATCTCGGCCTTAAGCATCAACACCAGCTTCTGGTCGTTGGTCAGCGCCTGGAACCATTGGCCCTTGAGCTGCCATTTGTGGAACTCGATCCACTTGTAACGCTCCGTATCGGACATATTGGGATCCGAGTAGTCCTTACCATCCCAAGCCGAGTGGGGAGGCGTCAGCTGCAACGAGAAACTGATATCCGAACCGCGGCGAGGATAGATGGGCTGATCCACCGAATTACGGCCCAACACAAATCGCAACGAGAACATATTGGCGGCACCGTTCGTCATGATGAACGACGACCAGTTCTTCAAGTCGTAGCGCTCGTAGCTGGCCTCACCGTAGAAGGTAAAATAGGGGTCGGGCCAGGTCATACGCTTACCTAAACCGACAGCCACACCGTAGGTACGGAAGTGCATCGTCGAGGTCTGCCATACGTAGTAGGCGTTGTTCTGCTCCGAAATATGGGCCGACACGGTAAACGAATTGGGCTTCTTACCGCCGAGCCAAGGATCGGTAAACGAGAACGAGAAGGCCTTATAGTAGGTACCGTTGGTCTGTGCGTTGATCGACAGACGCTGGTTCTGACCCATCGGGTAGGGACGCCAAGCCCCCGG
>JAFZFJ010000103.1 GCA_017555975.1 Alistipes sp. | reverse complement strand
GTAGGCACTGAGTAAAGGAGGGTTTGCATGGCAACGCCTATCGAAACGAACACCGAAGGCTTGAACGAGATTCTGAACCAGGTCTACAACCTGCCGAACCGAAGCTCGGGCAGTTCTGAACCTGATTTGGTGCTCTACCCGAAAGACAACTACATAGTTGCTTACGGTCCGAAACAAAACACGGTTGACTTCGACCAATCGCAGGCTGTGAACGTTTATAAAAAGGTTTTAGCTGGCGAAGACGTGAACGTGATTATCAGCGGTCGCGTGCAATTTAACAGCTACAACCGATTAAGCGACGCGACGATACACAAGGCTTCGATGGTGCGCGTTACGGAGGATTACCACTGGCTTACTATTGATTTTCAGCCTTGTATCTATGATTACAACAGCGCTGGAGCGGCTATGTTGAAGGCTTACCAAACGACATTCATTGTTGACGCCGAAAGCGGAACGGCGCAAATTGACGACACCTTCTCGCCCGTGGTTGGTACGATTTAATTTATGGTTCTTTACGTTCTTTTCGGAATTCCAGCAAGCGGCAAAACGACGCTCGCGCGGCAGCTCGAAGCAGAGCAGGGATGCAAGGTCCACTGTTACGACGACCTATATGAAGCTGCGAAAGACAGATGTACGCGCTCTGAGATAAATGACGCATGGGTTCGAGGCATTCGGTCCGACCTGCTCGCAGGATTCGATGTCGTATGCGACGGTATATTCACGCAGACGCATTTGAGAACATGGCTGCTAAAACAGCTCGCAGACATTCCGTGCAAAAAGATGCTGATAGCCGTCGTCGCTCCCGTCGAGACGTGCGTAGAACGAAACTCGAAGCGCGAGGGGGTCGCGAAGGTTCCCCAGGACGCTATCGAGGCGGCGGCAAAGCACATGCAACCGCCGACAGATACAGAAGGCTGGGACGAAATAACGGTTTACGAAAACTAATCGGCGCACCGCAATCATCCCGAAAAATCAACTGCAACGGAGGGCCTTCGGGCCCTTCTTTCATTTAGGAGAGGGGGTGATGTTGTGGCAACGGCACAGATTCTGACCGTGATGGGGTGGGTTCTCGCGCCCATCTGCTCGTCCTTGATAACGGCCCTCGTGGCGGTAATCAAGATGGGCAAGGTAAAGGAGAGCGCGAAAGCGGAAGCCAGCGCCGCTCGCAACGAGGCGTTGGAGAAGGGCGTTCGCGCCTTGTTGCGTCAGCAGCTTATCGACTACCACCGCGAGTACGTCGCATGCGGCAAACCGTGCCCGGTGCGAATCAAGGAGCAGGCTACGGCTGTCTACGAAGCCTACAAGTCCTTGGGCGGCAACGGCACGGGCAAGCAGCTATGGCACGAGATCATGGAAGCACATGTGGAATAGGAGTGAAACCATGAAGGCATTCATCGAATCCAACACCATCGGCATGCGTTTTGCGCGAACCGTAGTTCAGGGCCTTATCGCGGCCCTCATCGTGTTCGTCCCGAGCGCGATTGGCGCGCTCAACCTGGAGCCGTCCGTGGCGGCCTTCGTCACCGCTGGCATCATGGCGGTTCTGTCTCCGCTCATGGCGCTGCTGAAGACGGGCAACCCCGAGGACGGCGCGGCAGAGTAATGTTCGAGTAATGTTCGAGTAATGTTCGAGTAATGTTCGAGTAACGGGCATCCCTTCGGGGGTGCCCTTATCTTTTTAGGAGGTGTTACATGAATTGGGAAACAATCGAAGCCGACGTGAACAAGCTAATCACCAAGCACTTCACGAAGGGCAGAAGCGGCAAATCCATCAATAAGATAGTCGTGCACCACAACGCGGGAAACCTCACCATCGACCAGTGCTACAACACATGGCAGAACGCGGAGGCATCCGCCCATTACCAGGTGGAGACCAACGGCAGAATCGGGCAGCTCGTGTGGGATGCGGACACCGCATGGCACGCAGGCAACTGGGATGCCAACCTCACCTCAATCGGCATCGAGCACGCCAACGACGGAGGAGCTGGTTGGACCATCTCCGAGAAGTGCCTAGATAACGGCGCCCAT
>JAFZFJ010000102.1 GCA_017555975.1 Alistipes sp. | reverse complement strand
GACCACGCTTGCAATAGCCACCATAGGTGCAATTCTCGATAAAGACATTCTCCACACCGGCTGACATCTCGCTACCCAGCACCACGGCGTGCAGACCCTTGAAGTGGCAGTTGCGGATCACGATACCCGACGAGGGGATGGCCGTCGTGCGCCCATCGTGGTCACGACCACACTTGATGGCCACATTATCGTCGCCGTTATTGAACTCGATGTTTTGGATCAACACATCCTGGGCATACTCGGGGTCGATACCATCGTTATTCACCAGCTTGGCATCGTAGCGCAGGCCGTCGCAGATCACATTCTTCGACTTCAGCAGGTGGACACACCAGAAGGGGGCATTCGTGATAAAGACGCCCTCCAGCGTGATGCGCTCACACTCGAAGAACTGAATCATGTGGGGACGGAGGTAGTGACCTTCGCCGAAGATGCGCTCCTCGATGGGGGTCTGCTCGTGGTTGTACTTGCGGCTCAGAGCCTTGCTCGGGCCCTGCAGTCTTCTCCAGGTTGCGAAGGTCGTGGCAGCATTGCCGTCGATCACACCCTTACCCACAATCGAGACATCGTGCAGACCGCGACCGTAGATGAAGGGGCTGTAGTTATAGAGGAAGGTACCCTCCCAGCTCGTGGCCACCACGGGGAGGTAGCAGCTCGGCTCAGGGTTGAACTTCAGCGTGGCGCCCTCCTGCAGCTCGAGGCAGACACGGCTCACGAAGTGGATCGGGCCGCAGAGCCAATAGTCGCCGGCAGGAACCACGATGCGGGCACCACCCAGCTCCTCGGCACGCTTCATCGCCTGATCGAAGGCGGGTTTGCAATCGGTCGCACCGTCACCCACGGCACCAAAGTCCAAAATCGAGAGCACCTCGGTGGGCATCTCGGCACCTGTAATACGGGCCAGCACAGCGTCACGCATCGCCTCACGGTCGAGGGTCGCAGGGGCCTGCTCCGTGCAGGCGACAAAGCCCATCACGAGGGCCAGCAAAAGGATCAGTCGTTTCATCTTATTTTACCAGTTTATAGGGGTTTGACCATTGGAGATGAGGTAGTTGTTGGCTTGCGAGAAGTGCTTGCAGCCCAAAAATCCGCGGTAGGCAGAAAGTGGCGAGGGGTGGACAGCCTTCAGGATGCAGTTCTTCGCGGGGTCGGCAATCGCACCCTTGCGCTGGGCGTAGCTGCCCCACAAGAGGTAGACCACCCCACTCTTTTGCTCGGCGATGCGGCGCACCACGGCGTCGGTAAACTGCTCCCAGCCACGACCCGCATGCGAGGCGGCCTCATGCTCACGCACCGTGAGTACGGCATTCAGCAGCAGCACACCCTGCTCGGCCCAGCGGTCGAGGTTGCCCGAGGCGGGGATCGGCGTGCCGATGTCGGCAGCCACCTCCTTGAAGATATTTTGCAACGAGGGAGGATGGGGCACACCATCAGCCACCGAGAAGCAGAGACCATGCGCCTGACCCGGACCGTGATAGGGATCCTGGCCGATGATCACCACCTTGAGCTTCTCGAGCGGGCATTTATCAAAGGCTCGAAAGATGTTGCTGCCACGCGGGTAGATGCGGCGCGTGGCATACTCCTCTTTCACGAAGCGAATCAACTCCTCGAAGTAGGGTTTCTCGAACTCCTCGGCGAGCAACTCGCCCCAATCGGGTGCAATCTTAACCTCCATATGAAAAATCTTTTCCGTAAAGATACAAAAAAGTGGAACAAGATCCGCCAAAATTGCTTAAATTTGTCCTATGATGAAACTTTTACTTCCCCTTTTCTGCCTCCTGGCCTGCATCGGATGCGACCAAGGCTACCGAAACGACCATGCTGAAGTGAAGAACCTGATCTACCTGATTGGTGACGGCATGGGGTTGGCCCAGATGGCCATGCTCGAGATTGAGAACGACTACGTCCCCACCGCCTTCTCGGAGGCCGACCACGTCTCGCTCATCGCAACCCGCTCGGCGAACAACCGCGTGACCGACTCGGCAGCAGCCGGTACGGCCCTGGCTTCGGGCACAAAGACCAACAACTCGATGCTCGGCATCAGTCCCGACTCGGTCTACCTCTACTCGATGATGGAGGATGCACGCGACAAGGGGCTGGCTACGGGACTGGTCGTGAGCTGCTACCTGCAGCATGCTACGCCGGCAGCCTTCTACGCCCACGTTTGGAAGCGACACATGACCGAGCAGATCACGGACGACCTGGTGGCTTCGAATTTTGACCTGATGATCGGTGGTGGCTCACGCTGGCTCACCGAGGAGCATCGCACGATCCTCACCGACCGTGGTTATACGCTCGTCTTCACCCAGAAGGAGGCTCTCACAGCCGAGGCAACGCCTCTGTTGGCCATGGTTGCGGAGGAGTATCTGCCGCAGGCCCCCGAGCGTGGGGAGTTCATCCCCCAGGCAACGGCCAAGGCTCTGGAGCTGCTGAGCAAAAACGAGGAGGGCTTTATGCTGATGGTTGAGGGTTCGCAGATCGACGGTGCAGGTCATGGCAACAACGCTTCGCACCTGCTGGCCGAGATGCAGGACTTCGAGAAGGTGGTACGTCTGGCTGTTGACTTTGCCGACACCCACCCGGGAACGCTGGTTGTGGTGGTTGCCGACCACGAGACGGGCGGTCTCTCGATGCCGAGTGGCAAGAGCGACTTTACCCTCTCGGAGAGCGGTATCGACTACCGTTTCAGCACGGGTTCACACTCGGCAATCCGTGTTCCGGCCTACTTCTACGGCACCGGATCGGATCAATTCAAGGCGATGATGGACAACACGGAGCTCGCCAACCGCATCAAGGAGCTCTTGAAGTTGAAAGTTGAAAGTTGAAAGTTGAAAAGTGAAAGTTTTTTTCGAGCTTTCAGCCGCTCAACAAAAAAAATTGGGAGATAGCCTAAACCGGTGGCTATCTCCTTTTTTTGTTGAGCTAACTAATTTTCAACTTTCAACTTTCAACTTTCAACTTATCCCAGGTACGACTGCAGGAGTTTCGAGCGCGACGAGTGGCGCAGGCGACGGATCGCCTTCTCCTTAATCTGACGCACACGCTCACGCGTAAGGTCAAACTTCTCGCCAATCTCCTCGAGGGTCATCTCCGAGCAACCGATACCGAAGAAGTACTTGATGATATCGCGCTCACGCTCGGTGAGGGTCTCCAGAGCACGGTCTACCTCCGTAGCCAGCGACTCGTTGATCAGACCACGGTCGGCGTTGGGCGAATCGGGGTTCACCAGCACGTCGAGCAGCGAGTTATCCTCACCATCGGCAAACGGTGCATCCACCGAGACATGACGACCGGCCACACGCAGCGTATCGGTCACCTTCTCCTTCGGCAGTTCGAGCTCGTTGGCCAGCTCCTCAGGCGACGGGGTACGCTCATGCTCCTGCTCGAAGCGGGCAAAAGCCTTATTGATCTTATTGAGCGAGCCTACCTGGTTCAGCGGCAGACGCACGATACGCGACTGCTCGGCCAAAGCCTGCAAGATAGACTGACGAATCCACCATACGGCGTAAGAGATGAACTTAAAACCACGCGTCTCGTCGAACTTCTCGGCAGCCTTGATAAGACCCAAGTTACCTTCGTTGATAAGGTCAGGCAAGCTAAGACCCTGATTCTGATATTGCTTTGCTACTGACACCACGAAACGCAAGTTGGCT
>JAFZFJ010000101.1 GCA_017555975.1 Alistipes sp. | reverse complement strand
TTAAGAATTAAGAATTTAAGGGCACAAAAGGCGGTAAGGGCCAGAAAGGCGCAAAAGGAGGTTTGGCGCACTGAATCTCACATAATTTTGAATTCTACATTCTGAATTCTAAATTTATTTCTTACCTTTGTCGCGCGAAATTGCGCAGCAAAATTCAAGAGACTATGTTTGAAAACTTAACCGATAAACTCGAACGGTCATTTAAAATCCTCAAGGGTGAGGGCCGTATTACCGAAATCAATGTCGCCGAGACGCTCAAAGAGATTCGTCGTGCGTTGATCGATGCCGACGTAAACTACAAGGTTGCCAAAAACTTTACCGATCAGGTGAAGCAAAAGGCCCTGGGTCAGGACGTATTGAAGGCCGTCAAGCCGGGTCAGATGATGACCAAGATCGTACGCGACGAGCTGGCGCAGCTCATGGGTGGTACGGCTACCGACATCAAGTTGGAGGGTACGCCTGCCGTGGTGCTCATCGCCGGTCTGCAGGGTTCGGGTAAGACGACCTTCTCGGGTAAGCTGGCTCAGATGATCAAATCGAAGAAGAGCCGCCAGGTGTTGCTCGTAGCCGGTGACGTCTATCGTCCGGCCGCCATCGACCAGCTCAAGATTTTGGGACAGCAGGTAGGTGTCGAGGTCTACACCGAGGAGGGCAACATGAACCCGGTTCAGATTGCTGAAAATGCCATCCAATATGCTCGTCAGAAGTCTTACAACGTGGTAATTGTCGATACGGCAGGTCGTCTGGCTGTCGATGAGGCAATGATGCAGGAGATTACGGCCATCAAGGCTGCCGTAAACCCCTCGGAGACCCTCTTCGTAGTGGACTCGATGACCGGTCAGGATGCTGTCAACACGGCCAAGGAGTTCAACGATCGTCTCGACTTCGACGGCGTGGTACTCACGAAGCTCGATGGTGATACGCGTGGTGGTGCCGCCATCTCGATCCGTTCGGTGGTTGACAAACCGCTGAAGTTTATCTCGAGTGGCGAGAAGATGGATGCCCTGCAGGTGTTCCACCCCGAGCGTATGGCCGACCGTATCCTCGGCATGGGTGACGTCGTATCACTCGTGGAGCGTGCTCAGGAGCAGTTCGACGAGGAGCAGGCCCGCCGCCTGAAGAAGAAGCTCGTGAAGGATCAGTTCAACTTCAACGACTTCATCCAGCAGATTCAGCAGGTGAAGAAGATGGGTAACCTGAAGGACCTCGCCTCGATGATTCCGGGCATGGGTAAGATGCTCAAGGATGTCGATATTCCGGACGACGCCTTCAAGCAGGTCGAGGCCATTATCGGTTCGATGACCCCCGAGGAGCGCGAGAAGCCCGAGATCATCAACGCCCGTCGTCGCGAGCGCATCGCCAAGGGTTCGGGTACGACGATGGCCGACGTAAACCGCCTGATGAAGCAGTTCGAGGACACGCGCAAGATGATGAAGATGGTAGCCGGTGCCGGTGGCAAGCTGCCCAAGATGCCGATGGGTCGTGGTGGTTTCCGCCGCTAAAAGCCCCTAACAACAACACGAAGAGACCAAAAAATTACGTTCTATACGCTATGTTAAGCCGCAGATTACTCCGTATCAAGGTTGCCAAGGCCCTCTATGCACACCTGCAGAGCAATGCCGACAACATGATCGCCACCGAGAAGACGCTCATGACCTCCATTGACAAGGCCTACGACCTCTATTTTCAACTGCTCACCCTCCCCGAGGCGCTCGTAAAGTATGCCGCCGAGCGTCAGGAGATTGCCAAGCAGAAGAAGCTCCCCACCTATGAGGATCTGAATCCGAACACGAAATTTGTCGACAACCAGGTGATCCGCACCATCTCGGTAACGGACGCCATCAACGACCGCGTAGCGGCCAATAAGCTCGGCTGGGCCAAACACCCCGAGTTGATTCGCTCGATCTACCAGCAGTTCAGCCAGACCGAGTATTTCAAGGCCTACATGATGCGTGACGAGCGCTCGTTCGAGGAGGATCGCATCCTCGTGGACAAGCTCTTCGACATGCTGGCCGACCTCCCCGCCCTGGATGAGGAGCTGGAGGAGATGTCGATTATGTGGGCTGACGACCTGCCGTTTATCCTGATGATGATCCAGCGCACGCTGAGCAACATGCGCCCCTCGCACAAGGAGCTGCGCGTAGCCGATAAGTTCAAGAGCGAGGAGGATCCGCAGTTCGTAAAGACCCTCTTCGAGAAGGCGCTGATCAACTACAACGAGTACCAGCAGTACATCGAGCGTTTTACGGCCAACTGGGACCTGGAGCGCATCGTGCTGATGGATACGCTGATCCTTTCGATCGCCATGGCCGAGCTGATTAACTTCTCGTCGATTCCCGTAAAGGTCACGATGGACGAGTGGATCGAGATCTCGAAGTACTACTCCACCCCCGGCTCGAGCAACTTCATCAATGGCGTGTTGGACAAGATCGCCGCTTCGCTCACCGAGGAGGGTCGCATCCAGAAGTTCGGTCGCGGCTTGATTTAATCAATTTGTAACCAAAACGGACGATTGTTTACAAATATTTAACAATTTTTCCGCTCGAAAATTACGAAAATCAAGATACTATTCTCTATCTTTGTATAGGGAAACAGAAAAGAGCTACCTTTCCCTGAAAGGTGGCTCTTTAATTTCTTTAGACAAAGCCACAGAAAGACAAACACAACAAACTTATTATTCACTTAAACAAACATTTATGAAGAAACTTTTACTTCTGATGGTTGGTCTGATGCTCGGTTTCACGGCCGCAGCGCAGACTGTCGTCACGGGTACGATCGTAGATGAAGCTAATCAGCCGCTGATTGGTGCCACGATCATCGTCCCGGGCACGACGCAGGGTACGAGCTCGGATCTGAATGGTACCTTCTCGCTGCAGGTGAAGAAGGGCTCGGAGGAGATCCAGATCAGCTACCTGAACTACAAGACAATCGTTCGCAAGGTTTCGACGGCTGCAACGCGTCAGGCTTTGGGTACGATCAAGATGGATCCGGAGGCGATCGCCATGCAGGACGTGGTGATCACGCAGTCGGTGGCCGTACAGCGCAAGACGCCGGTGGCCGTATCGACCGTGTCGGCTCAGGACATCGAGTACAAGCTCGGTGGCCAGGAGTTCCCCGAGATTCTGAAGTCGACGCCGGGTGTCTACGTCACGAAAGACGGTGGTGGCTATGGCGACTCGAAGATCAACATGCGTGGTTTCAAGGCTGCCAACGTAGCCGTGATGATCAACGGTGTGCCGGTGAACGACATGGAGTGGGGCGGCGTGTACTGGTCGAACTGGGCCGGTCTGTCGGATGTAACCCGCTCGATGCAGACGCAGCGCGGTATGGGTGCTTCGAAGATTTCGTCGCCTTCGGTCGGTGGTACGATCAACATCGTGACGAACACGATCGATGCCCAGAAGGGCGGTACGTTCTCGTACGGCGTGGGTAACGACGGTCTGCAGAACATCTCGCTGAGCCTTTCGACGGGTCTCTCGAAGAGCGGTTGGGCCATGAGCGTCCTGCTGGCTAAGCGTTGGGGTGACGGTTACGTACAGGGTACCTCGTTCGAGGGTTACAACTGGTTCGTGAACGTATCGAAGCGTCTGAACGACCACCACCAGCTCTCGCTGACCGCCTTTGGTGCTCCCCAGAGCCACAACCAGCGTAAGCCGCTCTATGCCGGTCTTTCGATCAAGGAGTGGGACAAGGTTGCCAAGTGGATGGGCGAAGAGGACAAGTATCGCTACAACGCCGTTTACGGTTTCGACAACAACGGTAAGGAGCGCACCTCGCAGTGGAACCACTACCACAAGCCCCAGATCTCGCTGAACCACCAGTGGCAGATCGACTACAAGTCGTCGCTCTCGACGGCCCTCTACCTCTCAATTGGTCGCGGTGGCGGTTACTCGGGTCAGGGTCGTACGTCGAACGATCGCGCTATGTGGAATGGTGCCAACAACGGTATTCTGCGTACCGACTTCCGTAAGGCCGACGGTACGTTCGACTACGGTGCCATCCAGGATATGAACGCCGCCAGCACGGACGGTTCGAAGATGGTGATGTCGGACGGTAAGAACAACCACATGTGGTATGGTCTGCTCTCGACCTACACGAACCAGATCGGTAAGCACCTGGAGCTCTCGGCCGGTGTCGATGTACGTTACTACATTGGTAACCACACGAACGAGATCGTTGACCTCTACGGTGGTGACTACTTTATCGACGATACGGACCGTAAGAACGTAAAGGCAGTGAACAACGCAGCTGCTGCCGATCCGAACTGGAAGTACGAGAAGCTGTCGGTGGGTGACATTGTTTACCGCGACTACGACGGCCACGTACACCAGGAGGGTGTCTTCGGTCAGCTCGAGTGGACGCGTGAGAAGATCAACGCATTCGTTTCGGGTTCGGTATCGAACACGGGTTACTGGCGTGTAGACCGCTTCTACTACGACGAGGCTCACCAGGAGTCGGATCACATCAACTTCCTCGGCTTCACGGCTAAGGGTGGTGTAAACTGGAACTTCACGAAGAAGTCGAACGTATTCCTCAACGTGGGTTACATCTCGCGTGCTCCCTTCTTCTCGGGTGGTGCATTCTTGCAGTCGACCACGAGCCACATGACCAACCCCGACGCTGTAAACGAGAAGGTATTCTCGGTAGAGGGTGGTTATGGTCTGCGCACGGAGAAGATCAACCTGAACCTGAACGCCTACTATACGCTCTGGATGGACAAGGCTGACGTACGTTCGAAGCTCATGTCGAACGGCGACTACGCTCGCGTGAACATGACCGGTGTTGATGCTCGCCACATGGGTATCGAGCTCGACCTGCGTTACAAGCCCACGCGTTGGATGAACCTCACGGGTATGGTATCGCTGGGTGACTGGATCTGGTCGAGCAACACGCGTGGTTACATCTACGACTCGCAGGGTCAGCCGATGACGCAGAAGCTCGACGGTACGGTGGCTTCGGGCATCATGGCCGATGACCATGCTTGGATCGACCTAAACCAGAAGGATATCCACGTAGCCGGTTCGGCTCAGACGACGGCTGCCATTGGTGCCGACTTCTTCCCGATGAAGGGTCTGCGTGTGAGCGCCGACTGGAACATCTATGCCAACAACTACGCCGACTTCTACCTCGGTTCGAACCTGACGCCCAACACGGCTGTCAACGTAAACGATCCTTGGCGTATTCCTTGGACGCACCAGCTCGACCTCTCGGCCAGCTACTCGTTCAAGATTGGCAACGTGAACGCTACGCTCTACGGTAACGTAAACAACGTCTACAACCTGCAGGGTATCATGGACGCTCAGTGCGCCACCGATGCTAAGGGTTGGGAGGATTGCTACGCCGTGATGTATTCGTTCGGCCGCACCTACACGCTTCGTTTGAAACTCCGCTTCTAAAGATTGACCATATATGAATAAGTATATCAAACAGCTCTTGTTGCTTGCTGTCGTAGCCCTCTTCGGTTGGGGTTGCGAGAGTGACTTCTACAACGAGCACATGATCGACGGCTACGAGCCCGAGACCGAGATCACGGATGTACAGAGCATCGAATACACCCTTACGGAGGACGATTACTCGACCATCGCGAAGAACTCGACCAACAAGACCAATGCTGAGGCTGCCGGCCAGGAGGCTGTAGATGCACTCGCCGCCATTGGCAAGAACAAGTATTTTGCTTCGTCGGACGAGGCTGCTGCCTACGTTCCGGCATTCCTCTCGTCGCTCTACCCCACGCTCGACAACAACTCGATCGTGCTGGTAAACTACACCTCGGCACTCGATGTTCCCGAGGAGATGCAGCTCATGAACGCCGCTACGGAGTACACCCTCTCGGAGGATGACTACAAAACCATCTGGGGCGAGGAGGAGTATGTAAAGGCTGTAACGCCCGCTACGATCGCCAAACTCAAGACGGTGATCCCGAGCGAGGGTCTGGAGGCCGGTCAGTATGTGGCCGTAACCTACAACTACTCGGCTGAGGAGCCCCAGACGGAGGAGGAGCAGCCCGAGAACCCCGACCAGCCCGCTGATCCCGAGCAGCCCACGAAGAGCTACACCTCGGTACTCGGCACCGCTGTCCTGAACGACGTGGTAGAGGTGAAGGGTTATGTTTCGGCCGTTTCGAGCCAGGGCCCGATCGTGACCGACAACGGCGGCTCGATCCTCTTCTACGACAAGAATAGCGCCGTTTATCCGAATGTACAGCTCGGTGACGAGGTAACCATCGCCGGTACGATTACCGCCTACAACTGCGGTTTCCAGCTCGACGCATCGAAGGGTGCTACGCTCGAGGTGACCGGTACGACGACCGTTAGCTATCCCACGCCGATGGAGCTGACGGGTGCATCGATGGACGAGCTGCTCACGACGCGTGTAGAGAACGAGTACTGCTACTTTGTAAAGGTGAAGGGTACGGCTGCCGTGAGTGGCAACTACATCAACTTTAACGTGGATGGTGCTTCGACGGCTGTTGGTAGCATCTATGGTGCTACGGATGCCGTAAAGGCGGAGCTGACCGACGGTCGTGAGTGCACGGTTTACGGTTACTTCACCTCGATCTCGAAGTCGGGTGGTGCTGCCAAGTATGTCAACCTGATCGTTGTCAGCGTAGACGAGGCTCCGGCTATCGAGGCTGCAAACAACTACACCACGGTACTCGGCACGGCTGCCCTGAACGATGTTGTAGAGGTAAAGGGTTACATCTCGGCTGTTTCGAGCCAGGGTCCGATCGTGACCGACAACGGCGGTTCGATCCTCTTCTACGACAAGAATAGCGCCGTTTATCCGGGTCTGAAGCTCGGCGACGAGGTAACCCTCGCTGGTACGATTACCGCCTACAACTGCGGTTTCCAGCTCGACGCCTCGAAGGGTGCTACGCTCGAGGTGACCGGCACGGCGAAGGAGGTAACCTACCCCGCTGCCATGGAGGTGACGGGTGCAACGGCGGATGAGCTGCTCACGACGCGTGTAGAGAACGAGTACTGCTACTACGCCAAGATGACGGGTACGGTATCGGTGAGCGGTAACTACTACAACTTCAACATCGATGGCGCTACGGCAGCTGTTGGTAGCATCTATGGTGCTACGGATGAGGTGAAGGGTTGGCTCGCGGATGGTCTGCAGTGCACGATCTATGGTTACTTCACCTCGATCTCGAAGTCGGGTGGTGTTGCCAAGTATGTCAACATCATCGTAACGAGCGTAGAGAACGCTGCGGTTGCTGCTTCGGCCAAGAATGCCACGGTAACGAGCGAGAAGAAGTATGCCTACCTGAAGTGGAACGGCACGGCCTTCGAGGATACGTCGATCATCGCCGTACAGCCCTCGGATTACACCGAGATGGGTCAGAAGTATGGCAACTTCACCAACCCCGCACAGGACAACTACCTGTCCAAGTTCCTGGCTAAGACGAAGCCCTATGCCGTAGCCGGCGAGGTGGCTTACGTAGGTTATCGCTGCTACATCAGCGGTGCGAACACGTGGAAGGTGGACGAGTACACGACCGACGGTACGGTATGGACCAAGACGGTTTACTTCGCCCAGAAGGTGGATCAGTTCCGCAAGGCTGAGGGTGTTTGGGCCGTAGACCGTACGCTGGAGCTCGACTACACGGGCAACGGTGCCGCTACGAAGGCCTTCTACCAGTACTGCGTAAACTGGGTATACGACAACAAGGATGTGCCGATGGGTGCTCCCGCCCGTGACAATGCCGGTGTCATTGTATCGACCGACATCGTAACGATCAATGGCGAGAAGCCGGCCGGTAACTACTGGGTATCGAACTACGGTAACAACGAGTTCTACACGGGTGCTTCGGCCTACTACGGCAACATCGACTGGCGTGCTTCGGCCGTGAAGGGTGGCTTCGCCGCTGCCGGCATGGGCAACCTCTCGGATGACGAGATCGTAGAGCAGCTCAAGATCCACACGGCTGAGGTATTTGCTGAGGTACTCTCGTATGTCTATCCCACGATGACCCCCGCCGAGTACAAGAAGGTGGTGATCAAGGTATACGCTTACGGTCCGAACGTAAACTACAGCTTCACCTTCGACGTGGTGGATACGGGTACGTTCCAGTACGTAGAGGGTTCAATGACGCAGATCTAAAAAAAAGAAAAAGTCGCTTCTTCGGAAGCGACTTTTCTTTTTAGTTGAAAGTTGAAAGTTGAGAGTTGAAAGTTTTCATCTTGCTTGAAACTGCGTAACAATAAAAAAGGGAGATAGCTTTTCCGGTGCTATCTCCCTTTTTGTTACGCTAACTTTCAACTTTAAATTCTCAACTTTCAACTTTAAAACGTCATCCTTATACCGACCAGGGCATTGATGCCGTATTCGCGGTAGGCAGGATAGCGATAAATAGGCTGATTCAGCAGGTTTCGACCCTCCACGAAGAAGATCATCGACGAGGAGTAGATCCACTCGAAATCGAGCTGTAAATCGACCGCAAAGGGGGCTCGGAATTGAGCCGACACGTTGCGCCAATCGAGGCTATCGACAAAAGCCCAGCTACGCTCGCTCTGCAGTTCGGTTCTTAGGCCAAGGCGGAATTTGCGGTGGTCGTAGCGCATCGCAAAGCTACCCTTCCACTCAGCCTCGCCCGTAGGCAGCGGCGTATCCTCCTCGAAGAGACGGTAGATGGCTCCCAGCTCAAAATTGAGCGCCGAGGTGGGGCGATAGGTCAACTCACCACCCAGGCCAAAGGCCATCAGTTCATCCTGCACAAGGGTTGTCCAGCCCGGGAAATAGCGATCCGGCATCAACGAATAGAGCTCGGGGATGACCCAATAGCGATGGTTCAGATCGGCAGCTGCCGTAGCATAGAGGCGGTAGGCAAAGCGATCGCGGGCAAACGAGCCCTTCAAACCCGCCTTCAGGTCGTATTCGATGGTGGGCAGTGTACCCCACTGCGCAGTCAGCAGGTAGGGGTTGTGTTCCGTGAGCGAGCGGTGGTCGTTTGTCTCCAAACGGCTGTTCAGCTCAGCAAAGGGGTGCAGTGCCTTGCGCGTCAGACTCCACACCAGGCGTGCCTGGGGCAGGATGTAGTTGCCCGCCTCGGCACCCGTAGCAAGATGGTGACCACGTACACGGTCGTGATAGAAGTCCGCACCGAGGTCCATCTGCACGCGGCCCTGCTTCATTCCCAGACGCAGACCGCCACCGATAAGCTGTTCAGAGGTCGTCGCGAGCCCCTGTGTGCCACCCAGGTGGTGATAGTCGGCCCAGAGCGAGAAGTTGATGCCACGCCAAGCGCGAGCCATGCGGAAGGTAGCGCCCAGATCGAGCTGTCCGCCAGGTGCCACACCCTGCAACGGGTCGGAGTGGTCGGCAAAGAGTGCACCATCGAGTGCAAGTCCGACATTCAGGCGGTCGAGGTTCAGGAAATCGTCGCCGATGCTCAGGCAGAGGTTAGCATCCGAGTAGCCGATGCGATCACCGGGAAGGAGGGCCCCCTTGGGGTAATACATCGCATGGCGACAATCGGCGCGATGACGGTAGCTCAGCTCACCCTCCAAGATGCGCTTTCCGAGGTAGATACCTGCAGCACCCCCCACGCGGTTGGTCATGCGCGTAGCGTAGTTGCGCGGTCCGTAGTCGTTGTGGATCGTGCCATAGCGTCCCTCGTGTTGCAGGTAACCCAGCGCATAGCCCGTACCCGAATTTTGGGTCGAGACGTTCAGCTCGGCCACCGACTGCAGGGGGTAACCCACACCCGCCTTGAGGTAGAAGGGGCTGGGGCGGTTAAACTCCCAATAGGTGATCGTTGCAGGACGTATGGGTTTGGTCTGCAGAGAGGTCTGCAGCGAGAGGGGGGTAATCGTATAGTCGATCTCGGGACGCAGGGTCGTCGTATCGGTCATGTCGGGTTCGACACGCAGCTTCGTAGCCGCCTCCAACGAGGGGACATAGGCCTTCGTCACCTCGACCTGCTTTTCGACCTGCGCCTGCACGGTGAGCACGGCAAGGAGCATGCCGCACAAAAGTATCCAATGCTTCTTCATCATTCACTCATTTTTTCGATTCGGGTGCGTGCCTCGGCCACAATGCCATCGTCCTGGGGCGAGTAGCCATCCACGATGCTCTGGTAGGTGGCTCGTGCCTGGAACAGATCGCCCTTTTGGACATACAGATCACCCAACAAGAGGTAGGCCTTGGCCAGGTAGTAGGACTTCGGACCTCGCTCCGTATAGGCAAAGATGGCCTGCTCGATGCGATCCAAATTACCTGCAGCATGGTTAAAGTCGTACTCCAGCACATAGTAAGCAGCAGCCGAACCCTCCTTGGTGCGCACCTCCGTAGCGAGCTGCTTGTAGAGTAACAGAGCTGCCTCTTCACGACCCTCCTCGCGCATCTGCTCGGCCCAGACATATTTCGCTTCGCGCAGGGCGGTTTCGCCCGCATCGGGGTGGGCAATCACATCCTGAGCCATCGCAGCAATCGCCTCACGATCGTGCGTTGCAATCGTGGAGCGCACATAGCCCGTCATGGCTGCTTCGCGCTCCGAAGAGAGGGTCAACACCTCGTATAATTGACGGTAGGCCTTGGCCGCTTCGGCCTCACGATCGGCCTCCTTGCAGAGTTTGGCAAGTTGTTTGAGGCTCTCGGTCTGGTAGGGATGCTGACCAAGCGATACAAGCTCCGTGAGGCTCTCGATGGCCTCTTCGGTCTGGTCGTTTTGAACATAGAGCGACGAGAGGTAATAGAGTGCATCGACCCGATAACCACCCTTCGGATAGCTCTTCAGGTAGCTACGCAGCGAGCGGGCAGCATCGTCACGACGCTCGTCGAGGTAGAGCTTCTGTGCGGCAGCAAACGAGAGCGAATCGCGCGAAAGGGCCGAAAGGTCACTCTCAACGCCCACCTTTTCGGCATAGGCGAAATAGGCCTCCACGTTGCCGTCCGAGACATAGATATCGCGGATTCCCTGCATCGCCTCACGGGCCTCCGAGGAGCGGGGCGCAGACTCCACCACCTCACGGTAGGCGGCCAGCGAACGACTCTTATCGCCCATATTGAGGTAGGCCAAGCCCAGATCGGCATAGGCCTGTGCACGGCGCGACGAGGCGGGATAACGCGTCACGAATTGTTCGAGGTAGGCAGCACCCTCGCTGTAGCGTTCACGGGCAATACAGGTGCGGGCCAACTCGTAGTGGGCCTCCTCGAGACGATCACCCACGCCACCCTGGACAATCTGCTGCAGGGCCTGCTGTTTCTCGGCCGTGCGTCCCAGGATGCCGAGCGTGATGGCGCGCTTATAGGCGGCATAGTGTTGGGTCTCGCCACCCACGGCAATCGACTGGTTGTAGCGGGCCAGGGCATCTTCGAAACGACGAGCGGCATAGGCCGTATCGCCCAGACGGTTCAGGGCATCGCCACGATAGCTGTCACGCATGGCGTAGAGCTCCACGAACTGCTTGAAGGCCTGCTCGGCAGCGGCCATCTGCTCCTGCTGAAAACGGCAGTAGCCCAGGTCATACCACGCCAGGGCATATTCGCGCTCGGTGCGCGGAGCACGCTTCAGGTAGCTGTCGAACTTCGTGGCTGCCGAGCTATAGTCGCCCTCGGCATAGGCGATCTCGCCCTGCCAGAATTGGCTGAGGGCGGTGTAGCGGGGTGAGACGGCCAGGCGCGCCGACTCGGCTAAGGTGCTATGGGCCACCGCGAGGTTGCCCGCCTTGTAGGCCTCTAAACCGCGGAAATAGGAGATCTTCTGCAAGACGGCACGCAGTTCGGAATCGGCCTCAGGCATCGCCTTGATGGCCTTGTAGGCGGCGTCGTAATCGCGCGAGTTGTAATAGGCGGCGATGAGCAACGTACGCGCCTCGGCGGCACGGGGCGAATGGGGATAGCTCTTCAGGTAGCGATCGAGCAGGTGGATGGCACCGTTGAAGAGGCCACCACCCAACTCATACTGCAGTTTGGCGCAGTTAAAGAGTGCATCTTCGGCCACCACGGCATCCAACGTATGGTCTGTAGCCATGGCAAAGGATTGCTGAGCAAGCTCCTTCTTACCCAGGCGCAGGTAGCAGTCGGCCAGGTGGTAGGAGGCATTCTGCGTCATGGCATCCTCCGGACCACATGCACGGCGCAAGCCATCGACAGCCTCGTCATAGCGGGCCAGGCGGTAGAGCGAGAAGCCCTTGAGGTAGTTCTCGTCACGTCCCATCGTGCCCCCCAGGGCGGCATATTGGTTGATGTGGTGCAGTGTCTGGTGATAATCGTCGAGGTGGAACCACGATTCGGCCACCACGCGCTCCAATTCGATGCGGCGCTCGATGGCGGCCTCCTCAGCCAACTGCGGGCCGTGCTCCACGACATAGCGGTAGTTACCCTCTCCATACTCGATCTGCAAGAGGTAGTAGGGGGCCAGCTTGCCATAGGCCGGTGAGGCGAGCAGCGAGGTGAATCGTTGCTTGGCCTTTTGATGTTCGCCACGGGCATAGTCCATGTAGGCACGGTAATAGGTGGCATGGTCCGCCACATCGCTCTTCGGGTCGATGCGCTCGAAGTAGGGATAGGCTTCGGCATAGTGACCCTCGGAGAAGGCCAGGTAACCCATGCGCATGTTGTAGCGCTCCTGCTCCTCGGGACTCAGGCCGTTGTAGGCACAGGCAGCGAAGTGCTGGCGAGCCTTCTGATGTTCGCCCGAAGCACAGTAGTAGGAGCCCAAGGCAAAGCGGACACGGTTGCCGTAGGTCGAATCGGGATAGCGGCGCAGGAACTCCTCGAGGGCCTTATCGGCCTCCTCAGAGCCCAACTCAACGCTGAGCACAGCCAGGTAGTAGTCAATCTCCTCCGAGGCGGCCTGCTCCTTGTAAGGGGTGAGCTTTTGCGCCTCGCGGAAGGCTTGACGAGCCTCGCTCCAGCGACCGAGGGCATAGAGTTCGCGTCCCCGTTCGCACGCCGTTTGACGCTCGACGGCGGGTTGGGCCGCGAGGGTCGCAAGCTGCATCAGGGCGACTATACAGAGAACAATCTTTCGCATAAGCGTTCAGGTTTTCGGCACGACAGCAAGCCTACTTCAGGCGCATGGTCATGCAATTATACTTGCCCGTGATGGTGCCATTGTCGAGCACCACGACACCGTTTCGGGCGCGGAGCATGGTCTTGATGGTCGAGGCATCGATGTTGTAGCAGGGCACCAGCAGACCACCCATGTGTATCGAGGTACGCTCATAGAGCGGATCGGGGGTCAGGACTGCCACCTGCTGGTTGAGCACGGCAGCACGGAACGACAGCTCATCGAACTTCTGTTGACACGCTGCAGGGATCTCATCCAGGCGTGCCACGCAGAAGAGGTAGAGGCGACCGGGCGTATTGAGCAGCAACTCCGTAGCGTCGCCATAGGCGTTGTAGACGGCAAATTCGCTAATGAGTGCACGCACGACATTCTGTTCGCTCTCGGTGCGGGTCTCGACCCACTCCCACTTCGTCTCGTCGTGCCACTCCTTGTCGTCGATGCTGAACTCGCGCAGACGGCCGTTCTTGAGGTTGCGATAGACGAGTACCGTCTCGACATGCTCATCCTGGCTGTTCTGCTCCTCGAGGATCGCCTCACGGATATTGACACCCACCTTGTAGGGCATGAAATCGATGAGTGGCAGGTGGTAGTAGCAGTAGGTTCCCAGACCCATGGCCACCGAGAAGAAGATGGCAGCACATAGCAACTCGAGCTTCGAGAAGGAGAAGATGCGGTCACGGCGATAGCGCCACCACACCACCAACGCCAAGGGCAGCAGGGCGAGGTTCTTCAGGAAGGTCTGCCAGGGGGTGAGCTTCAGCGCCTCACCAAAACAGCCACAATCCTCCACCGGCAGGAGCGTAGCGCTCAGGAAGGTGATCACCGTGAAGATGAGCATCGAGCAGACGGCAAAGATCGAGACCATGCGGATGCGCACCTTGAACAGGAGCATCAGACCCATCATCAGCTCGGCACCACACATCCAAATCGAGAAGGGCATCACATACTCCTGCAACGAATCCCAGCCATAGATCGTGAGGTATTCGCTCACCTTGAGGGCTGTACCCCAGGGGTCAACCGTCTTGACCACACCCGAGAAGATGAAAGTAACGGCCAGGAGCGTACGACACAGGTGGGAGAGATTCTTGAAGAGGCGTTGACGACTAAAGAGGCGCTGGTTGAGCATGCTACAAGAGGGGTTTAAGTAGTTCTTCAATGCGGGCGAAGATGCCGTCGGGGCTCTCCATCTGGCCCTCGGGGGTGCTGCAATCTACGACGCGAAGGTCGCCCTCGTGGGCGGCGCATCGGAGGTAGACCTCGCGCACACGCTGCTGGAGCGTGAGCGACTCCTCGTGGATATCCTTACCACCCTGCAGGTAGTCGCGGTCTGCACCCTCGCGCTGTTCGGTGAGCTTGCGCTCGGTAAACGAGAAGGGCACATCGAGGAAGAGCGAGAGGTCGGGCTTGGGGATGGCGTTGTAGCCAAACTCCAGGTCGAGAATCCACTGCATCAAACGGTCACGTTCGGCACCTGCCTCCAACTTGGCACACTGGTAGCCCACGTTCGAATAGACGTAGCGGTCGAGAATCACCACCTTGCCCTCGTCGAGCCAACGACGAATCATCGGAGCGGCATCGGCACGGTCACCGGCATAGATCAGCCCCACCAGGTAGGGATCGACCTCTGCGGCCGAGCCAAACTCACCACGCAGAAAGCGGGCAATCAGCTCGCCATAAACGGGGGCGTCAAAACGGGGAAAGTGCAGGTAGGCGCACTCCTGACCACGCTCCTCAAAAAAGCGCGTCAGTCGCTTGATTTGGGTCGATTTACCCGCTCCATCCAATCCTTCGAGTACGATAAACATATTCGCTATTTTTTCGGTTTCTTATTCTTTTACTGGGGCTACAGAGGCTGCTGGGGCTACTAAAAAAATAATTTTGAATTTTCAGTGGGCTCGGTCACTCAGCAACTCTCAACTTTAAACTTTAAACTCTCAACTTTAAACTTTCAGCATCCTCACGGCTCGCTGCACGCCACGCACCAAGGCGTCAATCTCCTCACGAGTGTTGTAGAGGGCCAGCGAGGCTCGGCACATGCCCTGCACGCCGAAGTGTTTCATCACCGGCTCGGCGCAGTGCTGACCGGTACGGATGGCTATGCCGAGTTTGTCGAGGATCATGCCCAGGTCGTAGCCGTGCACCCCCTCTACATTAAACGACAGAATGGCACATTTATTGGCCGTCGTGCCGTAAATACGCAACCCCTCAATCTTTTGCAGCTCTTGGGTTGCATAGCAAAGCAGCTCCTGCTCATAGCGCTCAACCTCCTCCATATCAAGACCTTCGAGGAATCGGATCGCCTCAGCCAAGCCGATAGCACCGATGTAGTTGGCCGTACCTGCCTCGAATTTCAGCGGCACGGGAGCGTAGGTGGTCTTTTCGAACGAGACGCGGTCCACCATGTCGCCACCACCCATAAAGGGGGGCATAGCCTCCAGCAGGGCGCGCTTGCCATAGAGCACGCCGATACCCGTCGGGCCGTAGAGTTTGTGTCCCGAGAAGGCGTAGAAGTCGCAATCGAGTGCCTCGACATCCACCCCACCGTGTACCACACCCTGACAACCATCCACCAGCACCACCGCACCCACCGCGTGGGCAGCCTCGATGATGGGCTTCAGGTCGGGACGTGTACCCAGCGTATTCGACGCCTGCGTCACGGCGACCAGCTTCGTGCGCTCGTCAAGCAATTCGGGTAGCAGCTCCACCTTCAGGCGTCCCTCCTCGTCAAAGGGCAAGACACGAATCTCAGCACCCTTGCGTGCAGCAGCCAACTGCCAGGGAACGATGTTCGAGTGGTGTTCCAGCTCGCTGATGAGGATATTGTCGCCCGCCTCCAGGAAGCGTTCGCTCCAGGCGTAGGCCACCAGGTTGATCGAAGCCGTAGCGCCGGCCGTGAAGATCACCTCCTCCTTCTCGGCAGCACCGATAAAGCGGGCCACCGTCTGGCGGGCCTCCTCGTAAAGTTCGGTTGCCTGCTCCGAGAGGTAGTGCACACCACGATGGATGTTGGCATTGAGCATGCGGTGGAGTTCGTCCACCTTGCGGATCACCGCCTCGGGCTTTTGGGCCGTAGCGCCACTATCCAGGTAGACGAGCTTACGCCCATAGACCTCCCGATCCAGGAGGGGGAATTCGCGGCGGATGGTTTCGACGTCAAACATCTGCTTGGGGGTTAAATCGTGTGTAACTTCGCCTCCAGGAGCTCCGAAACGGCACTGCACCACGACTCCTCGTCGCAATGCATCACCAGCTCCTCGACAAAACCTGCAATCTGCAGACGGCGAGCCTGCTGCTCGTCAATACCGCGCTGACGCATGTAGTAGATCGCCTCCTGGTCCATCTGACCCACCGTAGCGCCGTGCGAACACTTCACATCGTCGGCGTAGATCTCCAACTGGGGCATCGTCTCGATGCGGGCCTGGTCCGAAAGCAGGAGGTTGCGATTTTGCTGCTCGGCATCAGTACGCTGGGCGTCCTTCGCGACATAGACCATACCCTCGAAGCGACCCACCGACTTACCACCCGCCACACCACGAGCAATCGAGCGGCTCGAACAATCGGCCACCAGGTGGTTCGTGCGGATCGTCAGCTCGGCATGCTCCTCGCCACCGGTCAGGAAGAGGCCGTTGACCTCACTCTCGGCATGCGCACCACGCAGCTGAATCGTATAGCGGGCATTGGCCGAACCCAGCTCCACAGCCGTCAGCTTGAGGCGACTCTCCGCCTCCTGATCCACCTCCACCGTCGTGAAGGCCTCGGCCACAAAGAGCTCGTTCAGCACCAACGAAGCACCCTCAGCGAGGTGCACTCGAAGGGTCGATGCGGTAGGCTTCTCGTGCACCACCACCAGGTGGCCCTCAGCGCCTGAGGCAAGCTCCACATCGAGCGTTTCGGGGTCTACAGCCACCGCCGTGCGCTGCTCCTTACCACTTAGGGTGAGGCGCTCGGCTACGGGCTCGAACCCACTGATCATATCGTGCAACTCCATGCCCTACTCCTTATAGTCGTTAATCAACCAATCGTAGCCCTCCTTCTCGAGCTTCAGGGCCAACGACTTGTCACCCGTGTAGATGATGCGACCCTTGTAGAGCACATGCACATAGTCGGGGACAATGTAGTCCAGCAGACGCTGGTAGTGGGTGATGACCACCGTGGCATTCTCCGAGGTGTGGAGTTTCGTCACACCCGTAGCCACGATGCGCAGGGCGTCGATATCGAGTCCCGAGTCCGTCTCGTCGAGAATCGCCAGCTTCGGATCAAGCATCGCCATCTGGAAGATCTCGTTCTTCTTCTTCTCGCCACCCGAGAAACCCTCGTTCACGGCACGCGACGTGAGCTTCGTGTCGAGCTCCACCACCTTGGCCTTCTCGCGCATGAGCTTCAGATACTCGGCAGCCGAGAGGGGCTCCTCACCACGGAACTTGCGCTGCTCGTTGACGGCAATCTTCATGAAGTTGGCCATCGTCACACCCGGAATCTCCACCGGATACTGGAAACCGAGGAAGAGACCCATGCGGGCACGATCCTCGATCGAGTAGTCGAGCAGACTCTTACCCTCGAACTCCACCTCACCGGCCGTCACCGTAAATTTCTCATTGCCGGCCAGCACCGACGCTAAGGTCGACTTACCCGAACCATTCGGGCCCATGATGGCGTGCACCTCGCCCGCCTTGACCTCTAAGTTGATACCGCGCAGAATCTCCTTACCCTCGACCGACGCGTGTAAATTTTTAACTTTTAGCATATATTTTTTATTTTTCGATTCAATAATTTAATGCAAAGTGTTCAGCCATTAACCAACACTACCCTCGAGTTGCAGGGCCAGAAGTTTCTGAGCCTCGACGGCAAACTCCATGGGCAGTTTTGCCAACACCTCACGGGCGTAACCGTTCACGATCAGACCCACAGCATCCTCGGTCGTCAGACCTCGCTGGTTGCAGTAGAAGAGCTGGTCGTCGGAGATCTTCGAGGTGGTTGCCTCGTGTTCGAGCACCGCTGTGCGGTTGCGGCAATCCACCACCGGGAAGGTGTGGGCGCCACACTGATCGCCAATCAAGAGCGAGTCGCACTGCGAGTAGTTGCGGGCATTGTCGGCACCCGGATTCACACGCACCAGACCGCGATAGGCATTCTGACTCTTGCCGGCCGAGATACCCTTCGAGACGATGCGCGAGCGGGTATTCTTGCCAATGTGGATCATCTTCGTACCCGTATCGGCCTGCTGGAAGTTGTTGGTCATGGCCACCGAGTAGAACTCGCCCACCGAGTTGTCACCCAGCAGCACACAGCTCGGATATTTCCACGTGATGGCCGAGCCGGTCTCCACCTGCGTCCACGACAGACGGCCGTTCTCGCGGCAGAGGCCACGCTTGGTCACAAAGTTGTAGACACCACCCTTGCCCTCCTTGTCGCCGGGATACCAGTTCTGCACGGTCGAGTACTTCACCTCGGCATCCTTCTCCACGACAATCTCCACCACAGCGGCATGGAGCTGATTCTCGTCGCGTTGCGGGGCGGTGCAACCCTCCAGGTAGCTCACATACGACCCCTCGTCGGCCACGATCAGCGTGCGCTCGAACTGACCCGTACCGGCCGCATTGATGCGGAAGTAGGTCGAGAGCTCCATCGGGCAACGCACCCCCTTGGGGATGTAGCAGAACGAGCCATCCGAGAAGACGGCGGCGTTGAGTGCAGCGTAGAAGTTGTCCTTGTAGGGAACTACACTGCCTAAGTATTTTTGGATCAGCTCGGGGTGCTCCTTGATCGCCTCGGAGATCGAGCAGAAGATGATGCCCTTCTCCTTGAGGGTCTCGCGGAAGGTGGTCTTCACCGACACCGAGTCCATCACAGCGTCCACAGCCACACCCGCCAGGGCCATCTGCTCCTCGAGCGGAATACCCAACTTGTCGAAGGTGCGCTTGAGCTCGGGATCGACCTCGTCCATCGAGCCCAGCTGCTTCTTGGGCTTCGGGGCGGCGTAGTAGATCACCTCCTGAAAATCAATCTCGGGGATGTCGAGGTGCGCCCACGTGGGGTGCTCGAGCGTCAGCCAATAGCGGTAGGCCTCCAGACGCTTCTCGGTCATCCATTCCGGTTCACCCTTCTTTTCGGAAATGAGGCGCACCACGGCCTCCGAGAGACCCTTTTCGATCAGGTCGGTCTCGATATCGGTCGTGAAGCCGTACTTATACTCCTCACCCGTAAGGTCTTGCAATATCTCTTTTTCGTTTTTCTCTGCCATAGCAATTTCGTAGTAGATACTCTATCCTGCAAATATAGTGAAAATTTTATTGCGTAGCAATAAGAAGGGAGTTGAAAGTTTTCGCGAAGGCACTCGTTCGTCACATCGTCACATCGTAACATCGTAACAGGGCATGCACCCCCTGTTACTCTGTTACTTTGTTACTTTGTTACTTTGTGACGCCACAAAGCCCCGACGACAATTATTTTTATTAAAATACTTGACAACGGGGTTAAATAGTTGTATATTTGTAAGACGAAGTGACCATTTATAGAGAATGGCCACCGAGGCGGTGTATAGTTACCCGAAGGCAACTATCGACCTTTGCTTCAGTCGAGGTCGGTAAAGGTGACTTCAGGTAATTCAAGGTAACTAAAGGTTGTTAAGGGTTAGTTTATAGCTAATTAGATCTTTAGTTACCCTTAGCTGCCTTTAGCTGCCTTGAGGCATCTATGGCAACCGTTTGTTGCCTGTAACTACCTGTCGTGTGCACGGCAAGATGCGCTATCGTCCGTGTCGTATATGTTCAACGACTGAACTACTCACATCCCGATAGCTGCCGTCACAAAGTCACAAAGTAACAAAGTAACAAAGTAACAAAGTAACAGGGGGCATATGCCTTGTTACGTTGTTACTCTGTTACTCTGTGACGAACCATCCTAAATAAAAAGAGGCTGCCGCAACTGAAATGTTGGGCAACCTCTTTGAGTCGCTAATGGCGCAAGCCGATTAGATATACATGTTCACGATCGACTCGTAGAGCTCCTGCTTGCCGCTCTTCTGTACGGGCTCGTGCGTGTAGGCGTACTCGACAACCTCCTCGAGGGTCAGCTCGCCATTCTCGAACTTCTTACCCATACCCTCGTCGTACGATGCATAGCGGTCGGCTACCATCTTCTCGTAGGGCGAGTTCTCGATGATGTCGGCAGCGATCAGCAGCGCGCGTGCCATCACGTCCATACCCGTGATGTGGGCAATGAAGAGGTCCTCGGCGTCGGTCGAGTTACGACGTACCTTGGCGTCGAAGTTCGTACCACCGCCCTGCAGACCACCACCACGAACGATGACGATCATGGCCTGAACCAGCTCGTAGAGGTCGATGGGGAACTGGTCGGTATCCCAACCGTTCTGATAGTCACCGCGGTTGGCGTCGATCGAACCCAGCATGCCGGCATCTACGGCGCACTGCAGCTCGTGCTCGAAGGTGTGACCGGCCAGCGTAGCGTGGTTCACCTCGATGTTCACCTTGAAGTCCTTATCCAGGCCGTTGGCGCGCAGGAAGCCTACAACGGTCTCCGTGTCTACGTCATACTGGTGCTTCATCGGCTCCATGGGCTTCGGCTCGATGAGGAACGTACCCTTGAAGCCCTGCTTGCGTGCATAGTCGCGAGCCATCTTCAGCATCGTAGCCATGTGGCTCTTCTCGCGCTTCATATCGGTGTTCAGCAGCGACATGTAACCCTCGCGGCCACCCCAGAATACGTAGTTCTCACCGCCCAGCTCGATCGTAGCGTCGATGGCGTTCTTGATCTGCAGCATGGCGCGTGCAGCAGCGTCGAAATCGGGGTTCGTCGAAGCACCGTTCATGTAGCGAGCGTTGCTGAATACGTTAGCCGTACCCCACAGCAGCTTGATACCCGTCTCGGCCTGCTTCTCTTTGGCATAAGCCACGATAGCCTTCAGGTTCTCCTCATACTTCTTCGGATCGGGATCCTCGTCGATCAGGTCCACGTCGTGGAAGCAGTAGTACTCGATGCCCATCTTCTGCATGAACTCGAAGCCGGCATCCATCTTGGCCTTGGCGCGCTCGAGCGAGCACTCCGACTCGTTCCAAGCGAACTGCTTCGTGCCACCACCAAACTGATCTGCACCCTCAGCGCAGAGCGTGTGCCACCAAGCCATCGAGAAACGCAGCCAATCCTTCATCTTGCGACCGGCTACCACCTGCTCGGGGTTGTAGTAATGGAATGCCATCGGGTTCTTCGACTCCTTACCCTCGAACTGGATCTTACCAATCTCGGGGAAATACTGTTTTGCCATAATTGTAACGTGTTTTAAGTTGTTTATGATTGTTTGTCTTGTGTTGGTTAAGGGTTGCTAAAGGTTGCTAAAGGTTGCTAAAGGTTGCTAAAGGTTGCTAAAGGTTGCTAAGGGCGTGCTTTAATAGCCTTTAGTCTCCCTTAGTCCCCCTTTAATAATTCTTAATTCTTAATTCTTAATTCCACCTCGTGCTTCCACTTCGCGTAGCTCTTCTCGAGGGCCTCGCGGTCGGCCTCACACGGCTCGATTGCCTCCAAGCACTTCAGCGACGCAAAGGCCTCCTCGCGCGAGGAGTAGAAACCTGCACCGAGGGCAGCACCGCGTGCCGCACCCAACGAGCCATCCGTGTTGAAGAGCTCGATGCGGGCACCCGTGAGCGTCGAGAGGGTCTGACGGAAGAGGGGCGAGAGGAACAAGTTGGCCTTGCCGGCACGAATCACGTCGGGCTTGAGGCCCAGTTCGCGCATCAGGTCAATGCCGTAGCGGAACGAGAAGGCGATACCCTCCTGCGTGGCGCGCAGGATGTGAGCCGTCGAGTGGCGGTTCAGGTCGATGCCTACCACTGCAGCACCCGTCGTGCGATTCTCCAGCACGCGCTCTGCACCATTACCGAAGGGCAACACCACCAGCCCGTCTGAACCTGCCGGAGCCTGCTCCGCGAGGGCGTTCATCTCCACATAGTCGAGCGTCTGCTGAGCCACGTTGCGGCGCATCCACGAGTTCAGGATACCCGTGCCGTTGATGCAGAGCAGGATGCCGTAGCGCGGAGCTTCGGGGCTGTGATTGACATGTACAAAGGTATTCACGCGCGAGAGCGGATCGGCCTTGGGCGTATCTACCACGCCATACACCACACCACTCGTACCACCCGTGGCGGCAATCTCACCCGCCTCCATGACGTTGAGCGAGAAGGCGTTGTTGGGCTGGTCCCCTGCACGATACGAAATTGGCGTACCTGCGGGGATGCCCAGGAGCTCCTCCGTAGCACGGTCGGTCACGGCCTCCACACCAATCGAGACACCTGCCTCGGGAATGATTTCCTTCGGAATGCCGTAGTACTCGGCCACAAAGTCGGCACGCTTCTCCTCCTTGAAGTCCCAGAGAATCTGCTCCGAGAGACCGCTCACCGAGGTCGAAACCTTGCCCGAGAGGCGGTAGGCGATGTAGTCGCCCGGGAGGATGAATTTGTCGATCTGAGCAAACAGCTCGGGCTCGTTGCGCTTCACCCATGCCAGCTTCGAGGCGGTGAAGTTACCCGGCGAATTGAGTGCATGCTCCAGGCAGAAGTCACGACCAATGGCTTCGAGTGCCTCTGCGCCAATCTCCACAGCACGCGAGTCGCACCAGATGATCGCCTTGCGCAACGGCTTTTGCGCCTTGTCCAGCGCTACCAGGCCGTGCATCTGGTAGGTGATACCGATGGCAGCCACCTCACCCATGGGGTGCTCCTCGGCGATCTTGCGAATGCCCTCCACCGCGTAGTTCCACCACATCTCGGGATCCTGCTCGGCCCAGCCGCTCTCAGCAGCATCGATGGGCATCTCCTGGCTCGGATTGGTCGACGAGGCCAGACATGCACCCGTCGCAATATCCATCAGCGATACCTTCACCGACGACGAACCGACGTCGATGCCTAAACTTGTTTTACTCATAGGGTTGTATTTGTGTTTGGTTTTTGTTTCTTGTTTTAAAGGTTGCTAAGGGTTTCTAAAGGTTGCTAAAGGTTTCTAAAGGCGAATAGCTCCAAACGGCACCTCTAAAATCAAAAACGGGTTCTAATCAATGTTGTGTTAAAGGTTGCTAAAGGTTGCTGAGGGTAGTTAAAGGTTTCTAACGAGTCTCTTTAATCACCTTTAGTCCCCTTTAGTGGCCTTTCTCCTTAAAAGGTCTCAAAGCGGTAGACGATCTTCTCGCAGTAGAGCTCACCGGGTTTGAGGTAAGCCGTCGGGAAGGTCGGCTGGTTGGGGGCGTCGGGGTAGTTCTGGCATTCCAAAGCCACACCGGCATAGTCCGTATAGTAGCCGCCCGATTTCTTCTCGGGCGCACCATCGAGCCAGTTACCCGTGTAGACCATCACGCTCGGTTGCGACGAGAGCACCTTCACCACACGACCCGATTTGTGCGAGCGGAGCGCACCCACCTCACCCAAGATGTGGAGCTTCCAGCCATCGATGGGGAAGGGGTGGTCGTAGCCCTTGAAGTCGCGGATATGGTTGAACTCCGACTCCAGACCATCGCCCAGGCGACGGAACTCGAGGAAATCCTGTGCCGTGCCCTTCACGTCGAGCCACTCGCCCGTCGGAATCTGGTTGCTGTTCATCTCGAGCGTACGCGAGGTGTTGAGCTGCAGCTCGTGGTCGTGAATCGTGCCCGCATCCTCACCATCGAGGTTGAAGTAGATGTGGTTCGTGAGGTTGACAACCGTCGTGCGATCACACTTGGCCAGGTAGGTAATCTCCAGCTGGTTCTCGTCGTCAAAGTCGAAGATCGCCTCCACGTTCAACTCGCCGGGGAAGCGCTGGTCGCCATCCTCCGAGGTGAGCGACATCACTACACGGTTCGTCTCCACGCGGCTCTCCCAGATGCGGTTGGCAAAGTTCTTCGTGCCGCCATGCAGGTGGTTGCGTCCGCAGTTGACCTCCAACTGATACTTCTCACCCTCGACCTCCAACTTGCCGAAGGCGATGCGGTTGGCAAAGCGACCTACGCTCTTGCCCATCGCCGGACCATCGTTGAAGTAGCCCTCAGGGCTCTTGTAGCCCAAAGCTACGTCGGATAGTTTGCCCTCACGGTCGGGTACAATGACCGAAAGAATCGTCGCACCGTAGTTCGAGAGCTGCACCGAAGCGCCCTCCTCGTTGCGCATCGTGTAGCGGATGATACCCTCACCTTCGGGGGTCATGCCCCACACCTCTTGCTCGATCGTAATCATGGAATAAAGTCGGTTTCTAAGGTTCTTGGTTGCTTACTCGGCGGGCGTCAGCGTCGCGAAGAGCGTGTCGATACGCTTCAGACACTCCTCCTTGCCGATGAAGGCCGTCACGTCGTACATGCCCGGGCCCTTACCGGCACCTACCAATGCCAAACGCAGCGTGTTCATCACCTGGCCCATGCCATAGCCCTTCTCCTGAATCCAGGCGTGTACCACCTCCTCGGTGTGCTCCAGCGAGAAGTCCTCGATCGAGGCCAGTACCTCGCGCACCTCCTTCAGGATGCGGGGATTTTCGCCCTTCCAGTACTTCTTGGCCTGCTTCTCCTCATACGAGGTGGGCGCTACGAAGAAGAACGACGTGAGGTCCCACAGATCGGTTACGAGCTGTGCACGCTCCTTCATGATGCCTGCAGCCTTACCGGCCAACTCGTCCGAGGTCTCAATGCCGTGCTCGCGCAGAATCGGCTGATAGATCGCAGCCAGCTCCTCGTTCGACTTGTGGTGCATGTACTGCGCATTGAACCACTTCGCCTTGTCGGGCTGGAAACGGGCTCCCGACTTCGATACGCGGTCGAGCGAGAAACCGTCGATGAGCTCCTGCATCGTGAAGAGCTCCTGCTCCGTACCCGGGTTCCAACCCAGCAGTGCCAGCATGTTGATAAAGGCCTCGGGGAAGTAGCCATCCTCGCGGTAGCCACGTGCCGTCTCACCCGTCTTGGGCGAGGTCCAGAAGAGCGGGAATACGGGGAAGCCCATCTTGTCGCCATCGCGCTTCGAGAGCTTACCGCCACCCGTCGGCTTCAGCAGCAGGGGCAGGTGGGCAAATTCAGGCTTCGTATCCTCCCAGCCGAAGGCACGGTAGAGCAGGTAGTGCAGCGGCAACGAAGGCAGCCACTCCTCACCACGAATCACGTGCGAGATCTCCATCAGGTGGTCATCCACGATATTTGCCAGGTGGTAGGTCGGCAGCTGATCGGCCGACTTGTAGAGCACCTTATCATCCAAAGTCGAGGTGTTCACCTCTACATGGCCACGGATCAGGTCGTCCATCTTGACCACCTCATCAACGGGCATCTTGAAGCGAATCACATACTGATCGCCACGGGCAATGCGCTCCTCGACCTCCTGCTGCGACAGACGCAGCGAGGTCTCCAACTCCTCACGTACCTCGTGGTTGTAGGCAAAGGCCTTGCCGGCCTCCTCAGCCTCCTTACGACGGGCATCGAGATCCTCAGCCGAGTCGAAGGCGTAGTAAGCCCAACCGGCCTCGACGAGCTGCAGGGCATACTTGAGGTAGATCTCACGACGCTCGCTCTGACGATAGGGGGCATGCGGACCACCTACGCCAACACCCTCGTCGATCTCAACACCGCACCAACGGAGCGACTCGAGGATGTACTCCTCGGCACCGGGAACAAAGCGCTGCGAGTCGGTGTCCTCGATACGCAGAATCATCTTGCCACCATGCTTGCGGGCAAAGAGGTAGTTATAAAGAGCCGTGCGGACACCACCAATGTGGAGCGGGCCCGTGGGGCTGGGTGCAAAACGCACACGAACGGGTTTGTTCATACTTTTATCGTTGTTTTTTTTGTTTAGACATTGAAAAGGAAGTGCATGATATCGCCATCCTGCACGATGTACTCTTTGCCCTCGATGCTGAGCTTGCCCACATCGCGGCAGGCCTTCTCCGAACCGAGCGTTACGTAGTCCTCGTACTTGATCACCTCGGCACGGATGAAGCCTCGCTCGAAATCGGTGTG
>JAFZFJ010000100.1 GCA_017555975.1 Alistipes sp. | reverse complement strand
TGTTAGGTTGTTCGCTTTTTTGCGTTGCAAAAATAAGTTTTGCACCGCAAATTACCAACTTTTTAGAGTGCAAAAAGGATGAAAATTTGTGCCGTCAGCACGCGCAGGAACATTACCACGGGGTAGACCGTCGAGTAGGCTACGGCGGGCATGTCATTGCCGGCAACACCATTGGCATAGGCCAATGCCGGGGGATCCGTCATCGCACCCGAGAGCATGCCGGTCAACGTGTAATAGTTCATCTTCAGTACCACGCGTGCAAAGACACCGACCACCAGCAACGGCATAACGGTGATGATGGCACCGTAGCCGATCCATCGATAACCGCCACCCACGATGGCGTCGACGAAGCCTTCACCGGCACCCAGACCCACGCAGGCGAGGAAGAGGGCGATACCCATCTCGCGGAGCATGAGGTTGGCACTCATGGTTGTATAGGTCACCAGTCCGAAATGCGTACCGAAGCGGCCAATGAGAATGGCTACGATGAGCGGGCCACCGGCCAAGCCGAGCTTCACGGGCTGCGGTACGTTCAACAGCGGAATCGAGCCCAACAGCACACCGAGGGCGATACCGACAAAGATGGTCACCAGGTTCGGGTGGTCGAGCTTCTTGAGCGAATTACCCAGCACGTCAGCCACCTTGCCAACCGATTTCTCGGGACCAACAACCATCACGCGGTCACCGACCTGCAGCTCCAGACCCTGGTAGGGGATCAGATCCACACCGGCGCGATTCACGCGCGTAATCGTAATGCCGTATTTCGTACGCAGACGCAAATCGGAGAATTTCTTGCCGTTGATCTCGGGCTTCGTGATCAGAATGCGACGCGAAATAAAGGTGGCATTGGGGGTGTTGTTGCCCCACTCCTCGTCGGTCATCTCTACCGTGTGACCCAGGAAGGCGATGACCGCCTCCGAATCTTCGGGTTGGCAGATCAGTCGCAACTTGTCGCCGATGTGCAGGATTGTAGCACCGTCGGCCATCGTCAATTCGCCAGTCGTGTGGGCAACACGCGAAATGACAAATTGGCGGTTGATCAGATCACGAATATACTCCACCGAGCGGCCATCGAGCAGTTGATTCGTAAACTCGACAGAGAGCTTCTCGGCCAGCTTTTTCTCATGCGAGAGGGCTGCCAGACCTTCGTTTTCCTTCGTGAAGCTCACGCGCAACATGAAGCGCAGCGCAATGAGCGAGAGTATAATACCTACTACACCCAGCGGATAGGCCACGGCATAACCCAGTGCGATGGTCGGGTCTTGAATACCCGTCGTGTCGGCATAGGCCGCCTGGGCAGCACCCAGACCGGGTGTATTCGTAACGGCACCCGATAGAATGCCGACCATGGTCGGGATCGGAACACCGGTCACCAGGTGTAAAACTCCGGCCGTCAGAACACCCAACAGGACAATGGCCACGGCGCAAGCAACGAGCTGCATGCCTCCGTGTTTAAACGAAGAGAAGAAGCTCGGACCGACCTGCAGACCAATCGTAAATACAAAGAGAATCAGACCAAACTCCTGCGCAAAATGGCGCACCTCGTCGTTGATCGACATGCCGAAATGGCTCATGGCGATACCCACGAAGAGAATCCAGGTGATGCCGAGCGAGATACCGCGGAATTTGATTTTGCCGAGCAGAATACCCAGCGTGATGACAAGGGCAATCGTCAATACCGAATGGGCGATGCCTTGACCGAAAAAGAGGTTATACAACCACTCCATACTACTAACCTAATGTTTGTTAAAAAGATTTCCTTTTAAGCCCCACAAAGTTAGTGTATCTTGTCCGTTTTTGAAAATAAAAGGGCTATAAATGCACCTAATTAATAGAGGTATTGCTCCAATAAGGGGGTGAGGAGTGCCGTAGCTACACCCATCAAAGCCATAGCAAGACCGCTCATGGCTCCTTGCACGGCACCCAATTCTACGGCGCGCGAGGTGCCGATGCCGTGTGAGGCGGCGCCCAATGCAAAACCGATAGCCTCAGGAGTGCGAACGCGACCCAACGCAAGAATCCGTGGACCAAAGATCGCTCCGAAGATACCGACGCAGAAGACCACAACCGATGTAATCGACACGATGCCTCCCAACGGACCGGAGATGGTGATGGCGATCGGTACGGTGACCGATTTGGGGGCAATCGAATTCAGAATGACGCGGTCGGCACCCAGTAGGGCAGCGATCCACACCACGCTGAGCACGCCCGCTACACAACCGGCGAGGGTTGAGCAGAGAATCGGGAGCAGGTTGCGTCCCAACTTCTCGGATTGCTCATAGAGCAGATAACCAAGCGATACGACCGACATGCCGAGGGCAAAATCGAGCATTTTGGTCGCCTCCATGTAGCGTGCATAGGGAATCTTGGCCAGCTGCAGGATGATGATCATCGCCACGAAGGTCAGCAAGACGGGATGCAACAACATGAAGTGCGTGCGACGATGCAACGCACCACCGGCCACAAAGAGGGCAATGGTGATCGTCAGCAGGGCTAAATCGGTCGTGACGAGTTGATTCAAGGTGCTAATCATGGCGTCGAAGCTTGGCTAAGAATTGGAAAGCGTGCCCTGTGACAAGCAGCACAATGATGGAGGAGACCACAGCTGCAAGAACAATGGCCCAGAGGTTGTCGAGAATCACCGTGTAGGACTCCATGAGCCCCACGCCATAAGGGACGAAGAAGAGCGCCATGGCACCCAGTAGGAATTTGGCCGTCGGACGCACCGTCTCAGCCTTTACAAAGCGTAGCTTGAGTAGCATAAAGAGAAGCAGCATCCCGAGAATGTTTCCTGAGACATAGCCTCCGATAAGGCCACTGAGCAGATTCCCCGCGAGCCAGCATGCGAGTATGACAAGCAGACCGATCATTTTGCGTTGCGTTTATCGTACTCCTCCTCCCAGGATTTGTCGCGCATGCCGCAATGGCCGTAATGGCACTGCTCGCAACCGCGTGAACGACAAAAGAAGGCGCGCCATATCCAGCGCCATACAAAGATGACGGCGACGGCAAAAATTGCCCATACGATCCACTGTTGCCAATTCATGGTTTCAATTGGTTAAATGAGTAATGAGCCTATTTGGTAGAAAATCCATGCGACACCCCAAGCTACCATTGTGTTGTAGAGGAGCGCACCAAATGCCCAGTGCCAACCAGCCTCCGAACCAATCGCTGCGATTGTGGCAATGCAGGGGAAGTAGAGTAGCACGAAGACCAAAAAGGCTAAAGCCGAAGCAGGGTTGAAGTCGCCACTGCTCTGTAACTTTTGCGACAATGCGCCCGATTCGACATCCTCCTCGGCGTAGAGTACGCCAATGGTCGATACGATGATCTCCTTGGCGGCGACACCCGACAGGAGCGATACGCCCGCCTTCCAGTCCATCCCGAGCGGCTCGAATACGGGCTGGCAGGCCTTACCCAAGCGCCCCAGATAGGAGTTTTCGTAGTGGGTCTCGGCAGGCAACTGCGAAGACTCGGTGCGGGGATAATAGCTCAAGAACCAGATGATGATCGAGGCCACGAGGATCATGCCACCCATCTTTTTGAGGTATTGGGCACATTTGTCCCACATGTGCGAAATGGTGGCCTTCCAGGTCGGGATGCGGTAGGGCGGGAGTTCCATGACAAACGGCGTCTCATCCACCGGGAAGAAGATCAAGCGCATCAGTCGAGCCGTCAAAATCGCCAACAAAACGCCGAGGATATATAAGCACGTCATGACCAATCCGCCGTGATGGGGAAAGAAGGCGGCCGTAAGCAGGATAAAGACCGGCAGACGGGCACTACACGACATAAAGGGGGTGATCAGGATCGTAATCAGACGGCTCGAATGGCTCTCAATCGTGCGGCAAGCCATAATGGCCGGCACGTTGCAGCCAAAGCCCATGATGAGCGGAATAAATGATTTTCCGTGCAGGCCGGCGCGGTGCATCACACGGTCCATGATAAAGGCAGCACGTGCCAGATAGCCCGAGTCCTCCATGAAGGAGATGAAGAAGTACAAAATCATGATGTTGGGCAGGAAGACAATCACCGAACCCACACCGCCGATCATGCCGTCTACAACCAAATCGCGCAGCACGCCACTCGGCATCCAGCTGTCGATTAAGCCACCGAACCAACCTACGAGGGCGTCGATCCAGCTCTGAGGATAGCTGCCCAGCGAGAAGGTGCACCAGAACATGACGCCCATCACCAGGAAGAAAATCGGGAAACCCCACGCACGGTGCGTAACGACGAGATCGATGAGGTTCGTTGCCGTGCGTTCGTCCAATTTTCCGGGCGTAAAGGTCTCCTTCAAAGCGCCCGAGATGAATCCGTATTTTTGATTTGCGAGGGCCGTTTCGACCTCTTCGCCCAGATCGCCCTCGATGTGTTTCACGACGCGGTCACGAATGGCGCACCAAATCGGATAGCGCGGAAGCTCACGCAGACGTTGTTCTACCTCTTCGTCGCGCTCCATCATCTTGAGTGCAAAGTAGCGCGGGGGAAGGTTCATCGGAAGCTCCTCGCGGTGCAAGCTCATGTCGGCGTTGAGCTCCTGCAACCCCTCTTCGATGATGGCTCCCTGGTTGATATGGACGTGGCGCACACGTTCGTCGCGCCCCTCATAAACGGCAATCACGGTATCGAGCAAAAGCTCAATACCTCGGTGATTGCGAGCCTCGACCGGCACCATCGGAATACCCAGCATGCGTCCCAGGGAGTCGTGGTCGAGCGAGGCACCCGTAGCTACCAGCTCATCGTACATGTTCAGGGCAATGACCATGCGGGGGTTGATGTCGATCAGCTCGGTTGTGAGGTAGAGGTTGCGCTCCAAATTCGAAGCAACAACGGCATTCACCACCACGTCGGGTTGCTCGTCGGCAATATGTTGGCGCACGAATCGCTCCTCAGGTGAATAGGCCGAGAGGGCATAGGTGCCCGGCAGGTCCGTGATCTCGAAGCGGTAACCGTGATAATGTTTCACGCCACGTTTTGCGCCCACCGTCACTCCGCTGTAGTTGCCGACATGCTCATGACCACCCGAAATGGCGTTGAAGAGCGAGGTCTTACCACTATTGGGGTTGCCCACCAGTGCCACGCTAATCGTGTGGCTGCGGTGCTGAACCACGTCGTCGATCGTCTCCAGCTTCTCCTCATGCTCCTCGGCAAAAGGGGTGTTGCGCTCCTGCTCCTGCTCGATCAGCAGCAGTTCTTCGGCCTCTTCGTCTGTCAATACCTCGACCATCGCAGCCTCACTGCGACGCAACGAGATGTCGTAGCCCATCACGCGATACTCGATTGGGTCTTTGAGCGGCGCATTGAGGATGACCTCTACGCGTTGACCGCGGATGAAGCCCATTTCGATGATTCGACGACGAAAACCGCCATGTCCGGTCACTTTGAGGATGGTGGCTTTTTCGCCCGTTTTGAGTTCCGATAATCGCATCTTTTCTTTTGCACTTTAATAGTGCAAAGATATACTTTTTTTGCCAATTTCCGCATCCCCATATGTCGGTATTTCTACGGAGATTGCCAACCCCCTCCCAGAGCCTTGCAGAGGGTGACGTAGTTGGTGTATTGGGCAGCAATGAGTCCCACGAGAGTCATCTGTGCCGTATAGAGCGTCCGCTCGGCATCAATCACATCCAAGTAGTCGGCCATGCCGTTGCGATAGAGCGCATAAGCCATCTCGAGAATTGAGCGGTAGGAGATAACGAGCTCCGTATTGCGCTCTGTCTCGATGCGGTTGGCTTCGATGGCCGAGAGCGTCTGCTCGACATCGGCCATCGCAGTCAGTACGGTTTGTTCGTAGTTCAACGCAGCCTGATTGTAACTCTCGATGGCGATCTGCTCTGCACGGCGCAAACCCGAAAAGTTGTAGATTGGTTGCGCCAGACCTGCCGTAATTGTCCACACGGCAGGATTAGATGATGTTAAACCTTTTATCGAGTTAGCGCCTATTCCACCTTTGGCAATGAGCGAGATAGAAGGAAAACGATCTACACGCGCAAGTCCTGCTTTTGCCGCTGCAACGTCGAGTGCATAGCGAGCTTGCAAGATGTCGGGGCGGCGTTGTAACAGTTCGGAAGGAATTCCGACAGAGAGTTCATCGGGACGATGGTCGAGGAGCAACTCCTGCCCGACGCCCTCCTCCCAAATCGGCATCGGAGGGTCGCCCATCAAGACCCCAAGGGCTAGGTGGGTCTGTTCGACGGCGCTGCGATAGCGCGGGATATCAGCCTCGGCTGCATAGACCAAACTGAGCGCTTGCTCGCGTTCAACCCCCGTCGCCATGCCGTAGTAGAAGAGGGAATCGATCAGCGTCGCCGACTCTTTGCGGAGCTCATAAGTGCGTGAGGCGATCCACAAGTCGCGTTCGTACTCGAGTAACGAAAAGTAGGTAGTGGCCACTTCGGCAGCTAACGCAAGTTCCACGCCTCGGTAATTCCATACCGCTTCGCCAAGTTGTGCGCGAGCCGCCTCATTCGTGCGTTTAATAGCCCCAAAGAACGGCGTCTCCCACGATACGGTGGGTGCTACGACATACTGCTGAGTGATCTTGGTGGCCCTATTGTAACTCTCCTCGGTCGAGAGGCTCAATGCGAACGATGGGAGGTATTCGGCACGAGCTGCGGCGAGGTTAAGTCGCGCCTGCTCGATGCGAGAGGTAGCCACAGCAAGGTTGCGGTTTTGAATCAAGGCGCGCTCGACAAGGCTATTAAGGGTCGAGTCGCCAAACATGCGCCACCAATTCCATGGCACAAAGAGGCTATCCTGCGCAAACCGTTCGCCATAAAGGTAATCGTTGCGGAGGGTGATCTGCGGAGGTGCCAAGCGGGGTGAGCAACTCCCAAACAGGAGGAGTAGCGAGAGGTATTTTAAGCAGTGTTTCATGAATGCGATTCGGTTTGCGATTGCAGCTCGTGCTTGTGTCCTAAGCGAGCAATCAGGTAATACAGAGCGGGGTAGAGAAAGATACCCACGAGCGTGGCGCAGAGCATGCCACCCACCAAGGCGACGCCCAAAATGTTACGTGCCGTGGCGTAGACACCCGAGGCAAAGACGAGCGGCACCACGCCGAGGATGAACGAAAAGGCAGTCATCAGAATTGGTCGAAGACGCAGACGTGCTGCCTCCATCGCGGCATCCAGCAACGAGGCTTGTCGTTCACGGTGGAGTTTGTCGGCATATTCGACCACCAGAATGGCATTCTTAGCGGCCAGACCGATGAGCATCACCAGAGAAATCTGCAGGTAGATGTCGTTTACGTAGATCGGATCGGCAAGGTGTGCAACACTCACCGATGCCAGAGCACCCAGCACAGCGATCGGCACACTCAGCAGAATCGCCAACGGCAATCCCCATGATTCGTAGAGGGCGGCCAATGCTAAAAAGACGAAGAGCAACGTCACGGCATAGACCCACAACCCTTTGCCCTGTTCGGCGGCTTCCTGGAAAGAAACGCCGCTCCAAGTCATGCCGATATCATCGGGTAATACCTCGCTACCGATTTGCTCGATAGCTGCCATGACGGCGCCGGTTGAAGCTCCACGCTCAGGGGTGATGTTGAGCGAGATCGAACGATAGAGATTAAATTGCGACACATAGGCAACACCCACCGTGTCGACCACCTCGACCAGTGTCGGCAGGGGGATTTGCTCACCCGACGACGAGCTGACGAAGTAGCGCTCCAGGGCGCGGCGGTCGTGACGATACTCGGGGGCTGCCTGCAGATAGGTTTGATACAGACGGCCGAAACGGGTGAAATTATCGATATAACGACCACCCAACAGCGCACTCATGTCGCCATAAAGCGTCCCTAAATCGACCCCTTTGGCCAATGCCTGTTCGCGATCCACCTCCAAACGGCGCTGCGGAATGCCGTCATTAAACTGTGTGGTGACAGAGCTGATTGCAGGGTCCTTCTCCAGGGCAACAATCAAGCGATCGGTCTGTTGCGACAGGTAGCTCGTGCCCTGTCCTGCCAGATCTTGTACTTCGACCGAGACGCCTGACGAAATGCCCAGTCCCGGAATCGAAGGGGGAATAAAGGCATAACAAGTAGCCTCTGGAACGGCTGTATAGAACTCTTCGTTAAGCATCGTTGCAATCTCCATGGCCGTTATTTTGCGTTCGTTGTAATCCTTGAGCGAGACAAAGATTACGCCGCTGTTGGTGGATGCAATACCGGCCAGGAGGTTGTATCCGGCAGCAAAGGACGTATCGAGTACGGCCTCCTGTTGTCGCACCAGGCTGTCGATGCGCAGGATGGCCTGCTCGGTTACCTGAAGCGAGGAGGCTTCGGGGGTGTTGACCATCACCATGACGTAACCCTGGTCCTCGTCGGGAAGAAATCCGCCCGGCAACGTTCGCCACAAGAGGGTGATCGCTCCCAGCATGATGAGCGTGAAGAGGAGCGTACGACCCGAGTGGCGAATCAGGGTCGGCGTGAAGGTCGTATAGCGACTTTGTTGGCGCGAGAACCAGTTGTTAAATCGGGCAAACAACCCTTTTTTCGCCGGTTCTCGATGGCGCAACAGCAGGGCGCAGAGGGCTGGCGAAAGGCTCAGTGCGTTGAAGGTCGAGATGATCACCGAGACGACAATCGTCACGGAGAACTGCTGAAACATCAACCCCGCAATGCCACCCGCAAAGGACATGGGCAGGAAGACCGAGAGCAATACGACGGTCGTAGCTACGATAGGCGAGGCGACGTTGCGCATCGCCTCCAAAGTTGCTTCGCGTGGATTCATGCCACGAGCAAGGTTGACCTGCACAGCCTCCACCACCACAATCGCATCGTCAACCACCAAACCAATAGCCAACACCAACGCCAAGAGCGAGATGACATTAATCGAAAAGCCCAAGAGCGGAAATACGGCAAACGCACCGATAAGCGAAACGGGGATGGCAATCAACGGAATCAGCGTGGCGCGCCAATCCTGGATAAAAAGGTAGATGATCGCCACCACCAACAGTAAGGCCACGAGCAGGGTGACGAAGATATCCTTCACGCCGGCACGGATCGAGGTGGTTGTGTCGACAATCGTGGTCGAGGCAATGCCGTCGGGAAAGCGCTCCTCAAGGCGTTGCATGGTTTGACGAATCGCCTCACCCACCTGCATGGCATTGCTGCCCGGCTCTTGGTAGATGACCATGAGCGTTGTCGGAAAGCCTTCGAAGCGTGAACTCACGCCATAGCTTTGGCTACCCAGCCCCACCTCGGCTAACTGCTTGAGGCGAATCTGCTCACCCGAGGGGGTGGTGTAGACGATGATTTCGGCGAACTCTTCGGCCGAATTCATCGCAGGCGGAAGGGTAACCGTATAGGTGTAGACCGTCCCTTCGGGAGCCGGCTCGGCGCCGAATTGTCCCGTAGGGTAGATGGTGCTTTGCACGTTGATCGCTTCGATGACGGCATCGAGCGGAATGCCGTAATAGTTCAACAGATCGGGCTTTAGCCAGATACGCATGGCATATTCGCCGGCACCCATAATCTCGATTTTACCCACGCCGTTGATCTTCAAAAGTTCGTTCTGCAGATTGATGTAGGCGTAATTCGAGAGGAACTCCTCACTGTAGCGTCCGTCGCTGTGGAGCGCATAGACCAACAGGAAACCGGTCATGGTCTTTTGTGTGGTGACACCTTGTTGCAGGACCGCTTCAGGCAGTTTGGCTTGCGCAGCAGCCACGCGATTCTGCGTAAAGACGGCATCCATATCGGGGTCGGAACCGATGTCGAAGATGATCTGCAGCGAGGCCGTACCATCGTTTGCTGAGGTGCATTGCATGTAGAGCATGTTGCTCACGCCCATGATACTCTCGGCCAGTGGGGTGGTAACGGCGTTGTTGACCGTCTCGGCGTCAGCTCCGGGATAGGTGGCCGAAACCTCGACCACGGGAGGTGTAATGTCGGGATATTGCTCCACCGGAAGCGAAGCGATCGATAGCACACCCAGCATCACGATGCCGATAGCCAATGCAATGGCAAATATCGGACGACTGATAAAGAAACGATCCATAGTTTATCGACTCATGATTTTAGGATTGACAGTTGCCCCTTCACGGAGCTTTTGGCGACCGGTCAGCGCCACCCATTCACCCGCCTCGAGCCCCTCTTTGATGACCCAAAGCGAATCGTGTTCTGCCCCCAACACGACGTGTCGAAAGGTGGCAGTGCTATCGGGACGAATAACCCATACTGAGCTAACGCCCTGCGCCTGACTCACGGCCTTAGCAGGCACGAGCAAACTATTCGTTGTTTTGCCTACCGAGCAGTGCACGCGCGCAAATTGTCCCGCCTTGAGCGATTGGTCGGGGTTGGCGAACTTTACGACAATGAGCAGCGATCCGGTCTCGTTCGAGACATCTTTACGCGTATAACTATAGAAACCAGCAAGCGGATATTGCGAACCGTCGTCGAGGGTCAGCCGGATGTGGCTCAATAGATCAGCGTTGTCGTAGATATTTTCGCGCTGGCCGGCAATCTGCAAGTATTCGTTCATCGGCAATGCAACATCAAACGAGAGCGTATCGAGGTTGGAGATGGTGGTCAGTACGTTGAACTCGGTACCGGGGCCTACGAAATCGCCAATGTGGCTCTTAGACGATCCGGCCACCCCATCAATGGGCGAGCGTATCTCGGTGTAGCCGACATTTAATCGGGCGCTGCGTAGAGACTCCTTGGCTGAGCGCACGGAGGCCTCCGAGGCTTTGAATTGGGCGGTATATTGGTCCAATTGGGCGCGACTGATGGCATTCATGGTCGCCAACGGGACAGCTCGTTCATAATTGTTTCGTGCCTCAATCGCTGCGGCTTGAGCCGATTGCAGGGCTGCCTCAGCGGCATACATAGATGTGTTCAGTTGCGAGGGATCGATGCGATAGAGCAGTTGCCCGCGACGTACGGGAAATCCGGCATTGAAATGTTTTGAGGCTAAAAATCCATTTACGCGAGGCTGAATTACTGCATCGAAATTGCTTTGCAGATAGCCAATGAATTGCCGCTCATTGGGTAACTCTTCAACAACAACGCGGGCAACCTCGATCTCAAGAGGCTTGCCTTTAAGCTCCGCAGTGTGGGATCGGCATGCTGAAAGTTGCACCGCTACGGCCAATAAGGTTACGATTTGTATGCGCATAGCTTTCTGTTTTTCCTCCAGGAATGACAAAAAACATACCGAGCGGGCCAAAATAGGGCGTAAAGGCTTGAAAATAGAGTGGAAATTGATTTTTTTTCTGCTTTTGTAGTTGGATTTAGAATAATTTCATATCTTTGTATCGATATCAACCCTTAAAATTTATAAAACGATGAAAGAACTGGTTGCACAGATTAACGCACAGTATGAGGTATTTGCTGCTAACGCAGCTGCTCAGGTAGAGAAGGGCAACAAGGCTGCCGGTACGCGCGCTCGTAAGGCTGCTCTTGAGCTGTCGAAGCTGATGAAGGAGTTCCGTAAGGTTTCGGTTGAGGCTACGAAATAATTTTCGTTTCAACACAAACTTCTCGAGAAGATAAGGGTCGCAAGTTGCGGCCCTTGTTGTTTTATAGAAAGTGTCTAACAAGGTGATATCTGCGTTAATCCCTCTTCGAGGGCTTTTCACCGCTCCGCCTCGGCAAAGCTAAAGTTTTTGCACTTTGGCTTTGCGCTCGGCTCAATCGCGGTGTTATGCTTGTGCTCAAAATCCTCACATATGCTCAGTATGCTGCGGTTTCTCGCATTCGCAGGCCTTGAAATCCCGCTTGGTATACACCTTCTATATGCAAAATAAAAAGGCTGCCCGTTTGGACAGCCTCTTTTTCGGAAGTGAATAATACATTATTTCCGAATTAACTGATTGACAAAGTGTTAAGTTGTTAGACGGTGAAACGACTTCCGTTAAAAAACCGTTTAAACTTTATTTTTACGAAGATTC
>JAFZFJ010000099.1 GCA_017555975.1 Alistipes sp. | reverse complement strand
GACTCGAACTGGAAAGTGCCGACCGTGCGGCCCTCACAGTAGAGTTCGTAGGTCTTCTTATCAGTGATGATCGAGAAGTCGTCGATATCGACCTTGATGCCCTTCGTCTGGACAATGTTGGCCACGGCATCCTTCAGGATCGAGAGGGTCTTCAGACCCAGGAAGTCCATCTTAATCAGACCCGTATCCTCAATCACAGAGCCCTCATACTGCGTCACGAGCATCTTCTCGCCCGTCTCCTTATCGTCAGCAGTCGACACCGGCACCCAATCCGTAATGTCGTCACGACAGATAATCGTACCGCAGGCATGAACACCCGTATTGCGCACGTTACCCTCCAACTTCTTGGCATACTGGATCGTATCGTGCATAATCGGATCCTCCGAATCTTCGGCGGCCTTCAACTCGGGAACAAGTTCAATGGCGTGGCCCAGGTTCTTCACCTTTTTGCCTTCGGGTGTCTTATCTGGAACGAGTTTACACAGACGGTCCGACTCCGAGAGGGGAAGTTTCTGCACACGTGCCACATCCTTGATGGCCGACTTGGTGGCCATCGTACCATAGGTAATGATGTGCGCCACCTTCTCCTTGCCATACTTCTCTGTTACCCAATTCAACACGCGACCACGACCATCATCATCGAAGTCAACATCAATATCGGGCAATGAGATACGGTCGGGATTCAAGAATCGCTCAAACAGCAGGTCGTAGGCAATCGGGTCGATCTGCGTAATACCCAGACAGTAGGCAACCGCCGAACCGGCAGCCGATCCACGACCCGGGCCCACCGAAACGTCCAGCTCCTCACGGGCAGCACGAATAAAGTCCTGCACAATGAGGAAGTACCCCGGGAAACCCATTGTCTTCATGATGTGCAACTCGAACTTCAGACGCTCCAGCACCTCCTCCGAGAGCTCCTCGCCGTAACGTTTCTTAGCACCGATCATCGTCAGGTGGGCGAGGTAATCGGCCTCAAATTTGATGCGGTAGAGCTTATCGTAACCGCCTAACTTTTCGATCTTCTTGTGGGCCGACTTTTCGTCCATCACCACGTTGCCATTCTCGTCGCGCGTGAACTCATCGAAGAGATCCTGCTCGCTCAGACGGGCGCGATACTCCTCCTCCGTGCCGAATTCGGCCGGAATCTCAAAGTTGGGCATGATGGGCGGGTTGTCGATTGAGTAGAGCTCAATCTTATCACAGATCTCTACCGTTGTGGCCATGGCCTCCGGGTCTGACTCGCCAAAGATGGCGGCCATCTCATCGGTCGTTTTGAGCCACTCCTGCTTCGAGTAGAGCATGCGTTTCGGATCATCGAGGTCCTTACCCGTCGAGAGGCAGATCAGACGATCGTGCGCCTCGGCATCATCCTCGTCGACAAAGTGCACGTCATTCGAGCAAATGGTCTTTACATGGAATTTCTCTGCCAGGTCGCGAATACCGTCGTTAACCTTGAGCTGCATGCCGTAGGCCTCGTGGTTGGCACGCTCAACCGTAGCGCGGTGGAGCTGCAACTCGAGGTAGAAATCTTCGCCAAAGAGTCCTTTGTGCCAACGCACCGCCTCCTCGGCACGCTCCATATCGTCGGCTGAGATGGCGCGTGCCACCTCACCGGCCAGACAAGCCGAGCAACAAATCAGACCCTCGTGGTATTTCTCCAACTCCGAACGGTCCGTACGAGGACGCATGTAGAAGCCATCGGTCCAAGCCTTCGAGACAATCTTAATCAGGTTGTGATAGCCCTGCAGATTCTTGGCCAGCAGAATAAGGTGATAACCACTCTGGTCGGGCTTACCCTCCTTATCCTGAAGCGTACGACGTGCCACATAGACCTCGCAACCGATAATGGGCTTAAAGGCCGCTTTGCGTTTCCACTCGGCGAGTTTCTTCTCCTCAGCCTGGATATCTTTTTCGGGGGTGGCAGATTCGATCGAACCATCTTTCAGACCGGCAATACGCTGCTCACACTCAGCAGCAGCATCCTTACACTTGCTCTTGAACTTCTTGACATAGTTCGTGAACTCCTTCACACCAAACATGTTGCCGTGGTCGGTGATGGCGATACCGGGTTGTCCGTCCGCAGCAGCCTTATCGACCAAGCGCGAAATCGAGGCCTGGCCGTCAAGAATTGAGTATTGCGAGTGCACGTGCAGATGGACAAATCGGGACATAGTATAGGGTCATATTTAGTGAAACAAAGATAATCATAATTCCACGAAAAAATCGTGGCAGGGAGGTTGTATTTTTCAACAATATTTCGTATATTTACGGAGTAGTCGAAACACCTTAACACTTAGGCGATTATGCAGCATGAAGAATTTGTTGTACTGGCGGAGTACAACACCTTGGCCGAGGCCGAGATCGTAAAGTCGATTTTGCAGAGTGCAGGTTTATGGGTCGACATCCGCAACGAGTACATGTCGATCCTCAATCCGATTGGCGGTGCAGCCCGCATCGTGGTGCGCACCGAAGACAAAGAAGAGGCAGAGAAATTGCTACAACACGCTTAAACAACAAACAGGCCGTCGGTTTTCGACGGCCTGTTTTATATACGGTTTTTACGCGTGTTGTTATTCGCTCCAGATAGCCCAACCGGCTGCAGCCTGACCGAGGAACATACGCTCGCCATTCATAATCTTAGCACCACGTTGCTGGCCATAAGCCAGGAATTGCGTCAGAGGCGGATTATAAACCAAGTCGAGCAGATGGTGCTCCGGAGTCAGATAGGCGTAGGGGATACGCGGGGCATCCTCCACATGGGGCCACGTACCAACGGGCGTAGCGTTGATGATAAGTTTTGACTCGGCAACAACCTCCACGGGCAGATTGTCGTAAGTGTAGTTACCCTTAGCCGGATCGCGCGAAATCAGATCGAACGGAATACCCAGCTCCGTGAGGGCATACTGCACCGCCTGCGAAGCACCTCCCGTACCCAGCACCAGCGCATGCTCGGGCACCACACCATCGAGCAGTTCACCCAATGCCACACGCAGACCGATGATATCGGTATTATGGCCCACCATACGACCATCCGCATAGCGACGCACACAGTTGACAGCACCGATTTTGGCAGCCTCGTCCGATAATCCGTCCAGATAGCGCATCACCTGCTGCTTGTAGGGAATTGTTACATTAAAACCCTCCAACGGAACACGCTCAAAGAGTTCGGGCAACTCCTCAATCGAAGCAAGCTGATACTGTTCGAAGTGGCAATCCAGCCCCTCGTTCTCAAATTTTGCCGTAAAGTGGCGTGCCGAGGCCGAGTGGCCTAACGGACAGCCGATAATACCGAATTCACGCATCTTATCAGTTGTGTTTTAAGGTTTTGATTCTTTTTTTAGAGCACATAGCCCAGCAGGAGGAACGAACCGACCAGCAGCACCGTAAAGGCGATAGCCAGCAGGTTGAAGTACTTATCGATAAAGCTCTTGATCGGCGCACCAAACTTCCAAATCAGACCACCGATGAGGAAGAAACGCAGACCACGCGAGATGATCGAGGCCACGATAAACATCACGAAGTTGATGTGAAACAGACCGCCTGTGATGGTGAAAATCTTGTAGGGCAGCGGGGTGAAACCGGCCGTGAAGACGATCCAGAAGTTATACTGATCGTAGAGCGCACCCACCTTCTCAAAGGCCTCGACCGAGAAGACGTGGTTGAAGAAGAAATGCGCCAGAGCCGTATATTCGCCGGTACCGTTCTGCCAAGCAAAGTAACCGATGGCGTAGCCCATCATGGCACCCAAAATCGAGCCGGCCGTACAGATGGCCGCAAAGCGGAACGAACGCGCCACTGCACCCAGACAGAGGGCAATGAGCAGCACATCAGGCGGAATGGGGAAGAAGCTCGCCTCGGCAAAGGCGAAGAGGAAGAGCGCAAGAGCACCCCAACGCGAATCGCCCCAGGAGAGCATCCAATCGTAGAGTCGTTTGATGATATTCATAATTTAGTTTAGGTAATTTATTCTATATTCTGTTTATCAAGCAGTTCCAATGCTTGTATATAGGCTTCATTATAGGTCGGATTGATAACGCGATAGAACCCTTCGACACCAAACAAGCGCTGAGCAACCAGTGCCTTCAGACGGGTTTCGATAAGCGCTTTCGAGCGCAGATACTCCGCTTCGACATAGGGTGTTTGTTGACGTTCACCCTCCGCAATCAACGTTTCGATCAGCGTCTCGTCAGGCGTATACGCAGCCAAGAATTGATCAAGCGTAGGGTAGCACTGCTGCAGCTCCGAACGTCGGCGATCGAGGTAATCATTTACACATTGTTGCAGCACACCACGGCGCACCAGCGAAGCGTAGTAGGTCGTGTATTGTGTCGTGTCGCTCTCGACCTTCACATCGGGACGAATACCACCACCGCCATAAATCCAACGTCCGCGCTTCAGCGAGCGGTGACGGGGTGTAGCATCGGTAATCGAATCCGAATAGCCGCGCAGGTGATCCAGGTAGTAGACCTGACGTTCACCCTCGGTATAGGGGCGCTGAATGGCACGTCCCGAAGGGGTGAGGTAGCGCGACGTCGTCACACGCATCGCCGAACCATCGCCAAGTGGTATCTGCCGCTGAACCAAGCCCTTACCAAAGCTCGTCTGACCGATAATCGTCGCCCGATCCCAATCCTGGAGCGCTCCAGCAACAATCTCCGAAGCAGAGGCAGAGACCGCATCGATCAGTACCGCCACACGTCCAGTCAAGAATTCGCCATCCGAACGAGCATTATAACGTTGCGTCGGTTCAAGACGTCCCTCCGTCGTAAGCAACAACGAACCCTTCGGCAGGAAAAACTCAGCCAAGCCGAGAGCCTGATCCAACAGTCCGCCTCCATTGCCTTGCAGATCCAAGATCAAACGACGCGGAGCACCCAAGCGTTCATAGGCCTCCTTGACCTCCGTCACCGAGGTACGTCCAAAGCGGCTGAGCTTGATGTAACCGACCCGATTCGAAGCCATATAGGCGGCATCGACCGTATGGAGCGGAATCTTGTCGCGCGTGAGCGTAAAATGGAGCGGGGTAGAGGCGCCGCGGCGCAGAATAGTCAAATCTACCTTCGTACCACGCTTGCCACGCAGGTGTTTCGGCACATCACGTTGCACCATACCAACTGCGCCCAGAGTGTCAATCATCACAATGCGATCGCCGGGCAACATACCCACCGCCTCGGCAGGACCTCCGGCCACAACGCCCATCACGGTAATCGTGTCGCGATTGAGTTGATACTCGATACCGATACCACTAAACTCGCCCTCCATCTCGACCGACACCTGCTCCATCTCCTCGCGGGGGATGTAGGCCGTGTGCGGATCGAGCGTCGAAAGCATCCCTTTCAGGGCACCATCAACCGCTTTTTCGCCGGGAAGCGAATCAATGTAGTAGCGTTCTAAAAGGCGATAGGCGCGCATGAGCTTCTGCAGCTGACGCATCGACTCCGAGTCGTTTTGCGCCATAACGCCGCAAAGCCCTGCAAAGAGCATCAACACACTTATCGCCCAGCGTCGCATCCAGGGAATCTTATTCGGTTTAGGCCAACAAATCGGCGATTGCCTCAAACGAGACACGCTGTTGCTCGCCCGTAACCATATTCTTCACCGTAGCCTCGCGAGCTGCCAACTCCTCTGAGCCGATAATCACCACAAAGGGAATCTGACGACGGTTGGCATACTCCATCTGCTTCTTCATCTTGGCAGCCTCAGGGTAGATCTCCACCGCCAGGCCGGCCGAGCGCAACTGACGCATCAGCTGCAACGATGCAGCCTGCTCCTCAGCGCCCAGGTTGATGAAGATGGCGCGCGTCGACGAGTTCAGTTCCTCGGGGAAGAGGTTCAGGCCCGTCATTACGTCGTAGATGCGGTCAGCACCAAACGAGATGCCCACACCCGACACATTCTGCAGACCAAAGATACCCGTCAGGTTGTCGTAGCGACCACCACCCGAGATCGAGCCAATCTGATAATCGAGCGCCTTCACCTCGAAGATAGCGCCCGTATAGTAGTTCAGACCACGCGCCAGCGAGAGGTCCAAATCCACCTGCAGATCAACGCCCAACGCTTCGACATGGTTGAAGACGGTCTCCATCTCCTCGATACCCAGCAGACCAGTCTCCGAAGCCGAAAGTACGCTCTTCAGGGTAGCAATCTTCTCAGCATTCGTGCCATCGAGTTCCAGGATGGGCTGCAGCTTCGCAACAGCCTCCTCCTCCAAACCACGCTCACGAAGTTCGGCCTTGACGTTCTCCAGACCAATCTTGTCGAGCTTATCGATGGCCACCGTGATATCCATCATCTTGTCGGCATGGCCGATCACCTCGGCGATACCGTAGAGGATCTTGCGGTTATTCATCTTCAGCGCCACGCGGATACCAAGCGCCTTAAAGACACGCTCCACGATTTCAACGAGTTCCACCTCGCACAGCAGCGACTTGGTGCCAATTACATCGACATCACACTGATAGAACTCGCGATAGCGACCCTTCTGCGGACGGTCGGCACGCCACACGGGCTGCACCTGATAGCGCTTAAAGGGGAAGACAATGTCATTCTGGTGCTGCACGACGTAGCGAGCGAAGGGGACCGTCAGGTCATAGCGCAGACCCTTCTCGGTGATCTTCGATGCCTGACGTACCTCCTCATCCGTGAGGTTTGCGGCATAATCACCCGAGTTCAGAATCTTAAACAGCAGTTTGTCACCCTCCTCGCCATACTTACCCAGCAGGGTCGAGAGGTTCTCCATCGAGGGGGTCTCGAGCGGAGCAAAACCATAGAGGCGGAAGACCGACTTGATGGTATCGAAAATATAGTTACGACGCATCATCTCTTGAGGCGAGAAGTCGCGTGTACCCTTTGGAATCGAAGGTTTTTGAGCCATATTAAAAATTTAACATGTAGAATTTAGAATTCAAAATCGTTTACTCCACGAGCTTCTTGTACTTCACGCGCTTCGGGGTTGTATCCTCGCCCTGAGCCTTCTTCCAAGCCTCATACTCCGAGTAGGTACCCTCGTAGAAAACTACGCGCGAATCACCCTCGAACGAGAGAATGTGCGTAGCGATACGATCCAGGAACCAACGGTCGTGCGAGATCACTACGGCGCAACCTGCGAAGTGCTCGAGACCCTCCTCCAAGGCACGCAGCGTGTTCACATCGATGTCGTTGGTCGGCTCGTCGAGGAGAATCACGTTACCCTCCTCCTTGAGTGCCAAAGCGAGGTGCAGACGGTTACGCTCACCACCCGACAGCACACCGCACTTCTTCTCCTGATCAGCACCCGAGAAGTTGAAGCGGCCTACATAGGCACGAGCATTCACCTGACGGTTACCAAGCGTAATAAGATCGGCGCCCTGCGAGATTACCTCATAGACGGTCTTCTCGGGGTCGATCGACTTGTGCTGCTGATCCACGTACGCCAGCTTCACCGTCGGACCTACACGGAACGAACCATTCGTCGGCTCATCCAGACCCATAATCATACGGAAGAGGGTAGTCTTACCCGTACCGTTCGGGCCAATCACACCCACGATACCGGCAGGGGGCAGCGAGAAGTTCAGACCCTCGTACAGCACGCGATCGCCAAAGGCCTTCGTGACATCATGGGCCTCGATAACGATATCACCCAGACGCGGACCGTTCGGAATGTAGATCTCCAGACGCTCCTCCTTCTGCTTCGTATCCTCATTAAGCATCTTATCGTATGCCGACAGACGGGCCTTCGACTTGGCGTGACGACCGGCAGGCGACATGCGCACCCACTCCAACTCGCGCTCAAGGGTCTTTCTGCGCTTCGACTCCTGCTTCTCCTCCATGGCCATACGGGCGGTCTTCTGCTCCAACCAACCCGAGTAGTTGCCCTTCCAGGGAATACCCTCACCACGGTCGAGCTCCAGAATCCAGCCGGCTACGTTATCCAGGAAGTAACGGTCGTGCGTCACGGCAATGACCGTACCCTTGTACTGCTGCAGGTGCTGCTCCAACCAGTCAATCGACTCCGCATCGAGGTGGTTGGTCGGCTCGTCAAGCAGGAGCACATCGGGCTGCTGCAAGAGCAGGCGGCACAGTGCAACACGACGACGCTCACCACCCGAGAGCACCTTCACGGGCTGATCGCCATCCGGACAGCGCAGGGCGTCCATGGCGCGGTTCAGCACCTGATCCAGCTCCCAGCCGTTCACATGGTCGATCTTCTCGTAAAGCTCACCTTGACGCTCGATGAGGGTATTCATCTCATCATCCGACATCGGCTCGCAGAGCTTCATATTGATCTCCTCGTACTCCTTCATCAGGGCTACGGTCTCAGCACAACCCTCTTCGACTACCTCGCGAACGGTCTTTGCGTCATCGAGCTGGGGCTCCTGCTCCAGGTAACCCACCGAGTAACCGGGCGAGAATACCACCTCACCCTCAAAATTCTTATCCAGACCGGCGATGATCTTCATCAGGGTCGACTTACCCGAACCGTTCATACCCACGATACCGATCTTGGCACCATAAAAGAACGAGAGGTAGATGTTGTTCAAAACACGCTTCTGATTGGTGAAGGTCTTCGAGACACCCACCATCGAAAAGATAATTTTTTCGTCTGCCATATATGCTTTTTGTTTGATTATTTTCTTAACCCACAAAAATACAAAATTTAATTCAAAATCCAAAATTCGGGGTTCCGCGAGGGCTAAAAAGGGCAGCAAAGGCAAAAAAGGTGTAAAGGGAACCCCTTCTCGCCCTTAATCACCTTTTTCGCCCTTTCTACTCTTCTAACAAAAAGAAGCGACCTTTTCGGGTCGCTTCTTGTTTTTAGTAATTCTGCTTCATCGGCTCAAAGTATGACTGCGGATGCAGGCAAGCGGGGCAAGCCTTCGGAGCATCCTCAGCCTCGATGATGAAACCGCAGTTGCGGCACTGCCACCAGATCTTACCATCGCGGTGGAAGAAGTCACCATCCGTGATGCGGCTCAGCAACTTCAGGTAGCGACGCTCGTGCTCAGCCTCGACCTTCGAAATATTGCGGAATGCGGCAGCGACTACGGGGAAGCCCTCCTCGTCAGCAACCTT
>JAFZFJ010000098.1 GCA_017555975.1 Alistipes sp. | reverse complement strand
TCGACGAAGGTTTCGAACTGGTTCAGATGGCCCGTGCACTGATCACCGACCCTGCTTTTGTCAATAAGATGATGCAGGGCGACCTCACGACCCGCTCGGGTTGCGACCACCGCGACTACTGCATTGCCCGCATGTATTCGCGCGACATGCAGTGTTGCCACAACTGTCAGGAGCCGATTCCCGACCGTCTGTGGCGCGAATTGAAAAAGATTAAATAATGAGTCGTCCGACAATAATTCCCGCCCGAACATGGGCTTTGATTACGGGTGCCGGATCGGGCATCGGCCGTTGCTATGCCTTGCGCCTGGCAGCCATGGGCTACAACCTGGTGTTGGTGGGTAACCACGAAACGCCGCTCAAGCAGGTGGTTGCGGAGTTGCAACCCTGCTCACCGGAACAGCAGTTCCGCACCCTCACGATGGATTTGGCACGCGTCGAGGCGGCCAACGAGCTCTACGAGGCGATTGGTGCAGCCGGCATCGAGATTGATCTGTTGATTAACAACGCCGGTATCTTCTCCTTCTGCGACGTGCTGAACACGTCCGAGGAGCTGATTGAGCGCATCCTACTCCTGCACGACATGACCACCACGAAGCTCTGCCGTCGCTATGCGGCCCGCATGGTGGAGCGTGGCGTCAAGGGCCACATCCTGAACATGTCCTCCTACTCGCTATGGATGCCCTTCCCCGGCCTTGCGATCTATAGCGCCTCGAAAGCCTATCTGAAAGCCTTCTCGGTGGCCTTCTCGAAGGAGGTGGAGGAGCAGGGCATCACCATCACAGCCATCTGCCCTGCGGGCGTGGCTACCGACCTCTACGGCCTGCCGCGCAAACTCCAGGAGTTTGGCATGAAGGTGGGCGGACTGATTTCGGCCGACCGTTGTGCTAAGCGCGGTTTGAAGGCTCTGTGGCGCGGCAGGCGCTGCTCGGTGCCCGATTGGTGGAATCGACTGTGGATTCCGCTGCTGGTGGCCCTGCCGATGTGGATTTTGCGTCCGATTCGTCGACGCACGATGCAATTTCAGAAATAGAAACGTATGCTCAAGGATATCAAAAATGTAGTTTTCGACCTCGGTGGTGTCATTTGCGATTTGGAGATTGATCGCGTCATCGAGGCCTTTCGCGAGATCGGCATGCCGAAGATGGCTGCGCTGATGGACCCCTGCTATCCGGCCGAGGTGAACGAGCGCATGGAGAGTGGCAAGATCAGCTGGGCCGAGGCGTGCGACGAGATGCGCGCCATCGACAACCGTCCCGAGGTGACCGACGCGCAGATCGAGTGGGTCTATCGCGAGTTTCTTTCGCGTGTCGACGCCGAGAAGATGGCCGTCATCGACCGCCTGCGTGCGCGCGGCATCCGCACCTATGTCTTATCGAACACCAACCCCACGGCCATCGAGATTGTCCGCGACCGTGTGCGTGAGGCTACAGGCCGCGAGCTGGAGAGCTATTTCGACGCGCAGTATCTCTCGTTCCGCCTGGGCATCTTGAAGCCCTCGCCGAAGATCTTCGAGCAGATGATCGCCCTGAGCGGTATGGAGCCCCACGAGACCCTCTTTATCGACGATGGCAGCCGCAATGCCGACACGGCCCACGCCTTGGGCTTCTCGGTCTACTGCCCCCCGACCAATGGTGCGTGGACGCAGATTTTCGAGCAAGAAGAAAATTAATTCAAAATTCAGCCTTTAGAATTCAAAATTAAGGTGTATCTTTGCACCACAGTTCGGGGTGTAGCGCAGCCCGGTTAGCGCGTCTGGTTTGGGACCAGAAAGTCGCTGGTTCGAATCCAGTCTCCCCGACAAAGTTGAAAGGCCGCAGGAATTTTCCTGCGGCTTTTTGTTTTGTACGCAAGCCGTGCTTGCACGAGATTGCACACAAAACAGAAAAGCCAAGCCCGTCAAAGACGGGCGGCCTTTCAACTTTGTAATCTTGCAAAGGGGCCCACCTGGATCGGCGTCACGGAGCGCAGCGGAGTAGCCAATCCAGTCTACCCGACGC
>JAFZFJ010000002.1 GCA_017555975.1 Alistipes sp. | reverse complement strand
TCGATTTGTAGTAGAAGTAGAGCGAGAAGGCGGCCACGTAGAGAATACGCAGTCGCGAGGTGCGCTTCAGTAACCAGTACCCGGCCAGAAAGGCGACGAAGAGGTAGAGAAACAACCCGCTGCTGAAGATCAGCGGCGATTGCGGGTCGTAACTCAACAGGTGTTGAATCTTTGTCAGCAGCTGCTCCATGTCTGCGGATTAATGGATGGAAATGAGCGCTTTGTCGGCCTCCAAGGTCGGCGTGCCGGCGGTTAAAGGTTCTAGGGTCTGGTTCAGATGTGAGGCCGAATCGATGATCGGTTTGGCGGCCTCTAGGCGACGGTTGCGGCGCTCGACGGCCTTTGCTGCCTCGTAGTTGATGGCGTCGAAGAGCGCCCAACCCACCTTGCGACCACCGCCGTAGTTGATGTGCGTGTAGTCTTTGCCGGCCCATCCCTTGGCGACGAATTCGCGAATGCCGCCCTCAGCCTGCATAGCGTCGAAGGTGGACCAGAAGGCCGCCTGCTGGTTGCGGGCTGCCGTGCGCTGACAGTCGAGCATGTAGGGAATGGCATCCATCGTCTCCACGCCCGCCTCGCTCTTGATGGCGCGGTCGCTGACACCCATCACCAGGATGGCTGCCGAGGGGAAACACTGACGGCAATAGGTGATTACCTTCTCGATCTGCTGGCCGTAGTTGGTGTACTTATGGACCCCGGCCTGCATGATGTTCAGGCCATACTGTAAGATGACAAGATCGTAGGACCAAAGGGCGTTGATCTCGGCATTGATCGTGGCGTTGGTGCGGAAGATGGCCTGGCCGTTGTTGCTACGCACCGAATAGTTGTCTACAACCACACCCTTGTCGCCGAAGATAGCACCATAGCCAACCGCCTCGGCTGCCCCCTCCAAGAGCTGAAACTCCAGGGCATGAATCGTCTCGGCTTCGACAACTGCCTGCCGCACCTTGGGCGAGGCTTCAATGGTGTATTCCTGCGTCAACGAGTCGTTTAGAATCAGTCGGATGCGACTTTGTTTGGGTGAGCGGAAGAGGACGCGGGCCGTCGAGCAGGAGTCGAGCTGCTTGCGGAAGGTGGTCTCCTCCCAGCGGGTAGAGGCACCGTCGCTCGGGCGACATACCCAACCCGAAACGAAGAACTGCTCGTTGTAGGGGGCGGGTACACTCTTTGATTGCATGACGTTGTATGCGGTCCAGCCCTTGGATTGGGTCTTGATCGAACGGCGGAAGCTAGTGAGTGGCGAAGCCATCGGGGCAAAGCCCGTACCGCGACCTCCAAAGGCGCTTTGTAGACGCTCGCGCAGGTCGGCCGTCAGGATGTCGCCCTCGATAAACGAGTCGCCCAAGACGGCAATGCGGATCGGACGATCGGCTTCGATGAGTGAGTCACAGAAGGTGGCAATCGCCTGATTCTCGCTAAAATCTTCGATTTTCGTAAGGCGCGAGCTGTAGCGAGCGGGGTTGATAATCACCTCCTCGCGCGGTGTGTTGTGTTCGCACACTACCCAGCGATACTCGACAGGGGCTTCGTGCGGCAGGGTGTCGGCTTGTGCCAATTGCACCGCCTCAACCTGCTGGCTTACGGCCTCCAGGTCGAAGTCGAACTCGGTTGCATCGAAGAGCGCATCGTCGTCGCTTGGTGTTGTGTTGTGCTCCTCATAGCGGTAGAGGTCGGCATAGATGTTGGCACGGCGCAACTTCACTCCGCCAATGGTGACGGGAGGTATGAGGCTTGCACCGACCATAATGATCAGTACCCACGCAGCGATCTTCCAGCCGCGCAGCATATAATCTTCTGTAGGTCTCTTCATGGGTTAGATGGGTTCTTAGTCGCGACGACCGAGGATCAGCATGACGTAGTAGAGCACCGAGGCAATCGCACTGAGGGCAGCCACCAGGTAGGTGCGTGCGGCCCACTTGAGCGAGATCGAGGCCTGCTTGAGCTCCGGCTCGGCCATCACGCGACTTGCACGCAGCCACTCCAAGGCGCGTGCTGACGCGTTGTACTCCACGGGCAGGGTAACGAGGGCGAAGAGGGCCGACATGCCGATCATGCCGATGCCGATCCAGCAAACCAGTTCGTTCTGGGTTGAGGCGAGGATGGCCAGGCCGGCGATGATCACCCACGTGGCTGCCGTTGAGGCAAAATTGACGATCGGCACCAGCTGTGAGCGCAACACCAGCGGGGCATAGGCGCGTGCGTGCTGTACGGCATGGCCGCACTCATGGGCAGCAACGGCGGCAGCGGCTACCGAGCGCGACGAGTAGACCGAGTCGCTAAGGTTGACGGTCATCGTCTGCGGGTTGAAGTGGTCGGTGAGATGGCCCTTGACGTGGGTCACCTTGACGTTGTGAATGTTGTGGTCGCGCAACATCTTCTCGGCTACCTCGGCACCGGTGAGCCCGCCGGGGAACATCACCTGCGAGTACTTCTTGAAGACCGACTGCAGGCGGGCCTGGACGATGTAGCCCACTACACCGATTATGATCATGAGGAGGTACATGCCGCCCGAGGCGAAATTTTGCGTTGCAAGGCCCGTCGAGTAGCCGTAGTCGTATCCTGCTTGTAAGAATGTTGTCATCATAGTTGTTGTTCTTTTTTTAGGTGTCTTTTGGCCTTTTTCTTTGAAAAAGGCGCCTCTGTATGGGGCAAAAATACGAAAATATGTGTTACTTTGCACTATTAATCCGCGAAAAACCTCTTTTCTGTGCAACTTGAACTCCAGATAGCGCGCCGCATGGCCCAATCGAAGGAAACTCGACGCCCTTCGGTTATGGAGCGTATTGCCGTTATCTCGGTCGCGATCAGCATGGCCGTGATGCTGCTTTCGTTGGCGGTTGTCTTTGGTTTTAAGCGCGAAATTGCAGCCAATATGTCGGGCATTGCGGCACATGTAGTGGTGACCGATGTGCGCGGCTTGCACCGCACGGACGCTGCTCCGATTCGTATCACTCCGTCGCTCGATTCGCTGTTGCGTGCCGATGCCGGAGTGAAACACCTGCAGCGCTATGCTCGCCGAGGAGGTGTAGCCCGCACGGCTGAAGCGGTCGAGGGGGTGATGCTCAAAGGTGTTGGAGCGGAGTACGATTGGTCGCATTTCGAGCAGTGGTTGGTGGATGGAGCGCTGCCTCGCGTGGGCGATTCGATTCGCACCAAGGATCTGTTGCTTTCGAAGCGCCTGGCCGAGAAGCTTGCGGTCGGAGTAGGCGATCGCCTCGAATTGTTGTTTGTCGAGCCCGATGAGTTGCCCTATCGTGATCGCTTTAAAGTTACGGGCCTCTTTGCTTCGGGTATGGAGGAGATGGATTATGGCCTCCTGGTGACCGACATTCGCAACGTGCAGCGCCTCTCGCAGTGGGGCGAGGAGGAGATCTCGGGCTACGAAATCCATGCCACATCGCTCGCCGAGGGACGCGCTGTGGCCGCTCGATTGGACCACGCTCTGCTTTACGATGAGACGGTGGATGCCGACAATGCCACGGCAATTGCCGTGGAGGCGCTCTATCCCCAGGTTTTTGATTGGCTCAAGGCCCACGATGTAAATGCGGTGGTGATTCTGCTGATCATGTTGGTGGTTGCCTTCTTCAATATGTCGGTGGCGCTGATGATCCTCGTGATGGAGCGTATCCGCATGATCGGCATCCTGAAGGCACTCGGCATGCAGCAACGCTCGCTCTGCAAGATTTTCCTCTACCGTGCCGCCTTGATTGCCGCCCGAGGGTTGTTCTGGGGTAATCTGGTCGGCCTGACAATCTGCTGGGTGCAGGGATACTTTGATGTGATTAAACTCGATGCCGAGGGCTATATGTTGAGCTCGGTGCCGATTGCGCTCGATTTAGGATGGTGGTTGTTGCTCAACCTGGGCTTTGTGGCCGCGATCCTGCTATTGATGCTGCTGCCTGCTTCGGTAGTGGCTACCGTGAAACCCGATGAAACCATGCGTTATGAATAACCATACGACCCTTCCGCAAGGCAAAAAGGAGCAGATGCGCCAGATGTTTAACCGCATCGCTCCGAGTTATGATCGCTTGAACCACATCATGTCGATGAACATCGACCGCAGTTGGCGCAAGCGTGGTGTGGATCTGGTCTGTAGCGACATGACCCGCCGTATTCTCGATTTGGCCACCGGTACGGCCGATCTGGCTATCTACCTGGCTGAGCGTATGCCCGAGGTGCAGGTGGTCGGAGTCGATATCTCGGAGGCCATGTTGCAGGTGGGTGCAGAGAAGGTGGCTAAGGCTGGTCTGTCGGATCGGGTGACCTTGACCGAGGGCGATGCCCGCGCGCTGCCCTTTGCGGATGCTTCGTTTGAGGTGGTGACGGTTGCCTTTGGCGTACGAAACTTCTCCGAATTGCCGTTATGTCTGCAGGAGATGCACCGCGTGTTATGTGACGGAGGCCGTGTGATGATTCTCGAACTCTCGACGCCGAAGAATCCGCTGGTTCGGTGGTGCTACGAGCTCTATGCCTTCCGCTTCCTGCCTTGGATCGGTGGCCTGATTGCGCACGATAAGCCCGCCTATCGCTACCTGCCCGCCTCGATTAAGGCCTTCCATAAGCCCGAACGTGTGGTGGATCTGATGCGCGAAGCCGGTTTTCGAGCTGCTTGCTCCGAGTCGAAATGCCTGGGCATTGCCCATATTTATACTGCACAAAAATAAACATGAGATAGAAGATGAAAAAACTACTTAAACTCTCCCTGCTCGTAGCACTGGCCTTTTCGTTTGCCTCCTGCTCGAATACAATGCAGAAGATGCGCAGCAAGGTGAAGCTGCAGGGTGTGGAGGATATCCGCCCGACGAGCCTCTCGAGTGTGCGCATTGACCTGCGTGTCATGAACAAAACGGCCTACAACCTCCATCTGAAGGATGCTGTGGCCAACCTCTACTATCGCGAGAATTGCATCGGTACGATGCGCCTCAAGGAGCAGGTCGAGGTGCCGAAGCGTACCGAAAGCGAGGTCTTCGAGACCTATTGGGCGGTGGAGATCGGCAATCCGCTCTCGTTGCTCCCCTTGGTGGCGAAGTTGCGTTCGGGCGACCTCTCGGAGTATTGGGTGAACCTCGAGTTGGAGGGTCGTGGTGGTCCTGTTCCGGTGAATCTTTCGCGCGAGAAGATGCCCCTGTCGGATTTTTTGCGTAGCTTTGGGGTGGATTCGAAAAATTTAATGAACATTCTAAAATAGCGACATGTGTATGATAGATTGTAAGAAAATCATTGCCATTTCGGCTTTTTTATTCGCTTTTATCTGCACGGCTGACGCCCAGTCGTTGCAGGCGTTTAAGCAGAATTTGGCGCGTGAAACTATCTCTGAGGCAACTTCTGCCCCTGCGCGTGTTGAGGTGACCGAAATAGGCTCGGCAGCCGATGCAGTGCGCGATCTTTCGAATCGTAATGATAAGAACGCGCGCGTGCGCGGGTATCGCGTTTGCATCTTTTTCGATAACGGACAGGATGCGCGAGCTGGTGCTTTGGCGGCTAAGGAGCTCTTTACCACGAACTTTCCTGACATTAAGCTCTACATGGTCTACGAAAACCCCTATTTCCGCGTGACGGTTGGCAATTGCCTCACGATCGAGGAGGCCGTTATTCTGAAGGGAAAGCTCATGTCGCTCTTCCCGAAAGCCTTTCCTAAGAGCGAGGAGTTGGCCTTAATCGACCTCTTGGAGTAATAAAATGTAAGTTTACGCCAAATTTTTGGCTTTTTTCTTGCTCGTTATAGGTTGATACACTATATTTGCGACTGTATTTACTTTTCATTTATAAGAAATTTAAAAGAATTAGAGCTATGAAGAAGATGTACATGTTCGCTATCGTTCTGGCTGCTGCTGCCATGGTTAGCTGCGCCGGTAACGCCAATAAGACGGCTGAGGAGTGCACCGAGTGCACGGAGTGCTGCGCTGAGGGTGAGGCTTGCACGAAGCCCGCTGAGGAGCAGTGCGCTGCTTGCCAGGCTGCTGCCGCTGAGGTTGCTGCTGAGGCTACGGAGGTTGCTGCTGAGGCAACCGAGGCTGCTCAGGCTGAGTAATTACACCGAGCAACAAAAAATGAGCGGAGTCCAAAGTGGGCTCCGCTTTTTTGTTTTGTCGTCCTGAAAAGTCAGCAAAGGGACAATAAGTACCTCTCTGATGCTATCTTTATGCCAATCGGAGAATACTCTTGTCGATTTTTTGTTACCTTTGCCTCGTTGAAAATCATTTAAATTCCCATGGAACAAGTACAACTTTGGATGCTCATCCCCTTTGTGGTGATGTTGCTCACGATTGCCGTCGCGCCGCTCGTGGCGGAACATTGGTGGGAGAAGAATCGTAACAAGCTGATCTTTACGCTGATCGTCTCGATTCCCACGGCCATTATCCTAGTTTGTTCGGGCTTGGGTCACAACGTACAGCACCAGCTGTTGTTTGACTACATCCCCTTCATCATGTTGCTCTTGGCGCTCTTTGTGGTGACCGGAGGTATCAACATCCGAGGCGATATCGCCGCTACGCCGACGATCAACACCTTGCTGCTCTTTGGTGGCTGGTTGCTCGCTTCGTTTATGGGTACGACGGGCGCCGCGATGCTGATGATTCGTCCGCTGTTGCAGATCAACCAGCAACGTAAGTATCGTGTACACACGGTGCTCTTCTTCATTGCGCTGGTGGCCAACTGCGGTGGTCTGCTGACCCCGCTGGGTGATCCCCCGTTGTTCCTTTTGTACCTGCGCGGTGCTTCGTTCGAGTGGTTCTTCGAGCTCTTGCCGCAGTGGGCCTTTGTGGGTGCCGTTCTGCTGGCTCTGTATGTAGCTGTGGATAAGTACTTCTATGCCAAGGAGCCGCAGGACATGTTGCAGCGCGACTTGAAGGAGCAGGAGCCGATCCATGTGAGTGGTTCGATCAACTTCATCTGGCTGGCTGCCGTGATTGCCTGCGTAGTATTCCTCAATGCATCGTACATCCCCGCCATGGCCGACCATCATGCACCGATCTATGTGAAGTTCCTGCGTGAGATTGCCCTGCTGGTGATCATCATCCTGTCGCTCAAGACGACGGGTCGCGAGGTGCGCGAGGCCAACCACTTCTCGTGGGAGCCGATTGCCGAGGTGGCCATCCTCTTCGTGGGTATCTTCACGACGATGACCCCGGCACTGCTCTACCTCAATGTGCATGCTCCGTCGCTGGGTCTGACCGAGCCGTGGCAGTTCTACTACTCGACCGGTGCGCTCTCCTCGTTCCTCGATAACGCACCGACGGCCGTTGCCTTCCATACGGTGGCTTCGGGTCTGCCGATTGCGGAGGGTGTAGCGACCGTAGCGGGTATTCCCGAGGTGTTGCTGAAGGTGATCTCGCTGGGTGCCGTATTCTTTGGTGCCATGACCTACATCGGTAACGGTCCCAACTTCATGGTGAAGGCTATTGCCGAGCAGGAGGGTGTTGAGATGCCGTCGTTCTTCGGCTATATGGTGAAGTTCTCGTTGGTGGTGCTGCTGCCGGTTTATGTGCTGATGCAGCTCCTGTTCTTCTAACCGAGCGGTTTCAAAAGAGCTCTTGCTATACAACTTTCAGACAAAGCGAGCGTGTCCAAAAACTTGTTGGGCACGCTCGCTTTCGTTCTTACAGTCCGAACGTGCGCTCGATCAAATGACTTTGGACCATCTCCTCGGTGGGAAGGTGGTGGAGTGTCGGGTTGTCGACCAGGGCAATCGAATCGCAGAGCGTTCGTGCGATATCGAGTTCGTGCGTCGAGAAGAGGATGCACTTCTGCTCTTCGCGAGCTAAGCGGCTCAGGAGGCGACAGAGCTCGTAGCGATTCGGCAGATCAAGGAACGAGGTCGGCTCGTCGAGCAGAATGATCGGGGTCTGCTGCGCCAGTGCGCGGGCAATCATCACGCGTTGGCACTCGCCGTCCGACATGCAATCCATCGTACGATCTTTGAATGCCCCCATGCCAACAGCCTCGAGGGCATGTTCTACCAGCAGACGATCCTCCTCCTGCATGCGTCCGATCCAATTTGTGTAGGGTGCGCGACCCAGAGCTACGACATCCTTACAGCGGAGGTTGGCGATGCGAACACGCTCCGTCGTCACGAAGGCGATGCGGGTGGAGCGGGTGTGTGCGTCGAGCTGCTCGATCGAAACGCCATCCACAAAAATCGATCCCGAAGCGTAACTGCCCAAACCGGCCAGGGCACGCAGCAGGGTCGATTTACCCGAACCGTTGCGTCCAATGAGGGCGGTGAGTTTGCCCACCTCAAAGGTGGTGCTGATCCCTTCCATAAGAGGGCGGTCGGGATAACCGATGGTGAGATTTTCAAGACGGATCATCGCTAAGCAATCGTTTTATGACGTAAGACAACCCAGATAACAATCGGGATACCCATCAGTGCCGTAACGGTGTTGATGGGCAGGGTGAGCCACTTCGATACGATGTCGCAGAGCAACAGCACGGCGCTACCCGTGAGGGCCGAGGCGGGAATCAGGATGCGGTGGTCGGCGGCTCGAAAGAGCATGCGTGAGAGGTGGGGTACAGCCAAACCAATGAAGCCTACCGGACCGCAAAAGGCGGTGACCGTACCGGCTAGGAGTGTCGTCGAAAGGAAGACACGAAGGCGCGTACGTTGGATGTTGAGGCCCATCGTGCGGGCATACTGCTCGCCCAGGAGCAATAGGTTGAGCGGCTTGATAACCGCAATGGCCAACACGTGACCCCCCATAACGGCGATTGTGAGCAGGATGAGCTGCGGGGTACTTACGTCACCCAGCGAGCCCATGGTCCAGATGACAAACGATTTCAGGGCACCTTCGCTCGAAAGGTATTGCAGGATCTGTACCACGGCGTCGATACCCGACGAGCACATCATGCCGAGGATCAAAATAACCATGATATCCTTGATGCGACGGCTGCAGATGGCGACGATGGTGAGGATTGCGGCTGCACCGATCCAGGCTGCACCCGCCATGCCGAGCGATGAGAGCAGTACCGAACCACCCACACCCAGCAGAGGCGCGCCGAGCAGGAGGAGTGCGACGCCGAAGCTCGCACCCGAACTGATACCCAGCACATAGGGACCTGCCAACGGGTTGCGGAAGAGGGTTTGCATCTGCAGACCGCTGACCGCCAATGCGCTACCGGCCAACAGGGCCACCAAGGCCTTGACGAGGCGAATCGAGCAGACGATTTTTGCGGTTGCGGGGGCTACCTCTCCACCCGTAAGCGAGGCCCATACCTCGCGAAAGGGTATGGCTACAGAGCCGACCATCAGATCGATTGCAAAGAGGGCAATCGTCAGAAGGCCAAGCGCCAGAAAGAGAAGAGAGGTGTGTGATTTCATCCTTGCAAAGATACGTTTTTTTATCGGCTATTTGAGTCGATGGTGATAGACAAATGAATAGGCAGGGTCAACTTCCGCGCTGAGCAACTGTTTGAGGTCGCTGAGCACTACGTCGGGCTCTATGACGCCACGCTCCCAGAAATCGTTACCGCCTGCGGGACTTAAACGGGCGTTGTTGTTCCAAACCTTCCCTTCGCGCACCGCCTTTACGTCGGCAAAGCGCGGGTAGCGGCGACAGAGCTCGTCGAGCGAGAAGATAACCCCGGGATTGAGCCACAGATCGGCCTCGGACGCAAGTAGATAGGCCTCCTCAAGGTCGATGACATCGCTGCGGTTGTCGCCGTCGTCCGTGTAGATATACTCCCCGCCGGCATCCGTTACAAGCTGCACGAGGTAGCTGTTGGCAGGGGGCATAAACCAATTATCGCGGTAGGGCGAGTTGAACATTACGCGCGGACGCGGAGTCGGTTTTTCGCTTTGCGCAATGGCCAGGTAGCGCTCCTCGATGGGGACAAAGAGAGCCTCCGCCTCGGCTCGCTTACCAACCAATTCGGCTACGAAGATCATCCACTCGGCCTTACCCAAGGGATGTTGCTCGAGGTATTCGCCTACGTAGAGGTAGGGGATGCCCAACTCGCGCAGACGCCCCTCCATCTCCGAGGCTCCGCTGACTCCGTAGAGCAAGACCACATCGGGGTCGAGCGCTACGACGAGTTCGTAGTTCAGGTTGCCGTCATAGCCCACGTCGCCAATCTCGTTGCGATGCGCCTGGACGTAGGGATTCGAGACAAAGTCGATGCCCGAAACACCTACGACACGCTCCACAGCACCCACCTTGTCGAGCATGGCGATGTAGGAGGAGGACATGCAGACGATGCGTTTGGCTTCGCCTTCCAACACCTGCCCCGTGAACCCCTTCGGGAGTGGCTCGCCGTTGCGATGGATAAGGAGTCGGGTCGGCTCGACTGCACCCTGCCAGGGCGAGGCTGTCGAGAGGAGGGTCGAGTGGCCCTCTGCGGTGGTTGTGAGTGTGAAGCCTTGCGCGTGGCGTGGTGTGTAGAGCGACTGATCGAAGGCTTCGAGCGAGGCCCCCTCTCCACCACAGGCCATCAGGCAGATGGCAACAAGAACTATGTAGAGTCTTTGCATGGGATTCTATTGGTTGCGGCCCTTGCCCCATTTAGGGGTGATGCCGATAAAAATTTCGTAGTTGATGCCCGGCATGGGGCGCGACAGCACCGTTACGTACTCTTTGTTGAAGAGGTTGTTGATGGCGCCACGCAGCGACAGATCACACCACGCAAGGCTGCATGTGCGAGCCAGCGAGAGGTTGCTCAAGGCATAGCTGTCAAGGGTGCCGGTGATGCTCGAACCGTTGCTCGAGAGGGTGTAGCGTTCGCTGTAGGCGCACCACTTGTAGCTCAGCTCCCAGCGTCGCCACCCTGCGCGGAGTGTTGCCGAAGCGGAGTGCTCGGGCACATAGGGCAACTGCTTGCCCACCGAACGGTCGGCCGACGAGAAGGGGTCGCCCTCGTTGAGTGAGGGGGTCCAGGCGTAGGAGCCGTGGAGCGCCACGAGCCAGTCGCGAGTCGGTCGCCAGCTCAGGCTGCTCTCGACCTCAATGCCGTAGGAGTGCACCTCTTTTACGTTCTCGGGGGTGTAGTAGCCCATCGATTTGGGATACCAAAGGATCCAATCCTCGATGTGGGAGTCGAACCAGGTGAGCGAGCCATGGAAGGCAAGCGGCTCTTCGTTGCCCAAACGGCAATCCATACCTACGTCGTAGCTCCACCCCTTTTCGGGGCGCAGGTCGGGGTTCCCACCCGGCTGGAAATAGAGGTCGGTGAGGGTCGGGAAGCGGTAGTTGCGCGAGAGCGAGCCTTTGAGTACGAGTCGTCCGCCTCGAATCAGTTCGCCGTCAAGGAAGAGGGCCGGAATCAGGGGCGAAAACTCCTCGCCATAGAGCTCTTCGCGCAATGTGAGCCCCACACCGAGCCAGGGGGTTGCGCGCCAACGTGCGGTTGCCGTGGCGGTTAGCTCCGTGCGCTCCTTGTCCAGGCCGAGGCGATGCGTGCCGTCGCTGTCGATCACCTCCTTGCCCTTCGACTGGCTCATGTGGTGATGGGCGGTTACTTCGCCCGAGAAGAGCCAACGCTCCGAGGGGAGGTACTCGCCACTCAGATGCCCATAGAGGGTGTGCTGGCGGTTGCGTGAATACTCCATCGTGCCGTCGGGTAGACCGCCGGATTCGCTCTCGGCCTCTCCTTCGGATATACCTGCTCCGGTGATGCGGCGGTCGTAGGCCGACCAGCTATGGATGTAGCCCGCTTGGGCTGTCAGTCGTCCTACAGAGGCAATACGTTCCCAGCCGAGGAGGGCGCGCAGGGTCTCTTCGCGCTGACGGTTCTCGATCTGCTCGTCCTCGGCATAGGAGGTCGAGATCATCGGTAGCTCGCGATTCGTGCCCGTATACCAGGCCGTCAGCGAGAGTCGATCGCGATCCGTCAGGCGGTAGTAGATTTCCTGCAGGGCATGAAAATCCTTGAAGGCGCCGTTGCGGTTGCGCTCGGTCGGGTGGTATTGGTCGATGATGTTGTGCTCCTCGTCGTAGATGTTGAGCTTCTTGTCGCGGTTGACATATTTGTAGTCGTTGGGCGAGGTGGCATAGACCAGACGGGTCGAGAGTTGCCAGCGGTCGTTGCCGTAGCCGAGCTGCAGGTACTCGTCGAAGGTCGAAAACGACCCTACGCCCTGCACGAATTGCAGGTGAAAGCCCTCGTACTCCTTGGGTCGTGTCGCGAGTTTTACGGCACCTCCAAGACCGCCGCCCGTCTCGCTGATGGAGGAGGATCCATGCAGCAGTGACGCCTCGTCGATGAAATAGGAGGGGATCATCGAAAAGTCGGTCATGCCGAGCATGGGCGAGTTGAGCTTCATGCCGTTCCACAGTACCTGGGTATGGGAGGGGGAGGTGCCGCGGAAGGCCACCGTCGAGAGGGTGGCACGGCCGTAGTTCTTGACGAATACCGAGGAGTTGTAGGTCAACACGTCGGCCATCGAGAGGGCAATGTGCTCCTGGAGGGCCACCGATTCGAACTCCGTACGCTGCACACCGATCTGCTTCATCGGTCGGCGACCGACGATGGCCACCTCATCGATGGCGATGAGCGAATCGATGCCCTCCTGGCTATAGGCCATTCCGGCAACGAAGAGTAGCAAAAGGGTATGCAGCAAGCGTTTCATAGGGTGCGAGTTCTTTATTTATTCCAGCAGAATTCGGTGGGGATCACTCCGGCATAGAAGCTGACGAGGGGCTTGCCCGTTGCCGAGTAGCGGTAGATGATGCCCGCCTGCTGGTAGTCAATGGCGTCAGCTACGTAGATGTCGTTGTTTTCGGGGTCGATCGTCAAGGCATAGAGATAACCCTCGGTCTCAAAGGCCACGGTCGAAGGTAGCTCCGTGGCGGAGATGTCCATTCGATACGGGAGACCGTTGTTGAGCCAGTAGAGTTGATCGCCCGTGCCGTTGATGCGCACCTTCGAGAGGTAGTCGCCCTTGGTGAAGGCGTAGCATGCCTCGACGCTCATCGTTTCGGGGTTGATACGGCAGAGGGTGGGAGCTGCGTAGCCTACGGGCGAGCCTTCGTAACCACCGTCGCAGATGGTCCAGAGTTTGCCGTTGCGATCCGCAACAAGCGATGAGGGCTGGATACCCACCTCCAAAACGCCGACCACCTCATCGGTTGTGGTGTCAATCTTGACGATGTTCTTTTCGTAGGACCAGCAGGTGACATAGAGGTATTTTCCGATAAGTACCATCTCCTCCGTGGAACCGGTATTTCCGATAGCCGTATTCTTCGGCACGGTGATCGAGCCGATGATAGCGTAAGTTTTGGGGTTGATGATGGTGAGTTGATTGCCATACATGGCGCTCACATAGGCCTTCTCGTTTGAGAGGAAGCAGATGTAGCGCGGTGAGTTGATGCCCGTGATACGGCCCTTCTCCTTCAACGTCTTGAGATCGATGGCGTAGAGGATGTGCGAGTTGTTGACCACTATCCAGCCCAGACCGTTGTGGATGGACATCGACTGTGCCGTGTCGCCCAATTTGTAGCCGTTCTGTTTGGCAAAAACTTCGTTGTCGTAGCCGTTCCCCACGGGGTCGTAAAAGGTGAGCGAGGCATTGCTGGTGTTGTAATTTCCGGCGTTGATGACAAAAAGACCCTGCGGAGTCTCAACCGGATCGATTGGGGGAGTGTTGTTGTCGTCGTCGGAACATTGACACAACATCGTAGCTAAAAGCAACCATCCCAAAGCATAGAGTAAGCGTTTCATAACTTGTTTTTGTTTTTTAATGAAATAAAAAATCGCCGTACTCCTGCTTGGAATACGACGTCAAGTTACAAAACGGAAGAGATGGTGAAAGCGCTTTCTCCGACCCGCCTTGTTCTACTTTCTCCCTCCCTTCCCGGCAGAATCGCGATCGTCATCGCGCTCATCGGTAGCAGAATCTTTACGGGCCTCTTCGGTTTTGATGCTTGGCCCGTACACCTGCAGGCGTATTCATCTTTTGTAGGCAGGTCTTCTGACTTATTCCCCTTTGATGCGCCTTCCCAGTTACCCAGTGGCCAATAGCATCAAACTTTACGGAAATTACAGCAACAGGTATTGTTTCGGATTCTCACCGAATTTCCTTTTCACCCCTCAGCCTTGACGGCTTTCGGAGAACCTTACGAGGACAAAGGTAGGGATAATATTCATTTTATCAAATTTTTTTCGATTTTATGCGGCACAAAATCTGCTCGCCTAAAATCAAAACCCCGCTCATAGCGGGGTTTTGTGTTGAGTTTGATAGACTCAATTTTAGGGGACTCATCCAGATCCAATAAAAAAGCTGGCTCTTAGCCGTCCCCAAAATTAAAAAACGGGAGTGCAGTACAGTTGATTTTACGACACATTGTTTGTCCCGCGTTTTTAAATCGTTATCTTTGTCTATGCGATTGATAACACCAGCTCGAATGAAGGACTTGTTTTATGCGTTGACCCTGGCGCTTATATGTTGGGGCTTTGGTGGCTGTACGGGTGATGCGGCTAACGACGATCCGTCGCCGGAGTATGCCGAGTTGCTGCCGGGGCGTTGGGCGTGTGTCAAGGAGGTTTACGCCGACGAAGAGCCCTACTATTTCGACTCGGGCGAGTTTACCTTTGAGTTTGGGGAGCGGGGTATGGGCCTCTTTCTTGCCCTTGATGATGAGCTGGGCCAGCTATCCGAAGCGTTTCGCTATCGGGTTCAGGGCGAGGAGTTATACCTGGCGCTCTATTACGGCAGCGAGTTGGACGAGGAGATGTGCTGGCATATCGACCGCTTAGACGACAAAGAGTTGGTGGTCTCATACGCTGAGCAGGATCTGGGCGATGATATGACTGTAAAGCTTTATTTAGAGCGACTTTAATCAGCGACAATAACTAAAAAGCCCCGCTTTTGGCGGGGCTTTTTAGTGCCTATTAGTGGCGCTTACAACTTAAACTCCACATGCTTGATGCGACGGCGACGCCACGTGTAGGTCGTGTGGATCGTGCCATCCTTGGCCTCGATAACTGCGGGGTAGGAGTATTGACCCACGGGGCTCTCCTCCAGCGTCATGACATGCTTCCAGTTGGTACCATCCTCCGAGACTGCCACCGAGAGGGGCGTACGCGGACCTTTGGGGGTGCCGTCAATAGTCTCGAAATTGTTGTAAACCAGCACATGACGACCGTCGCGCAGCGTCACGGCGTCGATGCCCGACTGCGTGTGCTCCAGCTCCATCAGCGTCAGCTTGCTCCACGTCTCACCGCGATCCGACGAGTAGGCTACGCCCGTCTTGCCGTTGCGCGTGCGACACATCATCTGCAGACGACCATCCTTGAGCTTGAGGATCGTGGGCTGAATCGCCTCGATCGGGAGGGCCTTCGATGCATCGTAGGGCTCGGAGCCGATCTCTGCCTTGTACTTCACGGCGGGGCGGAAACGGGTCGGCACGTTCAGCTCGGCATCGAGCGGCTTGGTGCGGTGCCACGTTTTACCCAGATCGTCCGTCCACTCGAAATGCACGCTCCAGCGGTCCATCTCGTCCGACGAGGGGCAGAGGATGCGACCATCCACCCATACCGGTTTGTTCTTGATGGCGCCGAAGATGCCGTCGGGCAGCTGCTCAGGCTTCGACCAGCTCTTTCCGCCATTCTTTGAGCGGATCAGGTATCCCTTCCAATTCGGTACGTTAGGACCTACCTTGTAGAAGAGCCACAACTCACCACCCTTGGTCGGAACCTGGTAGAGTACCGGATTCCAACAAGCGTAGCGCAGCGTGTCGTTCTGAATGCCATCAGCGACCAGTTTCGGCTCAGACCAGCGGTTGCTGCCCTTCTTCTTGATCTGTGTCCAGATGCAGACATCAGGGTTGCGCTCCTTCGTACCACCAAAGTAGGCGGCAATCAGATCGCCATTCGGCAACTCCTCGATCGTTGAGGCGTGGCACTCGATAAAGGGGGCCTGCTCGTAAAGAAACTCATCCTTCGTGATTCCCTCACGATCTGCACCGAAGGCGGGATCGAGGTTGATCACCAGGTGGTACTTGCCCGAGGGTACGCGCCAAGCGCCCTTGCCCTGCTCCTCACCCAGGAAGCGGACGCCCTCCTCACGAATCGCCTCAGGGTTGAGGGTCGGGATGAGCAACGTTGCTACCGTGTTACAAGGAATCTCGATATCCCACGTGAGTTGCATCGGGGTCTTCGTGTAGCTGCTGCGGATGGTGCCGTGCAGCGACTCATACGAGGCCGAAACGTGCTCCAGGTTTTGGATCGAGAGGTCGGGGTTAAGCAGAATCTCCTTGTAGGCGGGCTTTGCCGGGTTGATGCCGGCCAGATCGCGGTAGAACCAGGGGATCAGGTCGCCCAGCATCATCACATGGTTGCCCGAGTTCATCTTCGGGCTGGCCGTATCGCCGTTCCACAGCTCCCAGATGGTCGTCGCACCGCGCGAAACCATGTAGCCGAAGCTCGGGTAGCTCTTCTGCGAAGCGAGCAGATAGGCTACGTCGCCACGACCCATCTTGGTCAGGTAGCGCAACGTCCAATTCTGACCGCAGACACCACTGCTGATGTGGCCACCGTTGTCCACGAGGAGCTTCTTAAGGATTTGCTTCTCGATGTTGGCACGGTGCTCCTCGGGTACGAGGTCGAAAGCCACAGCCAAGAGGTTTGCCGTTACGGTGTTGTTGTCGTAGTAGACTGCATCGGGGTAGAGCGGGTGATCGTAGCGCGTCGGGGCCTTGCCCTCCTCTACATGCAGGAAGTGGCGGTTGAAGGCCGCTTTGCACTTCTCGGCACGGGCAGCATAGTCCTCGCGATCGGCATCCTCGCCGAGCAGCGTGGCAAACTTCACCATCATCTTCGAGAGCATGCTGTAGTAGGCCGTGGCGATCAGCGTCGGATTCGTCACGCGCAGGGGATCCTGGCTGTGAATCAGCTCCAACGATTCGGGCGGTACGCACCAGTCGCCATACTTCTCCTTCGTCACCAGACCGTCCTGGGTCATGTAGCACTCCTGCATGTGGTCCAACCAACGCTTCATCGTGGCGTAGTTGCGACGCAACGGCTCGATATTGCCGTTGTGCTCATAGAGCATCTCGCAGATGAGCGGCAACACCGACTGCCAAACCATGCCGTCCGTATAGTAGTTCCAGAAGGCAGGCACTACGTCGGGAATACAGCCATCGGCACGCTGAGCGTCGGTCATATCCTCCATCCACTTGGCGTACATCGTGCCGCAGTCAAACATGAAGGCCTCGCCCCACGTGCCTACGGCATGGTCACCCAGCCACGGCTGGCGCTCGTTGCGCTGCGGACAGTCGAGCGGTACGCCCTTGTAGTTCGAATTCAGACCCCACCAGGCGTTGCGGTAGACCGCATTGATCACCTCGTTCGAGCTCTCGAACTGGCCCAGCGTCGGCATGTTGTCGTAGATCACCTCTGCCTCGAAGTCGGCCGTTGTGGGGTTCTTCAGACCCGTGATCTCGATGTAGCGGAAACCGTGGTACGAGAAGCGGGCGCTCCACTTCTTGTCCTGCTCGGTGCCGTTGGCGATGTAGATGTCACGGCTCCAGGCGTCGCGCAGATTCTCCGTGTAGAGCGAGTCGCCACCGGCGGTCAGTCGCTCGGCATAGCGCATCAGAATTGTATCGCCGGCCTTCGTGTCGCGTACGTTGAGCTTCACCCAACCGGCCATATTTTGGCCGAAATCGACAATCGTGCGACCCTCGTAGTGGGTGACCGTTTTGGCCGGGATGCGCTCCATGATCTTCATGTTGGGCGAGATGGCGCCGCGTAGCGTACCATCGGGAATGGCCACGCGCTGAGCCTGCAACCACTTCGAGTCGTCGTAACCGGCTTTTGTCCAGTCACCGAGCTCCATACGGGCATCGTAGATCTCACCGTCGTACTCGTTGTTGCTGCGAATCGGACCCTGAGCTGTCAACTTCCAGCTTGGCTCCGAGGCGATACGCTGTTTTGAGCCATCCTCATACTCCACAATCAGATTCAGGCGCATCTTCGGATAACCGAAGTTGGGAATCTTGTAGGGCTTGTAGTTCTGGCGCATGGTGTACCAGCGACCGTTGCCGAGCACTACACCCAGGGCGTTTGCGTTTGCCTGGAGTTGCTCCGTGACATCAAACGAGTCGTAAGTAACCGTGCGGCGATAGTCGGTCGGCACGGGTGCTAACACCTGGTCGCCGATGAGCTCGCCGTTGATGAAGAGCTCGTACATGCCCAGGCCCGAGATGTGGACCGTGGCACGCTTGATCGGCTTTTCGGCCAAGACAAACTCGGTGCGGATGTAACGCGAACTGAGTTGGCTGTGGGTAATCTCCTTATCCCACGGGAAGGCACCTTCCCAGCCAATCCAGCGACCACCCCAGGCCGTCTCGCCCAGCAGGCCCATGCCCCATTCGCCTACCTCACTCCAAGCGGTGGAGCCCTGCGTGGTATAGACCTTTACGCGCCAATAGCAACGCTGGTTGCTTTGGAGCTTTTTGCCGTTGTAGGGTACCCAGATCGAGGCATCGGATGCGACAACACCCGAGTCCCACAGATCGGCTTTTCCCTCCTCAAGCAGTTCGGGGGCAGTGGCCACCAACACGTGGTAGGCCGTCTGCATGACGTTGCGCTCGTCGGATCGAATGATCCAGCTCAAGCGGGGCTGTGTGCGCTCCACAGAGAGCGGGCGCGCAAACTGCTCCACTTCGAGCCCGCCAACCTCGACCCCTGCCATCGACAGGAGGGGTGCGAGGATTGCGGCAACGAGTATGAAGATTCGTTTCATAGGTTGTTGTTGTAAAGTGTATTAGAGCGTAGCCTGCTCCTTCGTGATGTAGCTCTTCGCAGCATCTACGGCGATCAGTACGTGGTCGTTGGCGGGACCCTCCTCACCCTCAGCCTGGAAGGTGTGGATGCCGTTCTCGAACTCGCCTACGTAGCTCAGCGAACCATCAACGGGCGAGTACCACCATACGTTCTTCTTCTCGCCCGAGATCTTCTCCAGGTCGATCTGCATCGGCTTGTTCGTGTAGGTGTAGACCAGCAGGTAGTCCTCACCACGCGTTGCCACAGCGCGATCGTAGCGGAAGCCGTGCTCGCCAGCGATAACCGACTGGTCGCCTACGCGCTCAAAGAAGGGGAAGGTAACGATCAGCTTCTTGAGATACTGCATCTGGTTGAAACCGGGATCCTCGAGACCCTCTTTCCACGACTTGATGGCACCGTAACCACCCGGCTTATCGCCACCCGGGTGCATCTGCATGATCGAGTTGTGACCATAGGTGTGACCAAAGGCACCGGCGAATACCGACCAGTAGGCGTAGCGACGTACGTCGTGCGACTTCCACCAGGGCTCGTTGGGATCGTGCAGACCCTGCGGAATCTCCTCATACGAAGGCTCACCATCGAGAATGGGCTTCTGCGGCTCGAGTGCCAGACCCTCCTCTACATAGCGCCAGTTGTCCTCGGCTACCGAAGCCTGAGCCGTGTCGTCGCCATCACCACGCGTCTGATCGTAGCGACGGTGACCCGACTGGAACATGTTGAAGTCGAGCCACTCGGCGTTGTGGAACCAACGCGTCGACGAGGTGCGACCGAAGGGGTGGAAGGTCATCAGGTGGTTCTCGTCGATTGCTTTAATCGTGCGAGCCAGCGTCTCCCACGACTCCTGCTCAACGTCACCCTTGATGTCACCACCGATGAACCAGATGATGTTCGGCGTCTCCTTGTAGCGGTTGGCGAGGAACTCACCATAGGCCTTGGCCTCCTCGGGGTTCATCAGACCCTTCTTTACCAGGCCACCCCAGATGCAGACCATGCCGATGTAGATACCGCGCTTGCCGGCCTCATCGATGATGTAGTCCATGTGCTGCCAGTAGCCCTCTTCGCCCTCAGCCTCGATGGCCGAGAAGTCGTAACCGTTCGGGTGCGAAAGCTTGCCATAGGCATTCGTGGCGGGTACGCCGTTGATGGTCTGTACCTGAACAACGTTGTAGCCGCCCTTCTCGCAGGCGTCCAGATAGAAGATAGCCTCCTCGCGCGTCAGACGCTCGGGCAGCAGCCAACCCGTCTCACCCATCCAGAAGAAGGGGGTGCCGTTCTCATGCTGCAGATAGCGACCATTCTCCGATACTACGAGTTTGCCGTTCTCCCACGGCAGCTTGTTCTCGGCCTGCTCCGTCTTAGGAGCGCAGCTTACAGCCAACACAACGAGGCTGAGCAATGCAATCAGTTTTTTCATCTTTACTTGTTTTATTGGTTAATATAAATTTTGCTATTTCTTCTCTTCGGCGGCCTTCTGAGCCTTTTTCTCGGCGTTACGCTTATCGACGTATGCCTTGAAGAGCGCACGCCAGTCACGACCTCCGGCAATCAGGTACTGCTCGCACTTGGTCTTGTAGACCTCGAAGACCTGCGAGATGCCCTTCATGCGACGACACTCGAGTGCCTCCTCGCGTGCCTGCTCAAGGTATTTGAGCAGCGCTGCCGCCTCCTTCTCCGTCAGGTCGGGAACGATGGCATAGTAACCGCGCATTGTGAAATCAACCTTATTAATCGTATATCCGTCCCAAAGCTTAATGATCTGCTCCTCGGTCAACTTTTCACGCTTGAGTCCCTTGAGAAGTGTCTTGCGTACCGAGGTGGGAATCTGCTGGTCGGCTAACATCTCGCGCTCTACGTCGTAGAGCTTACGACCGGTCTTGGCATCGGTCTCGGGGTAGGAGGTGTAGGGGTGGGCATTGTGCCACTCCACCACGGCCGCGCGGTGGGCCTTCACCAACTCCGTTACGCGAGCTGCACGCTCCTCATCGAGCTGCAGTGCTGCCACGATGTCGGCACTGCGGGCGATGTATTTTTCGTCATCTTGCTTGGCCTTCTTTTCGGCATTGCGTTTGTCGACGTAGGCTTTGTACATCTCGCGCCAGGGGCGACCCGTCTCGTTGAAGTGCTGCTCGCACTTGGTTTTGTAGATCTCGAAGACCTGCGAAATGGC
>JAFZFJ010000097.1 GCA_017555975.1 Alistipes sp. | reverse complement strand
GCCAAGCCATACGCGTCTCCTTCCACTTGTTCCACCACTCCATCTCGGTGCCGGGGCGTACGAAGAACTGCATCTCCATCTGCTCGAACTCGCGCATGCGGAAGATGAACTGACGAGCCACGATCTCGTTACGGAAGGCCTTACCGATCTGTGCGATACCGAACGGCAGCTTCATGCGACCCGTCTTCTGCACATTGAGGAAGTTCACAAAGATACCCTGAGCCGTCTCGGGACGGAGGTAGATCGTATTGGCACCCTCAGCCGTCGAACCCATCTGGGTCGAGAACATGAGGTTGAACTGACGCACCTCGGTCCAGTTGCGCGTACCCGAAATGGGGCACACGATCTCGCAATCGAGGATAATCTGGCGCAACTCGTTCAGGTCGTTGTTGTTCAACGCCTCAGCGAAGCGGTTGTGCACCTCGTCGCGCTTGGCAACGATCTCCAGCACGCGGGGCGACGTAGCGAGGAACTGCTCCTCGTTGAACTGCTCCTTGAAACGCTTGCGAGCCTTCTCAACCTCCTTCTGGATCTTCTCGTCCTGCTTAGCCATCCAATCCTCGATCAGCACATCGGCACGATAGCGCTTCTTCGAGTCCTTGTTATCGATCAGCGGATCGTTGAAGGCGCCCACATGGCCCGATGCCTCCCACGTCTTGGGGTGCATAAAGATGGCAGCGTCCAGACCCACGATATTCTCGTGGAGCTTCACCATCGAATCCCACCAATAGCGCTTGATATTGTTCTTCAGCTCGACACCGTTCTGACCATAGTCATACACGGCACCCAGACCGTCATAAATCTCGCTCGATGGGAATACGAAACCATACTCCTTGCAGTGAGCGACCAATTTTTTAAAGAGTTCTTCCTGTGTCATGGTATTATCTTGTTGTATAATTTTCTTCCAATAGGCAAAGATACGAAAAAGTGAATAAAAAAAGGGACTTACGTCCCTTTATTTTTCATCGGTGTCGCTGTTTTAGAGGAGCCCCTCGCGTTTGAACGAATAATCCCCCTCGCGGGCAATGATTAGATGGTCCAACAACCGGATATCGAATAGTGCCGCAGCCTCCTTCAACCGACGGGTCAAGCGGCGGTCCGCTTCGCTCGGAATGGCGGCCTCCGAGGGGTGGTTATGCACCAGGATAAACTTCGAAGCCAAGAGCTCCAGCGCACGCTTCACGACCAGCTTATGGTCTACGACCGTACCCTGCACACCGCCCTGACTAATACGCTGTTGCTCGATGACGCGATTCGACGAGGTGAGGTAGATTGCCCAGCACTCCTCATGCTTCAACCCCTCGAGTTGTGGGCGCATGCGGCGCACGATATCCTCGCTCGATGAGATGACGCTGCGCGCCTCACCCTGCTCACTCACCACCACGCGACGACCCAACTCGATGGCGGCCTGCAGGCGACGGGCTCGCTGAATACCCAGCCCGCCAATCATGCGTAGGCGGGCACGATCTTCACGCGCCATAGCGGCCAATGAGCCACACTGCTCAAGCAGGGCATGCGCCATCGGCTCGTCCTCCACAAGCAGGGCTACGAGCTCCTCGTCGGTGAGCGAAGCAACGCCCCGCACATCCAGTTTATCGGTGATGGTATTCATAGAAAAAGGGCACTATTGTGCCATACGCTCCGCCTTGGGGGCCGACTGGTTGCGCTCGAGACGATCTACGCGATCCAACATCGAGGCGCACTGCTCATCGGTCATGTACGAGGCTACCGAGAAGGCGGCCTTCTGCTCGGCCTCCTTCTTCGAATCACCCGCTCCGTGGCCCACCTCCATGCCGTTGATGAGCACCTTGGTGAAAAAGACCGGATGGTTCGGCTTATAATCCTTATCGCGTTCAGTCTCGAAACGGATCGTATGGCGATTCTTCTGACACCACTCAATCAGACGACTCTTGAAGTCGGTCTCCGAGTCCGAGAGCATATCCACATTCAGATACTGCGCGTAGATCTTATTGATCAACAGACGGTTGACAAAGTCGTAACCCTGATCCAGATAGATGGCTCCCATCATCGCCTCGAAGGCATCGCCAAAAATATGCTTCTGCGAAGCACCCTGCACATGATTCGAGATGACATAGCGCGACAGGCCCAGCTCCTCGGCCAGGTGATTCAACGACTGACGCGAGACGATCTTCGAGCGCAGCTGCGTCAGGAAGCCCTCGTCACGGTCGGGATATTCAATGAAGAGATAGTCGGACGTGACGGCCTCGATGACCGCATCGCCCAGATACTCCAAACGTTCGTTGTTGATAGGTTGGCTACCCTCCACGTTGACCGAAGCCGACTTATGGATCAGCGCCACCTTGTAAAGTTCGATGTTGTTCGGCAGAAAACCGAACAGCTCATCGACCATCGTATAGAATTGCTTATCTTGCCCAAAACGACGACGAAAGGGGCGAATGAGGAAATCAAACACAGCTCTACTCGGCACTTTCAGATTCGTATCGTTTCAGAATGATCGTCGAGTTGTGGCCGCCAAAACCAAACGTATTGCTCAGCGTGCACTTCACATCACGGTACTGTGCCTTATCGAGCGTCAAGTTCAGATTAGACGGAATCTCGGGATCGAGGTTGCGGCAGTTGATGGTCGGCGGAATCACACCACGCGTCAGCGCCATCACACAAGCCAGAGCCTCAATGGCACCCGTAGCACCCAGCAGGTGGCCGTGCATGGACTTCGTAGCGGAGATGTTGATCGAGGAAAGTTTCTCGCCGAAGACCTCCATAAGTGCCTTAATTTCAGTTACGTCACCCAACGGAGTCGAGGTGCCGTGTACGTTGATATAGTCGATATCGTCCACCGTAACGTTGGCATCGCGCAACGCCTCACGCATCGACTTAATGGCACCACGTCCCTCGGGATGCGGAGCCGTGAAGTGATAGGCATCGGCTGAATAGCCACCACCTGCCACCTCGCAATAGATCTTAGCACCACGCTTCAAGGCATGTTCCAACTCCTCGAAGACGAAAGCACCGGCACCCTCGCCCACGACAAAACCGTCACGGTCCTTATCAAAGGGCGACGATGCATGCTCGAAATCGTCGTTACGGGTCGAGAGGGCCTGCATGGCGTTGAAGGCGCCCACCGAGATCTCGTTCACCGTAGCATCCGAGCCCACGGTTACAATCACATCGGCACGACCATAACGAATGGCCTCCATGGCATTAATCATGGCGTGGGTCGAGGAGGCACAAGCCGACACCACTGAATAGTTCGGACCCATGAACCCATATTTCATCGAGATAAAGCCGGCGGCGATATCGATGATCATACGGGGAACAATAAATGGGCTAAACCGAGGGGTATTTCCACCCTCGGCATAGCCCACAGATTCATCGAATAAGGTTTTTACACCTCCGATACCCGAACTCGAGATGACACCGCACTGCTCCAAATCGAGCTTCTCGAAATCGAAAGCGGCATCCTCAACAGCCTGATCGGCAGCGATCAAGGCATACTGCGTAAAGAGGTCGTAGCGACGAGCCTCCTTACGATCGAAGTAATCGTTCGGATCGTAATCTTGAATTGCGCATGCAAACTTTGTCTTAAACTTCTCGGTATCAAACTTGGTAATGGGCGCTGCAGCCGACATACCTGCCTCCAGATTCGTAAAATACTCCTCTACGGTCTTACCCAGCGGGTTAATCGTACCTACACCGGTAATTACAACACGTCTTTCTGCCATAATTGAAGTTTAAAGTACAAAAAATTTGCCGCGAATCTTATTCGCCTTGAGAATTATTTCTTCTGAGCCTCGATCAGAGCGATAGCATCACCAACGGTAACGATCTTCTCAGCTACCTCGTCGGGAATCTGCAGATCGAAAGCCTTCTCGAACTCCATGATGAGCTCAACGGTATCCAGCGAATCGGCACCCAGATGGTTCGTGAAGCTTGCCTCGGGCACTACCTCCGACTCCTTAACACCCAGTTTGTCAACGATGATCTCGACAACTTTAGCTTGAATTTCAGACATGACTTTAAGTTTTTAGTTAAACAAATATTTGGAATAGTTTCTATTTTCCTACCCAATTTGGGGCAAAAATAACACTTTTTTTATTACTTTTGACAAAAGAAGCGGATTTTTTTATGCCAAAAATTCGGTGCTTTAGAACAATAACACCTATAACAAACTAAATACCACTTGATTATGAAATTATTACTTATCTCCAATTCGACCAATGCCGGCGAGGAGTATTTGCGCTATCCGATGCCCCAGATCGAGCAGTTCCTTCAGGGTGTTCGCGAAATCGTATTTGTCCCCTACGCAGCCGTTACCTTCTCCTACGCAGCCTACGAAAAGAAGGTGCAGGATCGACTCGGCGAGATTGGTATTCGCGTAAAATCGGTACACCGCGCCAAGGATCCCGTGAAGATGATTCGCGAGGCCGAAGCAATCTGCGTCGGTGGCGGTAACACCTTCGCCCTGACGAAGAAGATGCAGGAGCAGGGGCTGATGAAGGCCATCCTGAAGAAGATCAAGGCGGGCACGCCCTATGTCGGTTGGTCGGCCGGTAGCAACGTAAGCTGCCCAACGATCTGCACCACGAACGACATGCCCATCGTTGAGCCCGAGTCGTTCCGTGCCATTGGTGCTATCCCCTTCCAGATCAACCCCCACTACCTCGACGCCAACCCCGAGGGTCACGCCGGCGAGACGCGCGAGCAGCGCATCCTGGAGTACATCGAGGCCAATCCGCGCCGTTGGGTAGTCGGTCTGCGCGAGGGTTGTATGCTCCACTACGAAAACGAGCAGTTGCAACTCATCGGCCCGCGTCCGATGCGCATCTTCCGCAAGGGTCAGCCGATCCGCGAGGTGGTTGCCGGCGACGATCTTTCGTTCCTGTTTAATAAATAGGTGTTTGTATGAAGGTCTTTATTGCCGGTTTGGGACTGATTGGCGGCTCCTTCGCCCTCGCCCTGCGCGACCACGGCCTGGCGGATGAAATTCTGGGGCTTGAGTTGGGCGAAGAGCGTGCTGCCGAGGCACTCCGATTGGGGTTGGCCGACCGCATCGTTTCATTCGAGGAGGGTGTACGCCAGGCTGATCTCACGGTGTTGGCCACCCCTGTCGACACCATCCCGCTGCTGGCAATCAAAGCCCTGAATCTGGTGCACGACGGGCAGGTGGTCATCGATATGGGTTCGACCAAAGAGGAGCTCTGCGAGGTGATCTCGATGCACAAGGCGCGCGGTCGTTTTGTGGCGGTACACCCCATGTGGGGAACCGAGTACAGCGGCCCGAAGGCGGCGCAACACGGTGCCTTCGCCCACCGCACGGTGGT
>JAFZFJ010000096.1 GCA_017555975.1 Alistipes sp. | reverse complement strand
GCATTAGCCCCCGCAAAGTTAAGATCGTTCTCGACCTCATCCGCAACAAGCCGGTTGACGTCGCTGCGGCGATTCTGAAGTTCACCCCCAAGGCTGCCTGTGAGCCCGTTGGCAAGCTGCTGAACAGCGCCATCGCCAACGCCGAGAACAACTTCAACATGGACAAGAACCAGTTGTATGTTGCCGAGGCTCTGGTTTGCCCCGGCCCCATTATGAAGCGTGTCCGTCCTCGCGCCCAGGGTCGTGCGTACCGCATTGAGAAGCGTACTTCGCACATCACTCTGGTGCTCAAAGAGATGGAATAAGCGAGGAGGAGGTATAGTATGGGACAGAAAGTAAATCCTCACGGCCTTCGTGTCGGTGTGATCAAAAACTGGGACTCCCGCTGGTTTGTCAGCGATAAGGACTTCGGCGATACGCTGGTGTCCGACTACAACCTGCGTAAGTACCTGAAGAAGACCCTGTATGATGCCGGTATCGCGCTCATCGAGATCGAGCGTGACGCCTCTCGTGTCCGCATCAATATCCACTGCGCCAAGCCCGGTCTGGTGATCGGTAAGGGTGGCGAGGCTATTGACAAGCTGCGTGACACCTGCAAGGCTAAGCTGGGCGGCAAGGACGTCCTGCTGAACATCGTCGAGGTCAAGGCCCCTGATGTGAACGCTCAGCTGGTTGCTGAGAACATCGCTGCTCAGCTGGAGAAGCGCGTTGCCTTCCGTCGTGCCATGAAGATGGCCATCGGCCGCGCCATGAAGCTGGGTGCCAAGGGTATCAAGATTAAGTGCTCCGGTCGTCTGAATGGCGCCGAGATCGCCCGTAGTGAGCAGTATCACGAGGGCACCATTCCGCTGCAGACTCTGCGTGCGGACATTGACTATGGCTTCGCTGAGGCCAACACCACCTACGGTAAGATCGGTATCAAGACCTGGATCTACCGCGGTGAGGTTCTGGTCGGCGCTGCCAAACCCCGTCGGGAAGGAGGCCGCAAGTAATGCTGTTACCTAAGAGAGTAAAATATCGTCGCGTGCATCGCGGTCGTCTGACCGGTGAGGCCCATCGCGGCAACTTCATCAGCCACGGCGAGTACGGTCTGCAGGCTTGCGAGCCCGCTTGGATCACCTCCCGCCAGATCGAGGCTGCCCGTATCGCCATGACCCGTTACATCAAGCGTGGCGGTAAGGTTTGGATCAAGATTTTCCCCGATAAGCCCATCACCGAGAAGCCCGCTGAGACCCGAATGGGTTCCGGTAAGGGTTCTCCCGAGTACTGGGTTGCAGTTGTTAAGCCCGGCCGCATCATGTTCGAGATGGACGGCGTCTCTGAAGAGGTCGCCCGCGAGGCTCTGCGTCTGGCTGCCAACAAGCTGCCCATCAAGTGCAAGTTTGTCCGCAAGGAAGAAACGGAGGCTGAGCAGGCATGAACAAGAACGAACTGAATAAGATTCGCGAGATGAGCGATGTGGAGCTGACCAAGAAGCTCGACGATCTGAAGGAAGATCTCTTCAATCTGCGCTTCCAGCACGCCATCAATCAGCTCGATAACCCCATGCGCCTGAAGGCCGTCCGCAAGGAGATCGCGGTTATCAAGACCATCATTCGTGAGCGTGAGCTCAAGGCTCAGGCGTAACGAGAGGAGGAAATAAGTTATGAGCGAGCGTAATCTGAGAAAGACTCGTGTCGGTATCGTTGTTTCCGATAAGATGGATAAGACCGTGGTCGTGGCCATCGCTGACAACGTCCGTCACCCCCTGTACAAGAAGATCGTTAAGAAGACCGTGCGCCTGAAGGCTCACGACGAGCTCAACGAGTGCCGCGTGGGCGACCGCGTGGAGATGATGGAGACCCGTCACCTGTCCAAGGACAAGTGCTGGCGCGTCACCCGCATCATCGAGAAG
>JAFZFJ010000095.1 GCA_017555975.1 Alistipes sp. | reverse complement strand
TCGCAACGCCCTCTATGGCGAGCGCATCGAGATCGACCTGAACAACATCATGTACGACTTCGCCGAGAACTTCGTCGAGACGCACGAGGGTGGTGAGTTCGAGGATTTCCAGGTTGAATTGATCCGCGAGGTGGCTGTTGAGCCCTCGTTCGATGCAGCAGCTTACAGCAACGCCAAGCACCACGAGCTGGTGGAGTGGGTGGTAGCCGATGTGAAGGCACACTACACGCGCCGCGCCAAGGCTGTAGCCGAGACCGTACGCCCCGTCATGGAGCGTGTTTATGAGGATCGCAAGGATCAGCTTGACTCGAATATGTTCTTCCCGATCACGAACGGTCACTTGGGCTACAATGTTCCGGTAAATCTCCAGAAGTGTAAGGACACGAACGAGGCCGAGATCTTCCGCGTCTTCTCGAAGATCGTGATGTTCACCACGATCGACGACGCTTGGCGCGAGCACCTGCGCGAAATGGACGACCTGCGCCAGAGCGTACAGAACGCCACCTACGAGCAGAAGGACCCGCTCTTGATCTACAAATTCGAGTCGTTTGGTCTCTTCCAGAAGATGCTCACGAAGGTCAACCGCGACACGCTGGCCATCCTCTGCAAGGCCTATGTACCGGTAGACAACCAGCGCAACGATGCACCGGCTCGTCAGCACCGTGCCAAGGTCGATGTGAACAAGCTGCAGGCTTCGCGCACGCAGGCTGCTGCGCAGGCCGGTCAGGGCGAGAAGCAGAAGCCGATGCCGATGCATGTGGAGAAGAAGATTGGCCGCAACGACCCCTGCCCTTGCGGTTCGGGTAAGAAGTACAAGCAGTGCCACGGAAAAGGAATGTAGTGGCCCACAGCCACCACATTCCTTAAATTCAAAATGCAAAATTCAAAATTCAAAATTATGCATTTCTGAATGAAAACATTTTGAATTCTAAATTCTAAATTTTGAATTACGAAGTATGGGATACGCCGAAGAGAAGCAGCGACAGCTCGATATTCGCTATTTGAAGATGGCCCGCATCTGGGCCGAGAACTCCTACTGCGTACGCCGCAAGGTGGGAGCACTGATCGTGAAGGATAAGATGATCATCTCGGATGGCTACAACGGTACGCCGTCGGGTTTTGAGAACATCTGCGAGGACGAGGAGGGCAAGACGAAAGCCTATGTCCTGCACGCCGAGGCCAATGCCATTACGAAGGTCGCCAAGTCGGCCAACAACTGCGATGGCTCGACCCTCTACATCACGGCTGCCCCCTGCATCGAGTGCTCGAAGCTGATCATCCAGGCAGGTATCAAGCGCGTGGTCTATGCCGAGGAGTACCGCTCGGAGGAGGGTATCAACCTCCTGAAGCGCGTCGGCATCGAGTGCGTACACTGCGAAGGTGTATAATATAATAGGTAGCCACATGCAAACAAAACGAGCGCCCTCAACCAAAGTTGAAGGCGCTCGTTTTCTATCGTAGACCGCAACCTTAGAAGGGCAGATCATCCGGATCCTCCTGCGGAACGGCAGGTGCCGACTGCGGAGCCTGATACTGCGGCTGGGGCTGGTACTGCTGCTGCGGAGCCTGGTAGGGCTGCTGCGCCGGCTGTGCAGCAGGAGCAGCCGTATAGGTGCCCGTATTATCAGCCACCTGGTTGTCACCACGACGCCCCAGGAGGTTCATCGTATCGGCCTGAATCTCGGTCGAATAGCGCTTATTACCCTGCTGATCGGTCCACTCGCGCGTGCGGAGGCGACCCTCCACATAGATCTGCGAGCCCTTGCGTACATACTTATCCACTACATCGGCCAAACCGCGCCACAAGATCACCGTATGCCACTCGGTGTGATCGCGGTTCTCGCCCGACTGACGATCGCGAAAATACTCGGTCGTTGCCAAACGCACACGCGCCACCTTCGCACCACTCTCCGTAGCGCGCACCTCGGGGTCCATGCCGACATTACCGACCAGAATCACTTTGTTTACCATCTCTGATCTGTTTTTCTTATTTCAACTCCTTGATCATTGCCTTGAAGAGCGTCTCCATCTTCGCAGCCGCCTTCTTACCCTG
>JAFZFJ010000094.1 GCA_017555975.1 Alistipes sp. | reverse complement strand
CCGTCGCCGAGTAACCAGTCTATCTCCACATAAAAAGCCCCGACCGAGGGGTCGGGGCTTTTTTATTGGTCATACATTCAACCTATCGCATTCGGCTAACGGGCTGAACACGCACCTTCAACACATGCTCCTGCTTCTTGTCGATGGCATACTTTTTCAACACACCCGGGCCACACGAACTGTTACCCAAGCCCAGCACAGCTGCATCGAGCGTAAGGATCGTAGCGGGCAACTCCTCCAGGAAACAGTCGTGGGTGGTTGCCGCTAACTGTCGCGCCGTATAGGGCAGCACCTTGGCCGAGAAGGGCTTCTCGAGCGCCACAAAGACAACACCCTCACCCTGCTTGTTGGTCAGCGTAAGCTCAGTCACCGACTCTTTGTTACCCGCATCCTGCGGACGCGGATAGTGGGTATATTGCGAACCCACGTGCGAGTTGAAGCGACCGATGCGCGTTGCTCGCAGGCGATCGGGATAGCTCTCCATTGGGCCACGACCATACCAGCCAAGCTCCTTGAGGTTCTTATTCAGCGTCCACACCATACCCAGGCAAGGCAATTCGGGGAGCGTACCCTCGAAGGCGTATCGCTGCTCAAAATCGATCGTACCGTCACCGTAAACCGTATAGTTATTCGTCACGCGAATCGCACCCTGCGCATAGGCATAGCGCTCCTCGGTCATCACCGTTACTCGGTCAGCGGCAAGTCGTTTCCAACTCAAACCAAGCGGTTGCACCTCCGGATTGGCCATTCCGTGCGTCGTCCAATCCTTGGCCAACCAGTTGCCGAACGAGCGATCGTTATCGGTGGGGGCACGGAAGGCGCTGAACGAGGTGGCCGACAGCGTATCTACGGCTGCGAACATCGACTGCGAGCCATACTTCCAGCCCTTCAGCGAGGCCTTCGCGCGATCGAAGGTCAGCGTTGTTGAGGCGGCACGCACCACCAAATCCGACTGCTCGGTCACCGTAACCGAACCACCCTTCTTCACTTCGCGCTGCACAACCTGCAACTGACGATCGCGCAGCACGAGCTGATCGTGTGCCACCACATGACCCTTCTTAGCCCAGGGGGTATCCTCGCGGAGCTTAATCTCCACGTTGAGGCGCACATCGTGCTCATCAATATCGTATTTCGAAAGGGCCTGCGTCATGTCGATCGTCGCCTCAGCCTCCTCGCCGGGTTGCGGATTGGGCATCGCAAACGACCCCTCGTGCGCAATACGGCCATCGATGGCTAGACGCCACGAACCGGTATAAAGCTCGAAGCCCGTATGGTGGTTGTGGTTGCGCATCGCCACACGGCACGACGAGCCATCGAACCAGGTCATGCGCATATAGACGGGTTGATAGACACGCTTCACCTCGTCGTACTTCGGGCCGTACGAACGGTCAGCGAAGATCACGCCATTCATACAGAAGGCCTTCAGGTTAGGCTGATCACCAAAGTCACCACCATAGGCAATCTGCAGACGGCCGTTGGGCAAGAGACGTGCAATGCCCTGATCGTTCCAGTCCCAGATAAAACCACCCAACATGCGCGGGTGGCTATAGATCTCATCCCAGTACTCCTGGAAGTTACCCATCGCATTACCCATCGCATGGGCATACTCGCTCGTCAGTACCGGACGATCATCGTTCGTGCGACGCGCAATCGAGAGCAGACGCTCCCAGCGGGCATTCTCAGCACGCTCGGCATCGGCACCATCCGGAATACCCGGATTCAGATACTCCTCCTGCACACGCGGATAGAAGCGGCTGATGACATCCACCGTCTTCGGATCGGGCTCACCGTCCACACCCTGCGCACCCTCATAGTGCACCGGACGCGTCGGGTCAAAATCGTGCAGCCAAGCCGACACGGCTGCAAAATTCGGTCCATAACCGCTCTCGTTACCCATCGACCAGAAGACAACCGAGGCATGGTTCTTATCGCGCTCGGCCATACGCACGGCGCGGTCCAAGAAAGCGGCATGCCAATCGGGGTTGCTGGCCAGTTTACCACGCACGCCATGCTCCTCAATATCAGCCTCATCCATCACATACAGACCCAACGAGTCACACAACTCATACCAACGCGGATGGTCAGGATAGTGAGCCGTGCGCACGGCATTGATATTGGCCTGCTTCATGAGCAGAATATCCTCCAGCATACGCTCCTCGCTCATCACACGAGCCGTAAGGGGGTCATGTTCGTGACGATTCACACCGCGGAAACGAATCGGTCGACCGTTGATCAGCACCTGGCCGTGCTTAACCTCCACCGAGCGGAAACCGACCGCATGTGTCACACGCTCAACAACCTCACCCGCCTCATTCAGCAGGACCATCTTTAGCGTATAGAGATAGGGCGTCTCGGCCGTCCAGAGCTTTGGATTCTCAATCTGGGCCACCATGCGACCCAACTTGCGCGGTCCGCGCTGCGGGAACCATTCGTTCATGACGGCCGCCTTGTTATCCAAATCCAACACCGGTTCGATCGGAATCTCCATCTCGGTCACCTTCGCCCCGCTGGCATCCTCCAACGTGGCGCGGAAACGATATCCCTCACCACGCTTTTTGCGATAGACCGAGAACTCGGGGTCGACCTGAAGCGTAAAGTTGCGATAATCGGCATCGGGCAACGTGCGCACCGTGAAGTCCGTCAAGCGCACATCCTCGGTGTGGAAGACGGTCACATCGCGGTGAATACCACCAAAGCGCCAGAAATCCTGATCCTCGAGGTACGAGCCGTCGCTGTAGCGATAGACCTCGACCGCAATCTGGTTCTCACCGCCACGGATATACTTCGTGATGTTAAACTCCGAAGGCTCCATGCTACCCTGCGAGTAGCCAACAAATTCGCCATTGATCCAGACGTAGAAGGCACTCATCACGCCATCGAAACGCAAGAAGGTCTGCCCCAACTGCCAATCCACGGGCACGGTGAAGGTACGGCGATATTGACCCACCGGGTTTCGCTCGTCGAAGGTCGTGTATTTCTGCTTCGGCGTACCCATTACGCGCGGCGGATCGATCTTAAAGACATAACCTGCCGAGGCGTAGATAGGCGTTCCGTAGCCGTTCACCTCCCAGTTGGCAGGCACCTCTATGCGATCCCAATTCTTGTCGTTGAGGTCCGTGCGGTAGAACTCCTGCACACGCAACGAGGGGTGCTTCACCCAATAAAAGCGCCACTGACCGTTGAGCGAAAGGGTACGATCACCCTGCTGCTGACCATAGCCGATAAAGGCGGCACGAGCCGGCTCACGGTTGATCTGCAAGACATGGTGATTCTCCCACTCGGGCGCAGCGGCCCCAACGGGCAGAGCGAGCATCAAAGCTCCGAAAAAACCGATTAATCTCTTCATACGAAAATCGTTATTGTACATCGAGCGACTCAAAGCCGAGTCCCTCCATCTCATCTCCCGAAATAATCACGCGATACTTACCGGCGTTGATATAACCACCCGAGGTGGTGCTTAACACGCGCCACTTCTCGCCCAAATCGGGCAAGAGGATCTCCTGATCGCGCAAAACTGCACCCGCAGGATCGATCAACTGCATGCGCAGCGGCACCTGGCGACCCGTCAGGTTGATAAACTTAAAGCGGAAGGCATAGACCTGCGCCAAGCCTGTCTGCACGGTCCACTCGATACGACCGGAACCGCCCTCGAAGAAGACGCCCTCCTTCTTGCGCAGTACCTCCATGTGGTGTTTACCCTCCACAGCGGCCTGCTCGGCCTCGTACGTCTCGGTCGGACGCGTCACGGGCTCGGCGGGCAAGAGCTCCTGCGGGGTCTTATCCATCACCTGCTTCTCAGCCTCAGCCCAGCTCCAGGTTGAGGCAGGAAGCGTCGCCACACGTACCTCAGCGTCGGTCGTTGCGATGGCAATGGCTGAGATAATGGCCTGACCTGCCTTGACCTCCGGGAAGTCGATTTTCAGCTCACCTCCCTTAGCCTCGGCCTCCACAACCACCTTCAGGGCCGTATCGTGGCCCTTCTCGGCCCAAATATCGAGGTCATCAACCACCTGCTGATCGTTCACGGCCACATCAAAGAGGCGCAAGCCCTCGCAGTCGGCACCCCAACCACCACCGGTGCCGTGCCACGGCTCCACAAAGTAGAGTTCGATGCGATAGACGCCATCGGGTACTGCAAAACGATAGTTCAGTTTATGTCGACCGAAGCGGAACGACTGGAAGAGCTTCCAATCGCGCGTACCGCGAATCGGATCGTGCGTTACACGTTGGCTGGCCAGATAGGGCAAAAGGTCCTCAAATGCTTCGCTCCACGAATGCGAGTAACGCTGATCGTCCGTATCCCACGTTTGGCCGAACTGATCCGTATAGCTGTCACCGCCGCAATTCACGCGGTAGAGGTAATTATAACCCGCCTCACCCTGCGTGATGGGCGCAACCTCCGTATAGAGCTTCTCGAAGTTGGGCGCCTGCTCCAGATTATTCAGCACGAGCACATCCTCGGCCACCGCCTTACCGCCATAGTAGCCCACAGCACGCAGGACATTGTAGCGCACCTTACGGTGCTCCCACGTAAAGTGCGTACCGATACCATGCTGCACCTTACGACCCAGGAAGAGGGCCTTGTTATCCACGGCGTCGTTGTAGAGCAACACCGAGTCGCAGTTCGAATAGGCCTCGATCGTAGCACGTCGCGGTGCGGCGAAGCGATCGGCCCAAGTGTGTGAGGTGAGGTACACCATCGGGCTCTTGGCCGGCGAGGTGTAGTTCGCCTGATACATATAATAGACATCGTTCGGCTCCTCCCACGGGGTCACCAGACCTTTATTATTAAAGGGACCCACCTTGTCAATCGTGCGGTAGCCCTCCTCGGGCTGACGACGACCCGGGTTGTCGTGGCTCGAATAGACCCACTGATATTGGCCGATCAGACGGTCACGATTCTCGTGTGCCAAGCGCACCTTGGTCTCCATGAGCTGCGTCATGCGGTTCTCATTCCACGAGCCGGCCGGGTCGAAGGCCTTAGGCTCTTCGTGGAAGCCCGTCGTACGCCAAGCACCATACTCGCCATTGAGCAACTGATCCGGCTGCGAAAGCTCGTTGCCGTAATTGAACAGATCACCGCCATACGTACCACTCCAATTCTGCACCACGTTCCAATCCGTACCGACACCGCCATTGCAGGTCGTCACCGGGCGCATCGTGGCACTCGTGGGATCCATTTCACGGATGATCGCCACACACTCCTCGGCAAAGTCGCGCGGCAGCACACTCTCATTCTGCAAACCCCACAACATCACCGAAGGCGAATTGCGACGCTCCTTCACCCAGCGGCGAAGCATCGTCTTGAAGTTCTCGCGGAACTCCGGTGTATCGTACCACACATGGGCCGAAAGCTGGGTCCAAAAGAGTACACCATACTGATCCCAATAGCCCTGATAGTCGAGGTGGTGCGGCTGGTGTGCATCACGGAAGGCGTTGAAGCCCGCAGCACGCATCTGCTTCACGCGCGCCGCCACCTGCTCGTGCGAGAAGGCGTGGCTCTGACCAAACTGGTGCTCGTACTCACAGACGCCGTTGATGAAGGTCGGCTTACCGTTCACGTAGAAGCGGTTATCGCCATCCTGACGGAAAACGGGCCACGAGAAGGTACGAATACCATACAGAGTGGTGATTTCGTCGGTCGTGCGCTTACCGCCGTCACGCTTGACCATCGTCGAGAGTTTGTAGAGATAAGGATCCTCAGGTGACCACAGATGGGCCTCCTCGACCACAGCGGCCTGCTGCACGGTCTTCGTCTCGCCCGCTTCGAGGGTCACCTCCTCCACCAGGCGGAAGACCTGACCACCAAGGCGATTGGCAAACTTATTAACCAGCTGCACCGTCTCGCGCGTCGAACCGTAATTCTTGATCTCGGTAGCAATATGGACGGTCTTATTATCCGTCTCGTTCCAGATGTGGACACCAAAGGGTTCGATGCGAATCTCATCCGTAAGTTCCAACTTCACGGGACGGAAAATACCGAGCGGCTGCGAACCCTCGCTAAAGCCCACCTCCGATGAGCAACCGCCACAGATCCAAGGCATATCGGCAATCAACTCCGGGTGCTCAGCCTTGACATGCAGCACATTCTCGCCCGCTTGCAGAGCCTCGGTTACGTCCAACGAAAGCACCGTACGGCCCGCCGGATGGCGACCCAACTCCTTGCCATTGAGCGTAATCGTGGCATAGGTTCCTACACCCTCAAAGTGCAGGTAAGCACGTTTGCCAGTCAACGAAGCCACCTCGAAACGTTTCTCGTAATGCGCCGTACCGTGCAAGTTGCCGTGCAACAGCTGGCGATAGCCGTAGTAATCGTCCCAGTTGTGGGGCACATCGACCGTCAGGGGTTGTTGCTCCTTGCCCTCAAGCCAGGTTGTCCATCCCTTCTCGAGCTCGGTCACCTCACGGCGCTGTTTACGGTCGGGTGCGGGGAAGTGCACCTTCGAGCGACCCATCGGACGGCTCGTAGCCACCGCGATACCGCGTTGCTCGTCGTTATTCACCGCGCAATAGAAGTGATAGACCACGCCGTCGTGCTTCACCACAAAGCTCTTGTGGGCAAACATTTCGTCGTAAGGCTTGGTCGGATAGATCAGATCAGCACCCTGCCAATCGTCCCAAGTCACCAGATCGTAGCTGCACGCAAAGGTGTTATAGGCCATGTAGGGACGCGAGGGGTTGAAGGCCGAGAAGTAGAACATCACATACACATCACCCATCTTGACGATCTGCGCATCGCCCGTAATCGTCCCCTGCGCCTCGTGCGAGAAGACGGGATTGCCCGCATAGCGTTCCCAATGACGCATGTCCTTCGACAAAGCAATGCCGATACGCTCGCCCTTGAAGCCCGTCTCGGGATTTTTGCCACCGGCGTTGTAGTACATCACAAAGGGGGCTCCGAGAGTCTCGTTGCGATCCCAATAAACCATGCTTTTGTACTGCACCAGCTGCTCCCACCACTGCACATCCTCGTCCTCGATCGAGAGGATCGGGCCTTTGGGCGATTGCCAATTGTGGGCCTTCGTGGGATCCTTCTTCGTCCAAGCCAAACCGATGTTGAGCGGCGCCTCTACGGCCTCATAGCCACGACCTGCACCACCGATGTAGGTCATCCAACTACGATTCTTAAACTTTTGAAGCGCATACGAACCGCCCCACTCCATATCGACGAGCGACGGGAAGCCACCACGTTGGTTCAGATCCCAACCCGATTCACCCCACTCGAGCACCTTGCCCAGCGTCTTCCACTCCAAGAGGTTTTCACTCTCGGCCAGATAGGTTTCGTAACCACGTCCATCCTTGGCGCCCTTGCCATCGTAGAGGACATAGGTCATATACCAACGACCATTCTCACGAAAGATCGTCGGGCAATCAATCTTGGCGTTGTTGCTCTCGGGGGCAACCACCAAACCATATTTATAAGGAGTACGCGCCTCGTCATAGACCTCGGCCATGCGCTCCTGCGAAACGTGTTGTTGCGCCGAGACGGCACACACCGCACACACCGCAACGAGCAGGGTCAATACTCTTTTCATACGCAAAAAGATAAAAAAGGTGTGTATGACAAGCCCCTGCTCGCCATACACACTTATTATTATAGATTAGTAGAACAACCAATCGGGCGTATCGTCCGAACCGGCCAGACCGGCATTGCGGGTCTTGATCTCGTCCGACGTAAAGCCGGCAACCAGCAAGAAGCCACGCGGCAACGTGAGCGAGTGCTCACCCGCCTCGAAGTGGTAGGCGTGGATGTTGGCAACACCCCAACCCTTCACCGTCACGGCATTCTGCAGCACCGGCTCGGCCTGACCGTAGTCGTTGGCCGAAGCGTCAATCTCCAGCTTCGGAGCCTGCGCAAAACGCTTGTTGTCACCCTTGAAGTAACCGACCAGGAGCTTCACGGGCTGCGAGCAGCTAAACTCGAAGGTGGTAGCCTCGGTACGCTTTGCCTCACCGTTGAAGACGAAGCCCTTCATACCCTCCAACTCGGGGGCGATGGCCTCCACCACCAACTCCTTGCGATCTACGAAGGGCGAGATACCCTCAGCGTAGTTCACACGCTGCCAAGCACCCTTCAGGGCCACCTCGGCATTCTGGATGGGCTGAATGGCCTCCTCCACCTGCTTGTCGCTGTTCTTCAGCAACTCGGTGTTGGCTTTCAGGGCAGCCAGCTCAGCCTCAAAGTGGGGCAGGAGCTCCTCCCAGGTCTTATTCTTACCGTCGCCACCGCTGATCGGAATACGACGCTGCTGGGTCTGCATACTGTTAGCATAATAGTAGGTATCCACGGTCAGCTTCACCAGCTCCTTGTACCACTCCACACTCTTCTCCAGGAGCGGAATAGCCGCATCGAGGTAGTTCAGATCCTTGCTCCACTGGTAGTTGAGCACCTCACGCGAAGCGAGCACCTTCCAGTAGAAAGCATAAGCAAAAGCACGATAGCAATAGACGTCGTTCTTCAGGCGGGCAAATTCAGCCTTATTCGTGCGTGCCTTTACGCGATCAATTGCAGCTACGGCCTTATCACCATGAGCAATACACTGCTCCACGATGTCGAGCGGGAACTCACCATTCTCCACGTGAGCCTCGTTCTTCCACTCCTTCTCAACCCACTCGATAAGCTTCTCACCGGCAGGACCACAGCTCTCGTAGAAGCCCGGGTAGATCGTATACTTATACGGATTCACCAGCTGGCTGCAGAACATACCGAGCAGCAGCGTCTGGCGGTTACCCTCCGTGATACCGAAACGACGCAGCGTTTTGGGGGCAATTTCGCCCATCTCCTCATAAGCCTCGCGGATCGACGCACCCTGCTTGGCGCTCACACCGTAGTACTCACCGAAGGTCTTATCCCAGTAGGCCATCTCCTCCGCACGGTCACGACGGCAGTTCCAAGCGTAGCGGCCCCACTGCTCATACCAAGCCCAATCGCGATCGAGCTGCAGCAGACGCTCACCATCGGCCGTCTTATCGGCCGTGTAGGGCCAATCCCAGTACGAAGCCTGCGGATAGAGGTGCAGGGCGTTGGCACCGTGAGCATCATGCATGGCCTGCACGGTCTTCTGCGTAAAGTCGGGCGACGACCAGCGGAAAGGCTCCAGGTTAGCCAGCACGTGTACGTTCGAGATGTGGGTCGAACCCAGCGAAGCCAAATCGCGGTGGATCTCTCCCCACGGGCCACCCGGCGTATAGGTCGTCAGCGACTCGCCGTTATACTTGTGCATCGTATAAAGGTTCTTGTAGATCGGGAGCGCAGCATCCATCACCATGCGGCAGTTCGTATCGTGTGCACGCAGCAGTACGGGGGGCTCATCCGTGCGACCCAGCGCATTCAGACCATCCTTCACACCCGGAAGCACCACCTTCGTAAACCACTCCACGTCGTCCTCATAGGTAGCCATGGCTTCACCCAGGCAGCAGAGCAGACCCACGTTCGGGTAGTTCTCCACAAAGGCGGCGATGCTCTTACGCGTATAGTCGGCCACGAGCGGCGTAATCGGACGGTTACGATCCTGCGTCTTCATGCCGTAGTGCTCGGCGAAGGGCTTCGAGAGGAGGATGTTGTAGAACATCTGAATCACGAAGATACCGCGCTTCGACGCCTCGTGCGTAATGAACGAGAACATCTCCTCGTTGAGTTTAAAGGTCTCCTCATCGACCTCCACAGCGAAGGGATAATCCTTCAGACGAACGAGCGATGCGAAGGGGTGACCATTCCACAGATAGACCGAGTTCATGCGGTTTACAACAAGCATATCGAGGTACTTGATCCACAGATCCTTGTCGTAGAACCAGGGGAAGTTCTCGGGCGTGTAGGGATACTCATACACCGTACGACCGGGCAGGTAGTAGGTCTTCTGCACACCGATGCAGGTACCGCGAAGTACCATCTCGGGGGCATCCTCCATCAACTCGGGGGCATTAAGCTCACCCTCGGCCTCCAGGCGATCGATCAGCTCGCGGCAACCATACAGCAGACCGTTGCCATCGCAACCCGTCACCGTAATCGTCACGCCATCGTTCTCGATGCGGAAGCCCTCCTTCTTCAGCCCCTCACCATTCAGTGCAAGGGCAATCGTCTGGTCGGCCTCATCGGCCACCACATAACCGTTGGCCTCCAGCGCCTGGGTCAGATGCTCGGCGGCAAACAGCGTTTGCTCGGTCGGATTCTCCGGCAGGGCGATCTTCACGAGCGGCTTTGCACAGGCGGCCATCAACACCACTGCCAGCGCAGCAACAAAAATTCGCGTTAAAAATTTCATGTTCGTATCTTGTTAGTAGTTAATAATCTGTTCCTTACCACACTCGATGCGGATCGGATCGCCACCCGTCGGCAGGTAGAGCAAGCCCTCTCCCTCGGTTGCATAGACCGAAATCGACTGCTTGTCCATCTTCACACGGATCTCACCATTGGGGGTGGGAATCGTACCCTCCATCCACTCCAGGCCGCCCAGCGTGGGACGTACCTCATAGGTGGCATAACCCGCTGCTGTAGGCTTCACGCCGAGGTAGTAGCGACCCAGCAGATAGATCGGGCTGGCACCCCAGGCATGGCAAAGACTCTTGCCATAGGGACGGCCATACATAGCCAAGTGCTGCGTACCGCTCTCCGTGGGGTTATACTTCTCCCAGAAAGAGGTGGCACCCTCCTGAAGCATACCGCCCCAGTAGGCCTTCATTTCACCCATTACGGCCTCCTGCTCGCCCAGCACACAGAGTGCCTCGAGCTCGTAGAAGCGCATGTAGGGAGTCGTGATCTTCAGAATCTCGTCGTTGAGCAGCACCGACTGCTTGATCTGCTGTTGCTGTGCAGGCGAGAGGTAACCGAAGAAGGTGGCAAACATATTGGCATAGCGGGTCACCGCCTCCGACTGAACACCCTCCACGCAGTTGTGTACCAGCGCCTGCTTCGCCTCGTTCCAGAAGGTGGGCAGCAGCTTCTCGCGCAACGTGGCAGCCAACTGCTCATAGGTAGCGACATCCTCCTCAACCTCGGCCAAGGCAGCACACAGCGCCATAGTCTCCAGGCTCTTGCAGAACAAAACCTGCTCGATGGCCAGCTCACCCTTCTTATCGAGGTAGCCGTCAGCCCAATCGACAAAGACCCAGTCGCCCGTCATGCCCTCGACCATGCCGCGGCTGTTCGTGCGACCCAGGACATACTCCATCATGGTCTGCATGCGGGGGTAGATCTGCTTCACGAAGGCCTTATCGCCCGTGTACATGTAGTAGTCGTAGATGCCGATGAACCAATAGAAGGTGTAATCCATGATCGTATTCGTGTGGGCCGTCACGGGATCTTTACCGCGCAGCAGCCACGTCGTACGCTTCACGCACTCCGAATCGAAGAAGAGGTAGTAGTTCATCAGGTAGCTCTGCACCGCATCGCCACTCCAAACCCAACGGTCGCGCTTGATGCCGTCGATGAAGAATTCGCGCGTGGTGAGGTGCATCGTATAGGCACCAATCTCCCAGATGCGGTTCAACTCCTCGTCGTTCGACTTAAACGAACCGCGATAGGTCACCGGAGCGAACTCGTATTCGAGCGATACACCCTGCAGGGTTACCCCCTCGCTCGTCACATAGACATAGCGCAGGGCCTTGCTATTATCGAACACGTAACGCTCCGAGCGAGCCACGGATGAGCCCGTAGCCAGATCGGTAATCGTCTCGGCCGAAAAGGCAATGCGGTCCAACGTCTCGCAATACTCCTTATCCTGCGCCTCCTCGGGGCTCTCACCGTAATAAACAGCCACCTCGCCATTACCCTCAGCACCCTCCAAAACCAGGTCGCCGAAGGTCTCGCGACCAAAGTCATAGAGCTTGCCACCGGCAACCTCCTCAACGGCCACAGCAGCGAGCGGCTCACGGCACAGTTTATAGGCCGAGGGGCGCTCCTCGGCACCAAAGTTCCAACTTCCGGCCTGCAGGTAGATTGTAGCCGACGTATCGCTGGCCTTGCCACTCTCGTCGATCCACTCCTTATCCTCGGAGGTCACACGCCACGAACTGTCGCTCTTCACCGTTGCACCCTCGACAAAGAGTGCCGGCGGCGTAGCCTGGTTCCACACCTTGATGTTGAGGTTGTGGCGACCGGCAGGCAACAAGAAGTGCGACGGCATGCCGAACTGCAGTTTGCCGTCCAATTTGATGTTGAAGATACCCTCGGCGGCAATCGTGATCTCCTCAGCCTCGGCCAACTCAACCACGGTCGAGAACTCGACGGTCACGAAGTGCGAATCGGTCTTCCAAAACGGGGGAAAGAAGGCACCGCGCTCCGTGCGGCGGTTGTTCATCTTGTTACCGAGCCAAATCTCGTAGTCGCCCGGATACCAGATCCAGGTTGCTTTAGAAGTCTTCGCCATAACGCTCACGGGTGATTTGTTCCAACGACTTACCACGCGTCACCTGTGCGCCAATCGTACCGATCAACAGCGAGATCACGAAGAAAATCAACATAATCGTAGCGGCCAAGGTAAAGCCCTGACCCTCGTTGCCGTAGATATAGACAAAGACCAGACCCCACACAGCCGAAAGGCCACGCACGACAAAGAACATGACACCCTGAGCGGCGGCACGATACTTCGCCGGGAAGAGCTCCGAAGCCCACAAAGCGTAGAACGACTGCACCGAAATACCGGCCTGCAGCGCCCACAGCAAGGTAAAGAAGAGCAGGCCCGAAAGACTGTTGATGCCCAAGAAGATTACAATCACCCAAGCCAGCACACCGAAGCTCACACCGGCAGCGTAAAGCCAGCGCTGGTTCACGCGATCGACGATGAGCGAGAAGATGAAGGTCGTCAGGATGATAAGCACCCACTGACCGGCCGCCAAGAGGTTGGCATACTCATTCGAAAGGCCACCGGCCGTCTCGTAGATGTGAGGCTGGAAGAAGCCCATCACCGAGCATACAAGGTTCCACGTGAGGTACATACCGGCCAGGAAGAGCATCGTCTTGATGTTTGTCTTGTTCATAAAGAGCTTACCAAACGAAGCAAAGACACTACCTGCCGACGGAGCTTTCTCTGCCTCAGCCTTGGCAGCCTTCCACTCGGCCGACTCATCGAGCTTACGCTGCAGATTCCAGGCAATGAAGGCCACTACAAAGAGCGAAGCAAATACGATGCGGCTCGAGAAGACGTGCAGGGCCGTACCCTCAACACCAAACCAACCGCCTACCCACTCCGTAAGACCATACAAGAGACCGCCCGACGACTCACCTACAGCAGGGGCGAGCAGCGTGCCGAGAATCAGAATCATCAGCGGGCCGATACCCCAGGCCATCTGCGAGATGGCGATGTTACGACCGCGGTTACCCACCTCCGAGTTCTCCGAGATGTAGGTCCACGATGCAGGCACACCCACACCGACCGAGATACCCGTCACAAGAAAACCGAGGAGCAACATCGGGAAGTTGATCGAACACATGATCAGCGCCACACCCACCATGTAGATCAGCATGTTGTAGGTGTAGATCATCTTACGGCCATACTTGTCAGCCAAGAAGCCACCGATGATAGCACCGATAGCGGCGCCGAGGCAGTTCGCCGAAATGGCATTCAGCCAACCGAGGTGACCCTCCGTAAGGCCCAGATACTGCTGCCAGAGGGTCAGGCCACTGGCACCGGCCACAATAGCACCGGCGTCGAGGTAGTTGGTCAAAGAGACCGCGAGGGTACTCTTCAAAGAGCTTTTAGTTGTACTCATATCAGGTTAGATTTTAAATTTTCCGTTCGATTAAAACTGCGATTTTGTGCGACGGTACTACGTTCCGGCTTACGATGCGTCCGAAACCACAGCATACGGAATCGTATCTGAAGATTTCGGACACACATTTAACGCGGCCGCAGCCCGTCAAAAGTTTTTAGCGTGCCAGGGGCATCCACACAGTCATCTCCGAGTGATCGCGGTTACCCCATGCGAAGTAGGGGATCAGGCGAATCTTCACCGTACCGTCGGCCTTACCCACCTCACGATAGAGCGTATCGGCCCACGAATCTTCGTCGATGAGGCGAGCTGTACCCTCCAAGGCCACCATCTTCGAGCCTTCAATCTCGTAGGGAACAGCCTCAAACTGAATATCGCTCGGGATCAGCACATTGTCGATCTTCTTACCGCCCTCGATATCGCAGCTCTCCAGGCAGTAAACCAGCGGACCACGCTTCACGACCGTCTCATTGCGGCTCTCCTCCACCAACGGATTCGACTCGAGGAGCTTCACGCGCATCTCAAGATCGAGCTCCACGCAATCACCCTTCTTCCAGCTGCGGTCGATGCAGGCATAGGTATTGGCCTTCGCAGCCACCTCGACCGGCTGGCCGTTTACCTTCACCGTGGCGTGATCGCACCACTCGGGAATGCGCAGATAGAGCTTCATCGAGCTCTTTTTGGCAATCTCGGCCACCTCCAGCAGAATCTTACCATCGTAGGGGTAACCCGTCTTCTGCTGCATCACGAAGGGCTTGCCGGCATAGGTCGTCGTCAGTTCACTCTCGCCATAGAGGTTGCACCACAGCGCATCCTCCGACATCGTATAGGCGTAGTTCTGCGCCTCGCAGATCGTACGCAGCGTGTTGGGCGGGCAGCAGTTGCAAAGCGAGATATACTCCTCGCGGATCTTCGACCAACGCAGCGTATAGGGCAGATCGTGGCTCAGACGCAGCGGATTGGTGTAGAAGTAGTGCTTACCATCAAGGCTCACACCGCTCAAGACGCTGTTATAGAGGGCCGTCTCCACAATCTCAGCATACTTCGCATCACCGGTCGACTGCAACATACGCCAGTTGAAAAGCATGTTACCGATGTTGGCGCAGGTCTCGTTATGAGCGGTCGACTGCGGCAACTGATAGGGGCGACCGTAGCTCTGGTGTACCTTCTGAATCAGATCCGGATCGTAAACCGTACCGTCGGGCGAAGTACCGTCGTAGAGGGCACCACAAGCACCCGTCACATACATCTTGCGCGTCACGATATCCTTCCAGATGCTCGTCAGGTTCTTCATCAGCTGCTCCTCACCAGTCTCGGCATAAACATCAGCCACACCTGCATAGAGGTAGTTGGCACGCACCGAATGACCCATGGCGTTGTACTGCTCACGAAAGGGAATGCGGTCCTGGTTGTCGTCCGTACCGTTCTCCACCATACCGCGAATATCGATCAGACTCTTCGAGAGTTCCAGGTAACGCGGGTTACCCGTGGCACGATACATCTCCACCACGCCCATGTAGTGCGAGGGGCAGATGGCATTGCGCGCCAACTCGGCCGAAGCGGTCTCGTAGAAGTGGCAGAGGAAGTCGGTGGCCTTGATCGCAGCCTCGAAGAGCGTACGCTTGCCCGTAGCGCGGTAATGCGTAATACCGGCCATCATCAGGTGACCCAGGTTGTAGGTCTCAAAATTCAGACGGTTGGCGAAAGCGCCCTTCTCGTCCGCACCACCCACCTTTGTACCGATGGCCTGCTGCGGCGCATGACTGTGGGTGTCGATACCCTTGTTGCGCTCGTCGATAATCACCGGCGTGTGGATATAACCATCCTCGCGCTGGGCCTTTACAACCTGCTCGATGAAGGTGTCCATAATCTTGTCCAGCTCGGGATCTTTCGTGATGGCATAAACAGCTGCCACACCCTCCATCCACTTGTACATGTCACCATCGTGGAACGGAGGACCCGAATGGTGACCGTCGCACGTACCGGCAGCAATCTCAAAGTTGCGGAAGCCGTGCGAGATCTCGGGCGCCTGCCAGATTTTCCACATGTGTTGCAGCGAGGTTTTGCTGTAAACATCGAAGCGCTCGCCCCAGAATCCACCCGTCCAGCGGACAGCTCCCAGCGGCACATTGGCCATCTTGGCATGTTGGCTCTTACGCATGTCGGTAAGGCCGGCCGTCGCGGCCTCCTGGGCCGTCGTCGGAAGGGCTGCAATCAGAAAGCCTGCAGCCGCCACAAATCCTAAAATTCGTCGTATCATGGTTCGTAGTGTTAATTATTATCTTTCTTACAAACAAATATACGGGTTAATTTTTAATATTTTGTCATCCGACTCAAAAAGCACAAAAAAAAAGGCAATATTTTATAGCGAATTTCAACTTTTATGCGTAATTTCGTTCGATATTGAAATTGGAGTAATGTACCCCTATAAAAACCGAACTTCAAAAACCACGAAAAGAGCAAAAATAAACGCAATAAAAAACTACCAAAAAAGATGATGAACGTATTGAAAAAAGCTTCGCTGCTGCTGGGTCTTTTGGCCTTGACGACCGCCGCTTCGGCGCAAGATGGCGACCGCATCCACTACACCGGATCGGAGCTCTCAAATCCCAACATGCACGACGGTGCCTTGTCGCCCGTGGTGGGTGTTCACAACATCCAAACCATGCGTGCCAACCGCAACCTTCCCTACGCCACCAACGGTAACGGCTGGACCTACAACCACCAGTCGATGCTGGCCTACTGGCGTGGTTCGTTCTACATGCACTACCTCTGCGACCCCGTGGATGAGCATGTACCCCCCTCGATGACCATGATCCAGACCTCGAAGGATGGTTACACCTGGACCGACCCCGAGGTGCTCTTCCCGATCTATCGCATTCCGGACGGTTTCACTAAGGACGGCAAGGTCCTCGCCAAAAACATGGACGCCATCATGCACCAGCGCGTGGGCTTCTTTGTTTCGAAGTCGGATCGTTTGCTCGCCATCGGCAACTACGGTATCGCCCTCTACCCGAAGGATGATCCGAACGACGGCAACGGTATCGGCCGCGTAGTTCGTGAGATCTACGAGGATGGCACCTTTGGTCCGATCTACTTCATCTACTACAACCACGCTTTCAACGAAAAGAATACCGACTACCCCTACTACACCCGTTCGAAGGATAAGGGCTTCCGCCAGGCCTGCGAGGAGCTGCTGGCCAGCCCCATTCAGCGCATGGGTTGGGTCGAGGAGGCTGACCGCGAGGATCCGCTGATTCCCCTGCACAAGGAGTACAAGGCATTCTGCAGCTACACGCTCGACGACGGTCGCATCGTATCGCTTTGGAAGCACGCCCTGACCTCGATTTCGAGCGACGGCGGTAACACCTGGGCCGAGCCGATTGCCCGCGCCAAAGGCTTCGTAAACAGCAACGCCAAGATCTGGGGTCAGCGTCTGTCGGATGGCAGCTTTGCCACGGTTTATAACCCCTCGGAGTTCCGCTGGCCGCTGGCTATTTCGCTCTCGAAGGATGGCCTGGAGTATACGACGCTGAACCTGGTCTATGGTGAGGTTCCTCCGATGCGTTATGCCGGTCAGTATAAATCCTTCGGTCCGCAGTATGTTCGTGGTATCCAGGAGGGTAACGGCATCCCCGAGGATGGCGACCTGTGGGTTACGTTCAGCGTCAACAAGGAGGATATGTGGGTTAGCCGCATTCCCGTTCCCGTGCAGCAGCACGCCACGGCTCACGCCGACGATAACTTCGCAGACTACAAAGAGTTGCGCGATCTGAAGACGTGGAACCTCTACTCGGGCGTTTGGGCTCCCGTGACGCTCGATGGCAAGTGGCTCACCCTCTCGGACAAGGATCCCTTCTTCGATGCCAAAGTAGAGCGCAAGATCCCCGCATCGCGTCGATTGACGGTTGAGTTCGACCTGATGGCCGAGCAGAACGACCACGGCCACCTCGAGATCGAGTTCGTGGACGAGGATGGTACGGCATGTGCCCGCATCGACCTGACGGATGAAGCCGAGATGCGCTCGAAGGGCGGTGCTCGCTACGGTCGCGTGATGACCTATGAGCCGGGCAAGAGCTACCGCGTAAAGGTGGATATCACGCTCGACGACCGTAACTCGGTGGTTTATGTCGATGGCAAGAAAACTACGACCCGCATGCTTTTCGCCCCCGTGAAGGCGATCGAACGCGTGGTATTCCGCACCGGTGAGCGTCGTCACTTCCCCACCGTTGACACCTGGGCCGACCAGTATGTCGACCTGCCCCACGGTGGTGATTCGACCACCATGGCAACCTTCCGCATTGCCAACTTCCGCACCTCGTCGGCCGATGCTAACGCAACGGCTGCAGTGCTGAAATACAAGGACTTTGAACACTACGTAAAGGTCTTCAACGAGTCGGAGGACGAGAACATCGCTCAGGCCATCCCCAACAGCGAGGCCTCGGCTTGGATGGAGAAGAATATCCCCCTCTTCGAGTGCCCGCAGCACAACTTCGAGGAGATGTTCTACTTCCGCTGGTGGTCGCTTCGCAAGCATATCAAAGAGACCCCCGTGGGTTACGGCATGACCGAGTTTTTGGTCAATCGTTCCTACTCGGATAAGTACAACCTGATCGCCTGCGCCGTGGGTCACCACATCCACGAGAGTCGCTGGTTGCACAACGACGAGTACCTGGATCAGATCATCCACACGTGGTATCGCGGCAACGAGGGTGGCATGATGGCAAAGTTCACGAAGTTCAGCTCGTGGAACCCCTGGGCTATCTACCACCGCTACCTGGTGAATATGGACGAGGAGTACCTGACGGATCTCTACAAAGACCTGAAGGAGGAGTACAAATATTGGGAGGATACGCACCGTCTGCCCGATGGCCTTTACTGGCAAGAGGACGTCAAAGATGGCATGGAGGAGTCGATCAGCGGTGGTCGCAAAAAGCAGTTCGCTCGTCCTACGATCAACAGCTATATGTACGGCAATGCCAAGGCGTTGGCCGAGGTGGCCCGCATCGTAAACAACGAGGCTGATGTAAAGGCCTACGAGGCGAAGGCTGAGGAGATTAAGAATCTCGTCTACACAAAACTGTGGAACGACGATCGCGCCTTCTTCGAGACGCGTCGCGCCGACACGCTGAGCTGCGTACGCGAGGCCATCGGTTACATTCCTTGGTATTTCAACCTGCCCGAGAAGAAGCACCACCACGCCTGGTTGCAGATCAACGACGACAAGGGCTTTAACTCGCCCTACGGCCTGACCACGGCCGAGCGTCGCCACCCCGAATTCCGCACGCATGGCGTCGGCAAGTGCGAGTGGGATGGCGCTATCTGGCCCTTCGCTTCGGCCCAGACGCTGACCGCACTGGCTAACTACCTCAATACGGAGAGTGATCCCGTTGTGACCAACGAGAGCTACTTCCGCCACATGGAGCTCTACGTCGAGTCGCAGTACCACCGCGGTCGCCCCTACATCGGCGAGTACCTCGACGAGGTGACCGGCTACTGGCTCAAGGGCGACCAGGAGCGTGCCCGCTATTACAACCATTCGACCTTCAACGACCTGATGATCACGGGTCTTGTAGGTCTTCGTCCGCGCGCCGACCGCACCCTGGAGGTTAACCCGCTGCTGCCCGACACGGAGTGGGATTGGTTCTGCCTGGATAACGTACGCTACCACAACCACATCATCACCATTATTTGGGATCGTCACGGCGACAAATACCACCAGGGCAAGGGTCTGACGCTGCTCGTGGATGGCAAGAAGATGGGCAACCGCCCGACGCTGGGTCGCCTGGTTTGCGAGGACGTATTGTAAAAAATGAAGAAATTCTGGCGAAAGAATTGGCGGCACATCCTCTTTGCGGCCGTATGCGGAGTGATTTCAGGAATCATTCTGTGCCCCCACGTGCGCGTAACTAAAACCACCTGCGACTTCCAAAGCGCACCGCTTTTGGTCGAGCAGACTACACCCCGTTTCGGGTGGCAGTTACAAGGCAGGCAGGGGCATGGGGTCATGCAGTCGGCCTACGCCATCGAGGTTGAAGACGAGGCTGGGCACCCGGTGTGGCAGACGGGAAAAGTGGCTTCCGACGAGAGCCAACTCATCAGCTACGCAGGAGAGGCGCTGCAACCCCTCACGGCTTATCGCTGGCGCGTACGGGTGTGGGATGCGAAGGGCAACGAGTCGCAATGGAGCGCTTGGAGCCACTTCCGCATGGCTCCTGACTCAACCTGGATGGATGCCGACTGGATTGGCGCCATCAGCTATGCCGATGCCCGCATGCCCGAAGGTCGCAAATTCCACGGTGGCGAGCTGAAGAAGCCCGAGGTGCGTGCCGCCTGGGAGGCGGTTGATTCGCTCGCCTGGCGATCGATCCTCGTGCGCAAAGAGTTTACGGCCAACAAGCGCATCAAGGAGGCCACCGCCTACGTCTGCGGACTGGGCCATTACGAGCTGTCGATCAACGGCCAAAAGATAGGAGACGGGGAGTTCACACCCCTTTGGAGCGACTACGATAAAACCGTCTATTACAACGCTTTCGATGTCACGGAGCAGCTCAAGAAAGGAGCGAATGCCGTGGGCGTGTTGCTCGGCAACGGTTTCTACAACATCGCTGACCGTGCGCGTTACCGCAAGCTCCAAATCGGCTTCGGCCCCGAGACGCTGAACCTCAAGCTCCGCATCCGCTACACGGATGGTTCGGAGGAGCTTATCCAGAGTGACAGCACGTGGCTCTATGCCCTGAGCCCGATCACCTTCAATACCATCTACGGTGGCGAAGATTACGATGCCCGCCTCGAACAAAAGGGGTGGGATCAACCTCATTTTGACGCCTCGACGTGGCAGCCGGTCGTGGTGCAAGAGGCCCCCAAGGGGCGCTTACGCCCGCAGCAGGCTCCGCCCGTCAAGATCATGAAGCGCTATGGTGTGCAAACGGTCCATAAGCTGACGGCCGAAGAGGTCGAGCGGGCCTCTACACAAACCAAACGCACGGTCGACGCGTCGGCCCTATTGCTCGACATGGGGCAGAATTTGGCCGGTTTCCCCGAGATTACCGTTTCGGGCGAGCGGGGTCAAAAAATCACCCTCCTCGTTGCCGAAGCTACGACTGATTCAAACGCCACGCAACAGCGTCAAACGGGCCGCCAGCACTACTATACTTATGTATTAAAGGGCGACAAGGAGGAACGATGGCATCCGCGCTTCTCCTACTACGGTTTCCGTTACATACAACTCGAAGGGGCTGTACTGGAGGGGATGGAGAACCCCGAAGGGTTGCCCGTCGTGAAGCAGATCAACTCGTGCTTCGTACACTCGTCGGCTGAAGAGATTGCCTCGTTCGAGAGTGATAGCGAAGTATTTAACGCCGCACACCGACTTATTCACAACGCGGTGCGTAGCAACATGCAGGCCGTCTGGACCGACTGTCCCCACCGCGAAAAACTCGGCTGGCTGGAGCAGGTACACCTCAACGGTCCGGGACTTTTGTATAACTACGACCTGACGACCTACCTCAGGAAGGTGATGCGCGACATTGCCGATGCTCAACGTGCCGATGGCATGATCCCCACCACCGCCCCGAACTACGTCATCTTCGAGGGGCCGGGCATGGACGACTTTGCCGACTCGCCCGAGTGGAGCATCACCTGCATCATGGCCCCCTTCATGTATTACGAAGCATATGGGGATGACAGTCTGATTCGGGAGTACTACCCCGTAATGCGACGATGGGTCGACTACCTCACCTCGCGCGCCGAGGGTCACCTGATTGACTTCGGTCTGGGTGATTGGTACGACTATGGTGATTTCCGTGCCGGATTCTCGCGTAACACGCCTATCGGATTGGTTGCCTCAGCCCATTACTACATGGCCGCGCACCACCTGGCTCGCGCTGCCACGATGGTGGGCGAAACAGCCGATGCAGCGCACTACAACGCCCTCGCGGAGCAGATCAAAGAGGCCTTCAATGCCTGCTATCTCGACCCCGAGACGAACCAATATGGCACGGGCAGTCAGTGCAGCAACTCACTGCCGCTCTTTCTCGAGTTAGTACCGAGCGAGCGCCGAGAAGCCGTCTTGCAAAACCTCGTTGCCGACATCGAGGCACACAACACCCGCCTGACGACAGGCGATGTGGGCAATCGTTATCTCTTCCAGACCTTGGCCCGCAACGGTCTCAACGAGCTGATGTGTGCCATGCATAACCACTGGGAGGCACCGGGCTACGGCTTCCAGCTCCAATACGGCGCCACGACCCTCACCGAGCAGTGGGATCCGCGCCAAGGCTCGTCGTGGAACCACTTCATGATGGGCCAGATCGACGAGTGGCTCTTCCGCTCACTGTTGGGCATTGCCCCCAACGCCGAGGGTGAGGGCTATCGCCTCATGACTATCGCTCCAAGCCCTGTTGGAGGGCTCAAGTGGGCGAAGGGTTCGATCCGCACCCTCTATGGCGAGGTGGCGGTTGAATGGACCAACGACAACGAGCGCTTTACGCTCCATGTAACCATACCGGCCAACTGCCACGCCCGCATTATGATGCCGGGCGAGGAGGCACTGCACGAAGTGGTGGCCGGCACATATACCTTTACGAAAAACTGGTAGCAAATGAAACGTATACTGACAGGATTACTCGTTGTGTGCACATGCCTTACGGCGCATGCGCAGTACAACTACGAAGCGACCCATCGCAAGTCGCTCGATCAGGTGATTCGCGAGCTTTCGGCCCGCTTTGAGACCCGTCTGAAGGTGGAGGTCGACACGGTCGGCAAGTGGGTACCACAAGCCGATTCGCGCATCCGTCCCTACTCGATCGAGGAGTCGCTGAACAACGTACTGACGCTCTTCAACTACAAGTTCGTCAAGCAAAATCCGCGCTACTACAAGATTAAGCCCTACGAACCGCACCGTCGTCTGCCGGAGGAGGGTCGCAAGCTGGTGGATTACCTCACCGCAACCCACTACCAGAACCGTCAAACGGCTGAAGAGCGTCTCGATCGGGTTGAGCAAGAGGTCTCGGCCATCATCAATCGAGAGATTCTTAACTTGCGTGTTTTAACCGTGCAGGATGCCGAGCCGGTTCTCACCAAAAAGCGCAAATACAACGGCTACACGGTGCAGAATTTCCGCATCGAGACCCTTCCGGGCCTCTATCTGTGCGGTTCGATCTACGCCCCCTCACAGAAACTCAAGGAGGGTGAACGTCTGCCCGTTGTGCTCTCACCCGATGGCCACACGCCACGCTACCTACACGACAACCAGGCTCGCATGGCCGCTTGGGCTCGCATGGGTATCATTGCAGTAGCCTACGACCTGGTGGGCTATGGGGAATCAGCCCTGCAGCTGGGCGAGCAGGTTCACCACTCGGTTCTGGCGCAGCAGATGCAGTGGATGAATACGCAGATCCTGCTGGATTGGATGCTTTCGCGCGAAGATATCGACCCGACCCGCGTGGGTCTGTGTGGTGCTTCGGGCGGTGGTACGCAGACGATGCAGATGGGTATTGACCCGCGCTTCACGGCCATCTGCCCCGTCATCAGCCTCTCCGCCTACTTCGACGGAGGTTGTCCGTGCGAGAGCGCCATCTACCTACCGGCTGCCGCCGACGGCTGCTGCAACGTAGAGTTGGCTGCCGTACACGCTCCGCGACCGCTGGGCGTGGTCTCCGACGGCAAGGATTGGACCGCCCACGTTCCCGAATTGGAAGGCCCGATGTTGCAACAGATCTACAAGCTCTACAACGCCGAGGATCAACTCTACTTCTACCACTTCCCCAACGAGGGACACGACTTTGGATACAACAAACGCAAGGCCGTTTATGACTTCTTTGCCCGCGTCTTCGGGCTCGATGTTACGCGTGCCGACGAGACCAAACTCACGCTCGAGCCGATGGAAGAGCTGCTGCTCTTCGGCAAGGGAGGCTCGTTGCTCCCTGCCGAAGCGGTTCGTTCGGTCGAGGAGCTACCTCGCTACGCTCGCGAACGCGCCAAATCACTTCGATAAAAATTTACACCAATCTAAAGCATGAAAAAACTGATTCTGATAGCATGTCTGCTCGTGATGCAGTTCACGGGCCTGGCACAAAATCGCTACGAGGAGCAATTTACCCGTCCGCTGGATGAGGTACTCAAAGAGGTTGCAGAGCGCTTTGAGGTCAAGATCAAGGTAGACGCCCCGACGCAGGGGTTGACGCTTCCCTACGCCGACTTCCGTGTACGCCCTTATTCGATCGAAGAGACGCTCCACGCCCTGCTGTGGCCTTTCGACCTGACCTTCTCGCAAACCGGCGAGAAGCAGTATGCCGTAAAGCCCTTCGAGTACTATCGTCGCACGCCGGCCGATGGTCAGAAGATGGTCTCCTACCTGCTCTCGTGCTATACCGACCGTGCGAGCTTTGAGGAGCGTGCTGCGGTGATTCGTCGCGAGGTGCGCGAAAAGTTGGAGGTAGATGCACTGCTCGCAAAGCGCGTAGCACCGAATCCGATTCTCTCGAAGGTGCGCAAATACGACGGCTACACGGTGACGAACTTCGCGCTGGAGACCCTGCCGGGCCTCTATGTATGCGGTTCGATCTATGCCCCCGCCAAGAAGGGCAACTACCCCGTGATCCTCTGCCCCGTAGGACACTTCAACACGGGTCGCTACCGCGAAAATCAGCAGTTGCGCATGGCCACCTTTGCCCGCATGGGTGCCATTGCCGTCGATTACGACATGTTCGGTTATGCCGAGTCCGAGTTGCAGGTTTCGAGCGCCGCTCACCGCACCTCCTATGCCGGCACGATTCAGATCATGAACGGCATCTCGATTTTGGACTACATGGCCACGCGCGCTGATGTAGACATGACGCGTGTGGGTGTTACGGGCGCTTCGGGCGGTGGCCAGCAGTCGGTCGTATTGAGCGTGGTGGATGACCGCTTCACGGCACTCTGCCCCGTGGTGAGCCTCTCGTCGTGGTTCGACGGCGGCTGCCCTTGTGAGAGCGGCATGCCCATTACGTTGGCGGCCGGTGGCACCTGCAATGCCGAGATGGCAGCCATCTTTGCACCGCGTCCGCTGTGCGTAATCTCCGATGGCAAGGACTGGACGAAGAGCGTTCCGACGGTCGAATACCCCTATTTAGAGCAAGCCTATGCCCTCTGTGAGGCAAGCGATCAGCTCGAGCATGTACACCTGGCCACCGAGGGTCACGACTACGGTCCTTCGAAGCGTCAGGCCGCCTACGCCTTCTTTGCCAAGAGCTTGGGGCTCGACAGCTCGAAGATTGACGAAAGCAAGGTGACGGTTGTTGCGCACAACGTGCTCCACTCATTCGGCAAGAATGGCGAATTGATGCCCGAGACGGCCATCCGTTCGGTAAACCAGTTGGCTCCCTATTTCGGCAAGGATCGCGTACGTGCTGCAGCTGCCGATGAGGCCGTCTATCGCAAGTCGCAAGAGATTATCGCTAAGCTGGGCCTCACGGATGAGCGCGCCATCAACGTCGCCACGACGGCCGTCTATAACCACCGCCGTGCCGTACGCGATTGGCACAATGCCCATCCCTACACCACCATTCCCGAAATTGATCCCGCGAGCGGTCGCAAGCTCTCGAAGATCGAGCGCGAGATGATGGCCAACCGTACGATCCCCATCAAGGAGCGCGAGCGTTTGATGAAGGGGCTTAAGAGCGTGCTGAGCGACGAGCAGATCGAGCAGGTCTTTGATGAATACACGGTGGGCAAGGTGGCCTTCACGATGCAGGGCTATCGCTCGATCGTACCGAACATGACTGCCGAGGATGAGCAGATTCTGCTCGGCCACCTCAAGCAGGCTCGCGAAGAGGCTAT
>JAFZFJ010000093.1 GCA_017555975.1 Alistipes sp. | reverse complement strand
CTCCGAGGTCATCAGGCAGATACCATCACCGGCCGTAAGCGGCTTATCCCCCTCAATGCGCCATCCTCGACGGCTTTTATCGACAATGCGACCCACATATTCGCCCACCGCCTTTGGCGTATCGAACGAGGCCACGCCACGCTGCTTGCCGTCGAGGTAGTACTCCGACTCGCCACGCGTGAAACTCTTGGCCGTATCGGGACGGAACTCGGTCACCGACTCCCCCACCGAGGCACGTACCAATTCGGGGCGGAGCTTAAGTTCGGCGTCGAGTGCCGCACGATAGGCTGCCACCACATTTTTGATATAATCCGTATCCTTGAGGCGTCCCTCGATCTTAAAGGAGGTAACTCCCGCATCGAGCAGTTCGCCAACACGTTTCTTGAGCGAGAGATCCAACACCGAGAGCAGGTGTTTCTCTTTCAGATAGCTCTTTCCCTTGCCATCCGTGAGGTTCCACTTCAGGCGGCAGGGCTGGCTGCAACCTCCGCGGTTACCGCTACGAGGCGACATCGAGCGCGAGAGGAAACAGCGACCGCTGTAACCTACGCAGATCGCTCCATGCACGAAGCACTCCACCTCGGCCGGTGTTTCGCGACAGATTGCACGGATTTCCTCCAGGGAGAGGGCTCGTTCCAAAATCACACGCGCAAAGCCCGCCTCGGCGAGGAATCGGGCCAACTCGGGGGTACGCACCTGCACCTGGGTCGAGGCGTGCAGCTCGCAATTGAGTCCCATGCGACAATAGGCCATGTCCTGCACAATGAGGGCATCTACCCCCGCCTGAAGCAGGGCACGCGCCTCCTTTTCAGCCTCCTCGAGCTCCGAATCCCACACAAGGGTGTTCATCGTGGCATAGACCTTCACGCCAAAGCGGTGGGCATACGCCACCACGCGCGCCACCTCGTCGATGGTGTTCGTGGCCGCCTGACGCGCGCCAAAACGCGAGCCCCCGATATAGAGGGCATCGGCGCCATACTCCACAGCCGCCACGGCCGCTTCGTAATCTTTGGCCGGAGCCAACAACTCGATTCGTTTCATGCCACAAAGATAAATCTTTGGAATTAAAAATAAAGAATGAAGAATTAAAAATTGGCATAAGATGAGCTTCGCTCAATAATTTTTCATTTTTAATTTTTCATTTTTAATTCGATTTCGTATTTTTGTCGTTTGTAAACCGAAAAATCAATTAAAGCACCAAATAATATGCTTACAATCAAGCAAATCCGTGATGATCAGGCTGAGGCTATCCGCAAATTGGCCAAGAAAGGCGTAGATGCCGCCCCCATCATCGAGAAGATTATTGCGCTTGACGATCGTCGTCGCGCCATCCAGGTTGAGCTGGATAACACCCTTGCCGCCCAGAACAAGGCCGCCAAGGAGATTGGTATGCTGATGGGCCAGGGCCGTAAAGAGGAGGCCGAGGCTGCCAAGGCCAACGTAGCTGCCATGAAGCAGAAGTCGGCCGAGCTGCAGCAGGAGTCGGTTACGGTACAGGAGGAGCTCAACGGCGCCATCGTATCGCTGCCGAACTTCCCCGCCGAGATCGTTCCCGAGGGTCGCACGGCCGAGGACAACGTGGTGGTTAAGCTCGAGGAGAACTACTCGAAGCTGCCCGAGAATCCCCTGCCCCACTGGGAGCTGGCTCGCAAATACGACATCATCGACTTCGACCTGGGCGTGAAGCTCACCGGTGCCGGTTTCCCCGTCTACAAGGGTAAGGGTGCTCGTCTGCAGCGTGCCCTGATCAACTACTTCCTCGACTGCAACACGAAGGCAGGCTACCAGGAGGTAGAGCCCCCCATCATGGTCAACGAGGCTTCGGGCTTCGGTACGGGTCAGCTGCCCGACAAGGAGGGTCAGATGTACCACGCCACGGCCGACAACTTCTACCTCGTGCCGACGGCTGAGGTTCCCGTAACGAACATCTTCCGCGACGTGATTCTCTCGGGCGAGGAGCTCCCCGTGAAGATGACGGCCTACACCCCCTGCTTCCGTCGTGAGGCCGGTTCGTATGGCAAGGATGTGCGCGGTCTGAACCGTCTGCACCAGTTCGACAAGGTGGAGATCGTCCAGGTGGCTCATCCCGACAAGTCGTACGAAGCTCTGGATGGCATGGTGGCCCACGTAGAGTCGATCGTTAAGTCGCTCGGTCTGCCCTACCGCATCCTGCGTCTGTGTGGCGGTGACATGTCGTTCACCTCGGCACTGACCTACGACTTCGAGGTATACTCGGAGGCTCAGCAGCGTTGGTTGGAGGTGTCGTCGGTATCGAACTTCGAGTCGTTCCAGGCCAACCGTCTGAAGCTCCGCTACCGCGACGAGCAGAAGAAGACCCAGCTGGCACATACTTTGAACGGTTCGTCGCTGGCCCTGCCCCGCATCGTGGCCGCCCTGCTTGAGAACAATCAGACCGAGGAGGGAATCCGCATCCCGGAGGTGTTAATTCCCTACACAGGATTTGATTTTATCAAATAAATGACTATATTTGCATAAAGAACACACATTAACTTAAAAAAAAATAAGACTATGGCTTACAAAATTACTGACGCTTGCGTTGCTTGCGGTACCTGCATTGGCGAGTGCCCCGTTGAGGCTATTTCGGCTGGTGACATCTATGTAATTGACCCCGATAAGTGCATCGACTGCGGTACCTGCGCAGGCGCTTGCCCCACCGAGGCAATCGTTGCCGAGTAAGTTGCGACTTACAAGAAAAATCCCCCGGACACATGTTCGGGGGATTTTTTTGTTAGGCAAATTCAAAATTTAGAATGCAAAATCATCATTCTTAATTCTTAATTAACCCTGCTTCGCAGGCTTTTCCTCCTCGCGGCTCGGCATAGTCTGCAAGCAGTCTCTGCACTCACTCGCAGCGTCGGTTCTTAATTCTTAATTTTTAATTTTAGGAAGGCCTCCGCCTTCTCCAGATCCTCGGGCGTATCGATACCGATCGTCTCGATGTCGGTCACACCAACGCCAATCTTGTAGCCATTCTCCAGCCAGCGGAGCTGTTCGAGCGACTCGGCCTTCTCGAGGGTCGACTGCGGAAGCGAGGTAACCGTCTGAAGTACCTCCGTGCGGAAGGCATAGATGCCGATATGCTTGTAGAAGGTATGCTTTTCGAGCCACTCTTCGCGGGCCACACCTCGCAGGTAGGGAATCACCGAGCGCGAGAAGTAGATCGCCTGCGACTGCTCGTCCAGGACCACCTTCGGCGAGTTGGGATTCTCCAAGGCCTCCAGACCGTCAGCCACCGTAAAGGGCTTCACGAGCGTAGCAATATCGGTTGCAGGGTTCTCGAAGCAACGCTTCAGGGCCTCAAGCTGCGCCGCCTGGATAAAGGGCTCATCACCCTGCACGTTGACCACAACATCAAACTGTTCGCCCTGCTTGCAGTAGGCCTCCCAGCAACGATCCGTACCGCTGCGATGCTCCGTGGAGGTCATCTCCACCTTGCCGCCAAAGGCCTTTACCGCCTCGTAGATGCGTTCATCGTCCGTAGCTACCACAGCATCGTCCAGCACACCCTTCACCTGCTCATAGACGCGCTGAATCATCGTCTTACCACCCAGCACTGCCAACGGCTTACCCGGAAAGCGGGTCGAGGCATAACGGGCCGGAATAATGGCTATAAACTTCATACCTATTATTTAAGGGCGAGGCGGAGTACCTCGTCATTGGTTCTAACATAATGGAACGTGAGACCCGCGATGTAGTCGGCCTTAATCTCGGCCACATCCTTGCGGTTATCCTCCGAGAGGATCAGCTCCGTGATACCGGCACGCTTAGCAGCGAGGATCTTCTCCTTCACACCACCCACGGGGGTCACGCGGCCACGCAGGGTCGTCTCACCCGTCATGGCGATACGCTCCTTCACCTCACGCTTCGTGTAGGTCGAGACGATCGAAGTCACCATCGTGATACCGGCCGAGGGACCATCCTTCGGAATAGCACCTTCGGGAACGTGGATATTCAGGTCGTGTTTCTCAAAAAGCACGGGATCGATGCCCAGCTCCTCGTGGTGGGCCTTCACCCACTCGTGCGCAATCGTTGCCGACTCCTTCATCACATCACCCAGGTTTCCCGTCAGGCTCAGTGCACCCTTACCGGGCGTGAGTACCGACTCGATGTAGAGGATATCACCGCCGACCTCCGTCCAGGCCAGGCCGGTCACGACACCCGTCATGCCACCCACCTCGTACTGATCGTTCAGGAACTTCGGCATACCCAGCACGCGCTGCACCTCCTCCGAGCCGATTTCGGCCGTGTAGTCCTCCTCAAAGGCGATCTGCTTGGCACGCGAACGGGCCAGCTTAGCCAACTGCTTGTCGAGCGAACGCACACCGGCCTCACGCGTGTAGCCGCTGATGATCTGCTCCACGGTAGCCGGCGCAAGGGTCATCTGCTCGGGGGCAATACCATGCGCCTCACGCTGCTTGTGCAACAGGTGCTCTAGGGCAATCGAGACCTTCTCCTCCATCAGGTAACCGGGGATGTTGATCATCTCCATACGGTCACGCAGTGCAGGAGCGATATTCTGGATATTGTTTGCCGTAGCGATGAAGAGCACCTTCGAGAGGTCATACTCCACATCGATGTAGTTGTCGTGGAAGGTAGTGTTCTGCTCCGGATCCAAGACCTCCAACAGCGCACTCGACGGATCGCCGTGGTTCGAGACGGTCAGCTTGTCCACCTCATCGAGGATGATGACCGGATTCGACGAACCGCAACGCTTGATGGTCTGGATGATACGACCGGGCATAGCGCCGATGTAGGTGCGGCGGTGGCCGCGAATCTCCGACTCGTCGTGCAGACCACCGAGCGAGATGCGACCAAACTTGCGACCCAAGGCGGCTGCCACCGACTTACCGAGCGAGGTCTTACCCACACCCGGAGGGCCGTAGAGGCAGAGAATCGGCGACTTCAGATCGCCTTTAAGTTTGATGACGGCCAGGTGCTCCAGGATGCGGTCCTTCACCTCCTCCAGGCCGAAGTGGTCGCGATCGAGCTGCTCACGCGCCACCTTCAGGTCGAGGTTATCCTCCGTATACTCCTCCCAAGGAAGCTCCAACAAGAGCTCCAGGTAGGTAATCTGCACCGTATATTCGGCTACAGCGGGGTTGATGCGCTCCAACTTCTGCAGCTCCTTCTTAAAGAGCTTGCCCACCTCTTCGGGCCACTTCTTCTTCGAAGCAGCCTCCTCGAGGCGTTGCAGATCAGCGTCGTTCGTGTCACCCAACTCCTCTTGAATCGTGCGCATCTGCTGCTGCAGGTAGTAGTCACGCTGCTGCTTGTCAATCTCCTGCTTCACGCGCTCCTGGATCTCGTTCTTGAGCTCGGCCAGCTGCTGCTCGCGGATCAGAATCTCAAGCAGTTTGCGTGCTCGGGCCAACAGACCGGGGGCCTCCAACAGGGCCTGGCGATCCTCATCGGCCAGCTCCATATTCGAGCAGATGAAGTTGATGATACCGCGCTTCGAATCGATGTTCTTGATGGCAAAAGCGGCCTCCTTAGGCATCGAGGGCGAGATGTTGATAATCCCGAGTGCCGTG
>JAFZFJ010000092.1 GCA_017555975.1 Alistipes sp. | reverse complement strand
CCACCGGGACCCAGGGCCGACAGACGACGCTTGTGCGTAATCTCAGCCAGCGGGTTGATCTGGTCCATGAACTGCGAGAGCTGCGACGTACCGAAGAACGAATTGATCACCGACGACAGCGTCTTGGCGTTGATCAGCTCCACGGGCGTGAAGACCTCGTTGTCACGAACGTTCATGCGCTCACGAATCGTACGAGCCATGCGTACGAAACCAATCGAGAACTGATTCGAGAGCTGCTCGCCCACCGTGCGTACACGACGGTTCGACAGGTGGTCGATATCATCAACCTCGGCCTTCGAGTTGATCAGCTGAATCAGGTATTTGATGATCGCAATGATATCCTCACGCGTCAGCGTGCGAACAGCCGGATCAATCTCCATGTTGAGCTTCTTGTTGATGCGGTAGCGACCCACATCACCCAGGTCGTAACGCTTGTCCGAGAAGAAGAGCTTCTCGATCACGTCACGAGCCGTTGCCTCATCAGGCGGCTCCGAAGCGCGCAGCTGTCTGTAGATATAAACCACAGCCTCCTTCTCGGAGTTGCAGGGGTCCTTCTGCAGCGTGTTGTAGATGATCGAGAAATCGATACCCGAAGCGTTCTCCTTGTGCAGCAGAATCGACTTCGTGCCGCTCTCCAGGATCTGATCGATGTGATCCTCCTCGAGAACCGTCTCACGGTCTACAATCACGTTGTTACGCTCGATCGAAACAACCTCGCCCGTATCCTCGTCAACGAAGTCCTCGACCCACGTCGTCAGCACACGTGCAGCGAGCTTGCGACCTACGGCCTTCTTCAGATTCGACTTCGTAACCTTTACCTCGTCGGCCAGGTCGAAGATCTCGAGAATCTGCTGGTCTGCCTCGTAACCAATTGCACGCAACAGCGTCGTTACGGGCAACTTCTTCTTACGGTCGATGTAGGCATACATCACGTTGTTGATATCCGTGGCAAACTCAATCCACGAACCCTTGAACGGGATGATACGTGCCGAGTAGAGCTTCGTACCGTTCGTGTGCATGCTCTGGCCGAAGAATACACCCGGCGAGCGGTGCAGCTGCGAAACGATTACACGCTCGGCACCGTTGATAACAAACGTACCACGCTCGGTCATGTAGGGAATCTGGCCGAAGTATACATCCTGAACCTGGATGCCGAAATCCTCGTGCTCATCGTCCGTACAGTAGAGCTTCAGCTTCGCCTTGAGGGGTACGCTGTACGTCAGACCGCGCTCCAAACACTCCTCGATCGTGTAGCGAGGCGGATCAATGTAATAATCGATAAACTCCAGAACGAAGTTGTTCCGGGTGTCCGTGATCGGGAAGTTCTCCTGGAAGACCTTGTACAGCCCCTCGTTCTTACGATTCTCGGCCGTCGTGTCCATCTGGAAGAAGTCACGGAACGATTTGAGCTGCACCTCGAGCAAGTCGGGATAAGGCACCCGGTTCTTCACCGTGGAGAAGCTCTTTCGAATGTTGTTGTTAGTTGTGGACATCGGTAATTAACCTAATTTTTTTGCAATCGCTCACCACACGGGGTGGCTCACGACCCATTACTTACCTTTTGGGGAACTTTTCGTTGTCGCTCCAAGCCAATCTCCAGAGCCCGATGCCGGGATTCACTCTGCGATCTGTTGTTTGCATCGGAGGACGTTGAATCGCTGTCTACTGGACCATCGAGCCCAAGAGCCCTCCCGTCCTCGACCGATCCCGCTTGTTTCCAGAGCCCGATGCCGGGGTTCACTCTGCAACAAGGAAGAATCCGATTCGTTGTTGTTTTGTGCAGGTCGCCTTCTCAATCGCAAGAGCCCGATGACGGGATTCACTCTTACGACTCAGGAGCCGAACTCCACGCGAATCGAGCGTATGTACCACCCGATCGATGCCCATTCCCCATTTCGAGCACCGCATCCTGGTTGGCCACCCCCGCTTTATCCGCGGAATGCTCCCGAGCAAAAGCGCTCATTTTAAGCGTTTTGCGGGAGCAGTTCATCGATCTTTAACACCTGTAGGTTTCACACCACAAAGGCTTGGCACGAAATCCAAGCCTAATTGTTTTCCACCCGGGGTGTTTAGACCAAGAAAAGGTATAGGGCTTACCTGGTAAGCCACTATACCTGTTTCTGAGTTGGCGTGCTTATAGCAGCCTGAAGAATTACTTCAGCTCAACCTCAGCACCAGCCTCCTCGAGCGAGCTCTTCAGAGCCTCAGCCTCCTCCTTCGAGATACCCTCCTTGATAGCCTTAGGAGCAGCATCTACGAGAGCCTTAGCGTCGCCCAGCGACAGACCAGCAGCCTCCTTAACGGCCTTGATGACCTGGAGCTTAGCCTGACCGGCGCTCTTCAGAATAACGTCGAACGTCGTCTTCTCTGCGGGAGCAGCCTCACCAGCAGCTGCGGGAGCAGCAACAGCGACAGCAGCAGCAGCGGGCTCAATGCCGTACTCCTCCTTGAGGATCTGAGCCAGTTCGTTTACCTCGGTAACCTTCAGGTTAACCAGTTCTTCAGCAAGTTTCTTGATATCTGCCATAGTAGTAGATTATTAAAATTTTGTTTGTTTCTTTTGTGATTAATTGTTTCTCTCCTCGAGCGTCTTTACGAGGCCCGCGATCTTCTGACCTGCAGCACCCTGCAGTGCAGAAATAACATTCTTGGCCGGCGACTGGAGCAGTGCAACGATATCGGCAACCAGCTCCTCCTTCGACTTAATGTTGCAAAGTGCGTCGATCTTATCGTCACCTACGTATACGCCACCCTCAGCGAAAGCAGCCTTCAGCACGGGCTTGTCCGACTTCTTGCGGAACTCCTTGATCAGGACCGCAGGAGCCTTTGCTACGTTGGTGAACATGATCGAGGTCGGACCCTCCAGGGTCTTTACCAAATCAGCATCAGCCTTCTCTACCTTCTCCAGAGCCTTCACGAAGAGCGTGTTCTTAACAACAACGAGCTTCACGTCGCTCTCGAAGCACTTGCGACGCAGGGCAGCGGTCTGCTCAGCGTTCAGAGCCTCAATATCGGTGATGTAGAAGTGAGGATAAGCTTCGAGCTGCTCGGCAAGGTTGTTAATTACAACCAGTTTTTCTTCCTTAGTCATCTCTTACGTTCCTCCTAATTATTTGGTTTCTACTGATTTAGGATCGATCTGCACAGCGGGACTCATCGTGGTCGAGAGATAAATGCTCTTCACATAAGTACCCTTAGCGGCAGCCGGCTTCAGCTTGATAATCGTGTTGAGAACCTCCTTCGCATTGTCTACGATCTGATCCTCCGTGAACGAAATCTTACCTACCGACGTGTGAACGATACCGAACTTGTCGACCTTGAAGTCGATCTTACCGGCCTTAACGTCCTGAACAGCCTTAGCTACGTCCATCGTAACCGTACCCGTCTTGGGGTTCGGCATCAGACCACGGGGACCGAGAATACGACCCAGTGCACCAACCTTACCCATTACGTTCGGCGTACAGATGATAACGTCTACATCCGTCCAACCGCCCTTGATCTTGTCTACATACTCATCCAGACCTACGAAGTCAGCACCTGCAGCCTGTGCCTCAGCCTCCTTCTCGGGGGTGCAGAGTACAAGAACACGTACTACCTTACCGGTACCGTGGGGCAGCGTTACCACGCCACGTACCATCTGGTTCGCCTTACGGGGGTCAACACCCAGGCGTACATCGACATCTACCGAAGCATCAAATTTCGTGAAAGTGATCTCCTTCAGAAGAGCAGCAGCCTCCGAAAGCTTGTAAGCCTTACCGGCCTCCACCTTGGCGATGGCGATCTTTTGATTTTTCGTCAACTTACTCATCTTCTTCTTTAGTTCTTAGGAAATTCACCAACGACACTGATACCCATACTGCGAGCAGTACCGGCAACCATGCGCATTGCAGACTCAATCGTGAAGCAGTTCATATCAGGCATCTTGTCCTGAGCGATCTCGCGAACCTGATCCCACGTTACCTGGCCAACCTTCTGACGGTTAGGCTGAGCGGAACCGGTCTGCACATTGGCTGCTTGCTTGAGCTGAATAGCTACAGGCGGCTGTTTTACAACAAAGTCGAACGACTTATCGCTGTAAACGGTGATGATGACCGGAAGAACCTTACCTGCCTTGTCCTGCGTACGTGCATTGAACTGCTTGCAGAAGTCCATAATGTTGACTCCCTTAGAACCCAATGCCGGACCTACCGGGGGCGAAGGATTTGCGGCACCACCTTTGATCTGCAATTTAATAAATGCAGCAACCTCTTTTGCCATAGTTTTCCTTTGTTAATTATTCTTTTTCTACTTGTGTGAAGCTCAACTCCATCGGAGTCTTGCGCCCGAATATCTTCACCGATACCGTGAGCTTCTTGCGCTCGTTGTCGACAGCCTCGATCGTACCCTGGAAGCTTGAGAAAGGGCCATCTGTGACCTTAACGGCTTCGCCGACAATATAAGTAATTTCGTTCTCCTCCTCCATGGCGCTGATCTCATCGACGCGACCGAGAATACGGGCAACCTCTTGTGGACGGAGGGGTGCCGCGTTCATCTTGCGACCATCCTCTTTCGTCTCGCCCAAGAAACCAAGCACGTTGGGGATATTACGAATAATCATAGGAATTTGGCCTACCAAGGCAGCCTCGATCAGCACATAGCCCGGATACGAAACCTTCTCCTTGGAGACCTTTTTGCCGTTACGGATCGTATAATACTTCTCCGTGGGAATCAGTACCTGCGAGATGTAGTCCTCCAAATGAGCAAGGCGTATCTCTTTATCGAGATACTCCTTTACCTTGGCCTCTTTACCGCCAATGGCTCGAACTACATACCACTCCTTATTAATCTCACTCATCACTTAAAAAAGACGATTACAGATTACCGAGGGTCTTGTAGATAAACTCCATCACGTTCTCGAACGTCAGGTCCATAGCAAGAACAACTACGGCGAAGATGGCCGAGGCCACCATCACGACGATCGTCGAACTCTGCAGCTGAGCAAACGAAGGCCACGTAACCTTGTTTACCAACTCGTTGTACGATTCTTTGATGTATTTCAGCATACTAATTTTCTTTTTTATCTTATAGCAGGAGCAGAGAGATTCGAACTCCCATCAACGGTTTTGGAGACCGCTATTCTACCCTTGAACTATGCTCCTAAAAGTGAGAAGCGGTGCGGTTAACACCGCTTCTCTATTGTTTGAGTGTATTACTCAACGATCTCGATGATCTGACCAGCACCTACCGTGCGACCACCCTCGCGGATAGCGAAACGGAGACCCTCGTTCAGAGCGACGGGATAGATCAGCGTAACGGTGATCGTTACGTGGTCACCCGGCATCACCATGTCAACACCTGCGGGCAGAGCAACCTCACCGGTTACGTCCATCGTACGCAGATAGAACTGGGGACGGTACTTGTTGTGGAACGGCGTGTGACGGCCACCCTCCTCCTTCTTCAGGATGTAGACCTCAGCCTTGAACTGCGTGTGGGGCTTGATCGAACCCGGCTTGGCAACTACCATACCGCGCTTAACCTCCTTCTTGTCGATACCACGGAGCAGCAGACCTACGTTATCACCAGCCTCACCCTCATCGAGGAGCTTGCGGAACATCTCAACACCCGTACAGGTCGACGTCATCGACTTCTCACCCAGACCGATGATCTCAACGGGATCACCTACGTGGATAATACCAGTCTCGATACGGCCCGTTACTACGGTACCACGACCGGTGATCGAGAATACGTCCTCAACCGGCATCAGGAAGGGCTTCTCGTTCTCACGAGCCGGGATGGGTACATACTCATCAACGTTGCTCATGAGCTCCATGATCTTCTCCTCCCACTGGGGCTCGCCGTTCAGACCACCAAGAGCCGAACCACGGATGATGGGAGCGTTGTCACCGTCGAAGTCGTACTTCGAGAGCAGGTCGCGAACCTCCATCTCAACCAGGTCGAGCATCTCGGGATCGTCAACCATGTCGCACTTGTTCAGGAAAACAACGATGCGGGGAACGTTCACCTGCTTAGCCAGCAGAACGTGCTCGTTCGTCTGGGGCATCGGACCGTCGGTTGCAGCAACTACGAGGATGGCACCGTCCATCTGGGCAGCACCCGTTACCATGTTCTTAACGTAGTCGGCGTGACCCGGGCAGTCTACGTGAGCATAGTGACGGTTAGCCGTCTGGTACTCAACGTGCGAGGTGTTGATCGTGATACCACGCTCCTTCTCCTCAGGAGCGTTGTCGATCGAGTCAAACGAACGGAGCTCCGACAAACCATTCTTAGCCAGAACGGTCGTGATAGCAGCCGTCAGCGTCGTCTTACCGTGGTCTACGTGACCGATGGTACCGATGTTCACGTGCGGTTTCGAACGGTCAAATTTTTCTTTTGCCATAGTTGTATAAGTTTTAAAGTATATAAAATGTTCTACTTTTTCTTTTGTGCCGGACGTCGAGTCTTTTGCCAGACCCGACTCCGACTTTGGAGCGGAAGACGAGGCTCAAACTCGCGACCCTTAGCTTGGAAGGCTAATGCTCTATCAACTGAGCTACTTCCGCAAAAACGCACCGCATCAGAGCGCGCATCCCCTTTGGCAACATAAAGGCAGCTCTTGACAGAACTCCCTTCACT
>JAFZFJ010000091.1 GCA_017555975.1 Alistipes sp. | reverse complement strand
GGTGCGCCTGCCCGCAAGCCTTACGGTGATCGAGGCATCCGCCTTCAAGGGCTGTTACAATCTTCAGACGCTCACTCGCGCCGGCTACGCGCTCACCGAGATTGGCGATAACGCCTTCTACGACTGTGATTTGATCACCGAGTTCCATTTTGACGCCACGCTGAAAAAGATCGGTGAGGATGCGTTTTTCAGCACGGCACTTACCGAGTGCATGCTCCCCGAGGGACTGCAGACGGTTGGCTCCGGTGCCTTCAACGATTGCACGCAGATGACGAACGTTTATATCCCCACCACGGTGACGGCGATCGGCAGCAGTGCCTTCCCCGGCAATATCGTCACCCTGACCGCCCCGATTCTTCCCGATACCGTGATGGCGGCAAGCGACAGATACGTGCTTTTCAGTATGCTGAAGACGGTGACGGTGATCGGCACGGCAAGTGAAGTTCCCGCAGGATATTTTGAGGGCTACTACGATCTTGAAACCGTGACCCTGCCGAGCAGTGTGACTGCCATCGGCGATGACGCGTTCTCCTATTGCGAAAATCTCACGGCGGTAATCGGCGGTAGCATCAAAACGGTTGGCAAATCCGCCTTCTCTTACTGCAAGAGCTATACGGTCCTTGCCCTCGGCAGTCAGCTTGAGAGCATCGGCGACTTCGCCTTCGAGGGCACTGCCATCGTTCAGATTTCCTTCCCCGATTCGCTGACGAGCATCGGCAAGAGTGCGTTTGAGAGTGTGCACTCGCTCACCTCGGTCACCTTCGGCAGAGGTATGCGCACGGTCGGTAACTACGCCTTCAGCGGCTGTGAGGAGCTGCGGACGCTTTCCCTGAACGAGGGACTGACGCATATCGGTGCCGGCGCGTTTGAATATACGGCACTCACCGAGCTTACCCTGCCGAGCAGTCTGCAGGTGCTGGGTACGTCCGCATTCTACGATACCGAGATCGAGCGTCTGACGCTCTCTCTGCCCCTCGTTGATGAAAAGGGCAGATCGATCTACATGGAAAACGTATTGAGCCCGGAGACGCTTCTGTACGCGACGGTGAGAGAGGGCTGCACGACGCTGCCGAAGAACTTCTTCACCTATTGCTCAAGCCTCGTGGAGGTCACGCTCCCCTCGAGCCTCCGGGTGATCGACGACTACGCCTTTTTCGAATGCGAGAGCCTTGAGCGCTTGAATTTCACGCCCACCTCGCTTACCGATATCGGTGATTCGGCGTTTTACTACTGCATCTCGCTTGCCGAGTTCCCCTTCGCCGCTCCCTTGAAGGTGATCGACAATGGCGCGTTTGCCAGTACCTCGCTTGAGCGTGTGATTCTGCCGCAGGGCCTTCAGAGGATCGGTGATGGCGCCTTCGACGACTGCGCGATGAGCGAGCTGTACGTCCCGACGTCGGTGACCTCGTTTAACGGTACCGATGGCTGTAGCAATCTCACGAAGGTGAGCATGCCGATCACGCTGGTTGACCGTTACTTCGAGTACATCTTCGAAGGTAGCAGCGTCGAGCATCTGGTGATCCTCGGCAATCCGAGCGAGATTACGGACGCTTACTTCTGCAATGCAAGC
>JAFZFJ010000010.1 GCA_017555975.1 Alistipes sp. | reverse complement strand
GGCCTTAGCGAACTGACCGCCGAACAACTTGATACCGAGTCGCTTTCTCTCCGACTCAAGGCCGTTCTTCGAACTACCTACACCCTTCTTGTGTGCCATGTTTTCTTCAGTTTTTTAAGGTTTAACTTACGCAACAATCTCCTCCACGAGAATCTGGGTCAGGTACTGACGGTGACCGTTGCACTTCTGATAACCAGTTCTACGCTTCTTCTTGAAGACCAGGACCTTGTCGTCCTTCAGGTGCTTCAGGATCTTGCACTTAACCGAGGCGCCTTCTACTACAGGTGCACCTACCTTTACCTGACCGTCGTTGTCTGCGAGCAGGACCTTGTCGAAGCTAACGGACGAATCTACGTCGCCCTGGAGACGGTGAACATAGAGCTTGCGACCTTTCTCAGCCTTAAATTGCTGACCTGCGATTTCTACGATAACGTACATTGATTTTTGAATAATTCGTGTTTAAAACACAATTTGGACTGCAAATATAGAGGCTTTTTATTTCATAAACAAACAATTCTCAAACTTTTTTCGCTCGGTGCGGTGTGCTTGCGAGGCTCGATGCGTTCAAAATGGGTTTTGCGGGGGCTTTGGCACGCTTTTCGTCTGAAGCTCACGCGACAAAAAAGAGCTTATGGCGCGTATTCTGATTTTTGCGAGCGATGTGCTGCTCATCGAGCTGGTGCGGACCACCTTGGCGGGGTTGCAGGCTGAGATTCGTACGGCCACCTCGTGGGCGGATTTCGACCGGTTGACCGCACGGATGGTCTTCGAGGTGGTGCTGGTTTTGGAGGTCGCCCCCTTGTGGTGCGGTAGGGCCTTTTTTCGACGCCTAAGACCGCGTCCCTTACGCCGTCCCGAGATCTTTGTCATCGCCTGGCATCAATCTGACGAGACGGTGCTTTCGTTGCTCGAATGTGGCGTAGATCAATATCTTACATTTCCACTCAATCCTGCGCGTTTGCGCAGTAAGGTGATTCGTTCGTTGGGTTGATGGGGGTGTGGCTTTACGGGGTTCTGCTCGCCTTGCAAGTGTTTGCTATCGGGTGGGTCGCAGTGCGGCTGCTCGGAGGGTGGTTGCGTCAACGACGAAGGCCGCGCAATGAGCTCTTGATGCGCCGTTCGGCGGGGGAGTTGGTGCGCCTGATTTTGGAAGAGGAAGATCGTGCGATTCCGCTCGAAATGGCCGTGGATGGGGCTCGTCTGATGGTTGAGTTGTGTGGCCGTATCGGGGCTGCACTCTATGGCTATTCTCCGACTGCTATGGCCCAGCATTTGGTGCATCTTGGCGTCTATCAGCGACTATTGCGTCAGGCCGAACGGCGTCGGGGGCTGCATCGAGCCCTGGTCTTGAAGCGGTTGTCCGACCTTCCCCCTCAAGCGGAGGTGGAGTCGCGGGTGCGCCCCTTTTTGCGAGATAGCTCGCGTGAGGTGCGTTTTGCGGCACTTTTGGTCTTGCTTGCCGCGGTGCCCCAGGAGTCTTTGCGGCTGATTGCAGAGTTCGACGAGCCACTCACGGCCTGCGAGGTGGGGGAGGTACTGCACCAGATGAGACGCACCTTGTTGCCCATTGCCTATCGCCCGCTCATGGAGTCGCACCACCAGAATCTGCAGCGGTTGGGGTTATGTCTGGTCCATCAATTTGCGGTCGAAGATGCCGATGAATTGTTGCTGGGTTTGGTGGCCTCGTCGCCCGATCGTGAGTTGGCAATGGCTTCGCTCTATGTGCTTTGCGCCCTGCACCGTCCGTTGCGCCGACGCTATCTGAAGCATTGTTTGGAGCAACTCAGTTCGTCCGAACGGCGAGCACTGATGCGTCGCATGGCGCGCGAGGGGTATGCTCCGAGTCAAGTGCAGACGCTGTGGAGTGCTCACCAGCGTGCGCGTTATGCGCAATATGTGGAATCTTATAAAAGTACTTTGGTGTGGTCGTGATGTGGATTTTGGTGGTGGCGCTAATGGTGTTGGGGGTTGCCTGGTGGTATAGTTTCGAGCGGACGTGGGTGCGCTGCGTGTGGTTGGATCAAATGCATGGTGCGCGCAACGGGACCTTCGATATCGGCCTTTCGGTGCTGGTGGCCGATGCGCTCGATATGCGCCGTTACGAAGCGCTTCTTGGTGTGGAATATGCACGTTTCGAGGTGGTTGCAGTGGTGGACGGGGTGCGCGATGCGGCGCTTTTGGAGGCCTTGCAGGAGCGCTACCACCTGATTCAGGTGCTCTATCATCCGTCGGGTGAGTTGCCCGTCTATGGCGTGCATGGCTTTTATCGTTCGCGCAAGCGTCGATTTCGCCGGCTGGTGGTGGTCGATTGTCGTGCGGCACAGCGAGCAGCACGGCTCAATGCGGCGGCTGATGTGGCAGCCTACGACTATCTGATGCCGATTCGTCGCGAGGAGGAGCTGGTAACGGGGGCGGTGGAGCGTGTGGTGACCGAGCTGGCGCTGCATCCGCTCGAGCAGATCGATCAGCTGTGCTTAGCGTCCGCCTTGCGTGTGCTCGTCTGGCGACGTGCGGCGCTCACGTGCGTGGGAGGCTTTGCGGTGCCAACTGTGGGGATGGTTTCTGCCGAGCATCGGGTATGGGTGTGGATCTCGCCCTTTCAGTCCACGAACTATGAAGGTGTAGGACTTTTGCTGGTCATTGGTGGGGTGGGGTTGCTCATGGTGTTGCTGGGTGCGTTGCTCAGCAGCTCGTGGCAATTTCCGCTTGCTGCACTCTTGGCACTGCTTTTGTGGGGCTTGTTGGGGTTGCGTTATCGGCAGTTGAAGCGGCTGAAATCGCCCGTTTGGAGCAAAATGGAATAAAAATCGTCGGAAACGGAAAAATTAAAAATTCGATAACCTTTTTCTCGTTATATTCTAAAAAAATGTGTAACTTTACTACATCGAACCAATGAACGTAAAAACCAAGCCCATGATCGATACCCAAGTCAATGCCTTTTTGCTCCCCGCGATGTTTAACGCAGCCGTGCGTGCCGGTGCGGCCATTATGAAGATTCACGGCAATAAGGATGGCTACGACATTACCTTAAAGAGTGATAAAACCCCCATTACGGTGGCCGATCGTACGGCTCACCGCACCATTCGCGAGGCGTTGGGCCATACGCGTATCCCGATTCTGAGCGAGGAGGGGCGCGAAATGCGCTACGACGAACGTCGCAATTGGGAGCTCTACTGGTTGGTCGATCCGCTCGATGGTACGGCCGAGTTTATCGAAGGTTACAACGAATTCACGGTCAATATTGCCCTGATGGAGAATAACCGATGCATCGCGGCGGTGATCTATGTGCCCTATTTCGAGAAGATGTACATTGCCGGCCTGGGGCGTGGTGCCTTCCTTAAGCAGGGGGTGAAACCCACCGCTGAGGCCGATTACAGCTATATGCAGATTGTCTCCGACTGGCGTCCGCTCCCGTTGGTGACGACCCCTCCTGCGCGTAATTTCCGAGTGGCGCTCTCGCGTCGTCATCGCACCGAGGAGACCTACGCCCATGTTGATGCACTGCGCGCTGCGCATCCCGATTTGGAGATCGTCGAGCAGGGTTCGTCCTATAAATTCTGCATGTTAGCCGAGGGTTCAGTCGATTACTATGTGCGTACCACCCACACCTACGAGTGGGATACTGCGGCCGGTGAGCTAATCCTCTCGGAGGCCGGAGGCATGACGCGCACCTTGCCCGATCAGGGGATGCTCTGTTACAACGAGGAGAATCTGCATAATCCTTGGTTTTGCTGTCAATCTAAGTTCTTCACTGCATAACAAAAGAGCCTGTCATTCCGACAGGCTCTTTTGTTATGATCTTGTAGAATAGTCGTTTAGCGCTTCTTCTCTTCGATGTCGCACGCTCCGCAGTTGCCCGAGCAACCCTGCAGGGGAGATGCCTCCTCCGAGCAGCTTGCCGAGCCGTCCATTTCGCGGGTCTCCTGCACAGCGCACTTGATGCCTAAGCGCTGCATATCTTTGTTTGTGGAGATCTCCGAATCGATGTGATGTCCCTTGAGCATCAGCGTCAACGACAATCCCACTACAAAAAATCCGACGGCTAAAATCGAAACTCCTACAACTACCAACCAGCTGGGCATCTTTTTATTATTTTTATAACTATAAATTTGGGCTTTCCGCTGCAAATTTATACATTTGTAGATTAAAATGCAAGAATGTTGCCATGGGTATGGTAGGGAAGTCGCAAACGGGGTGATTTCTGCGTTACGCTCGCTTGGCAATTGCTCACATACGCACAGTATGCTCCGCATTGCCAAACATCGCAAGCCTTGAAATCCCCGCCGCTATCGACTTCCGTGAGGTCGGCGGGCTTCGCAAGCCTTAAAAAGCCACTCGCAATCGGGTTCTGGCAAGCCGGGGGAAAGCCTTTAATTACCCTTAGTTGCCTTTAGCCGCCTTTAGTCGCCCTTATCGCCCTTTGTGCCTTTTTGTGAAACCATGTAGCCTATGAAAATCGTCATCGCAGGAGCCGGTGAGATGGGTAGCCATCTCGCGAAGATGTTGAGCGGAAATAACCACGATATTACGGTGGTAGATAGCGATCCGAAGTTGCTTTCGGAGGTCGCTTCGTTGGCCGATGTCATCACCGTTGAGGGTGATTCGACCACCTTGGCCGTGTTGCGTCGTGCTGCTGTTCGTCGCTGTGACCTCTTTATTGCCGTAAATCACGAGGAGAACGACAATATCGTGGCGGCCATGTTGGCCAAAAAACTCGGCGCCAAAAAGTCGATTGCCCGCATCGATAACAACGAATACCTGGAGCCAAACAACAAGGAGATGTTTATCGACATGGGTATCGACTACCTCTTCTATCCCGAGAAGATTGCGGCTCGTGAGGTGATCAACCTGCTGGGCCACACCTCGACCACCGAGTTCGTCGACTTCTCGAGTGGTAAACTCTCGTTGGCAGTTTTCCACCTCGAGGCCAATTCACCCCTCGTGGGTCAAGCTCCTACGGGACGCACCGAGGGTGAACAGTTGGCCTACCGTACGGTGGCCATCACGCGTGACGGCCAGACCATCATCCCGAGCGATGAGGAGCGCTTCATCGAGGGCGACGGTGCCTACATCATTGCGCGCCACGATGCCATTCAGCAGGTGATGGAGCTCTCGGGTCAGAAGAGCATTTCTGTGAAGAATATGATGATCCTGGGCGGTTCGCGTATTGGTGTGCGTGTGGCCATGGAGTTGCAGGATGAGATCAATATCAAGCTGATCGACTACAATGCCGAGAAGGCCTATCGTTTGGCTGAGTTGTTGGATAAGACGCTCATTATTAACGAGGATGGTCGAAATACGGAGGCGATGCTCGAAGAGGGTCTCTCGAATATGGACGCCTTTGTTGCCGTGACGGGTCGTAGCGAGACCAATATCCTGGCTGCGATGCTGGCCAAGCGTATGGGTGTGAAGAAGGTGATTGCCGAGGTCGAGAACCTGAACTACATCAACCTGGCCGAATCGATGGGTATCGATACGATCATCAACAAAAAGCTGGTGACGGCCTCCAATATCTTCCGCTTCACGATGTCGACCGATGTGCAGGCGATCAAGTGCCTGACCGGTAGCGAGGCCGAGGTGCTGGAGTTTATTGTCAAGCCCAATTCGCCGGCTACCAAGGCGCGCATCCGCGACCTGGGGCTTCCGGCCGATGTGATTGTGGGCGGTATTGTGCGAGGTGACAAGGTCTTCATTGCCGAGGGTAATACCGAGATCCACCCCTATGACCGTGTGGTGGTCTTCTCGATGCCGGCCTCGGTGGCGAAGGTTGGTCACTTCTTCAACTAACAGAGATTAAGATATGTCGCTGACAAGCAAACTATTTCGTCTATACCTCGATCATCGCATGCGCTGCAT
>JAFZFJ010000090.1 GCA_017555975.1 Alistipes sp. | reverse complement strand
TGGGATCGCGAGGTGAGAACCTGCGACCCGGCCTACTACAAGTGGACGCAATGGGCCTTCCTGAAGATGTTCGGTCACTACTACGACCGCGCAGCGCAGCAGGCAAAGCCGATCGAGGAGCTGGTTGCCCGTTTCGAGAAGTCGGGCACGGAGGGGGTTGACGCCGCATCGACCCAGGAGCTCAGCTTCACGGCCGAGGAGTGGAACGCCAAGAACGAGGCCGTGAAGGAGCAGGTGCTGCAGAACTACCGCCTGGCCTTCCGCGCCGACACGATGGTAAACTGGTGCCCGAAACTGGGTACAGTGTTGGCCAACGACGAGGTAAAGGATGGTCTTTCGGTACGTGGCGGTCACCCCGTGGAGCAGAAGCGCATGAAGCAGTGGTTGCTCCGCGTAACGGCTTACGCCCAGCGCATGCTGGACGGCCTGGAGAGCCTCGAGTGGAGCGACTCGCTGAAGGAGATCCAGCGTAACTGGATTGGTCGTTCGGTGGGTGCACAGGTATTCTTCAACCTGGTGGGCCACGAAGAGAAGCTGGAGATCTTCACGACGCGTCCCGACACGATTTTTGGCGTAACATTCATGGTCATCGCCCCCGAGCATGAGATGCTCACGAAGCTCACGACCGAGGCTCAGAAAGAGGCCGTCGAGGCCTACATCGCCGAGGCGAAGAAGCGTTCGGAGCGCGAGCGTATGACCGAAACGAAGCGCGTGAGCGGTGTCTTCACGGGTTCGTATGCTGTGAATCCCTTCACCGGTCGCGAGATTCCGATCTACGCATCAGACTACGTGCTTTCGGGCTACGGTACGGGCGCTATCATGGCCGTTCCGGCTCACGACTCGCGTGATTGGGCCTTTGCACGTCACTTTGGTCTGGAGATCACCCCCGTAGTCGAGGGTGGCAACATTGAGGAGTCGTCGTACGACGCCAAGGAGGGTCAGATGATCAACTCGGACTTCTTAAACGGCATGGACGTCAAGGAGGCTATTCCGATGATGTTCCAGGAGGTGGAGAAGCGCGGTTTGGGCAAGAAGCTCGTCAACTACCGTCTGCGCGACGCCATCTTCTCGCGTCAGCGCTACTGGGGTGAGCCCTTCCCGATCTACTACAAGGAGGATACGGCCTACCCGCTCGCTGCAGATAAGCTTCCGCTCGAACTGCCCCCCATCGCCAACTTTGGTCCTACGGAGCAGGGCGAGCCGCCCCTGGCACGCGCTGAGGGTTGGCACACCGAGGAGGGTTATCCCTTCGAGCTCTCGACCATGCCTGGCTTTGCCGGTTCGTCGGCCTACTTCCTGCGTTACATGGACCCGAAGAACAGCGAGGCCCTCGTAAGCGAGGAGGCTAACAACTATTGGCGCCAGGTAGACCTCTACGTGGGCGGTATCGAGCACGCTACGGGTCACCTCATGTATTCGCGTTTCTGGAACATGTTCCTCTACGATTTGGGTTACGTCTGCGAGCAGGAGCCCTTCCGCAAGCTTGTTAACCAGGGTATGATTCAGGGTCGCTCGAACTTCGTCTATCGCGTCGTGGGCACCAACAAGTTTGTTTCGCTCGGCCTGAAGGATCAGTACGAGACGCAGGAGATCCACGTCGATGTGAATATCGTCAAGAACGACATCCTCGATCTGGAGGCCTTCAAGGCATGGATGCCCGACTTCGCCAATGCCGAGTTTATCCTCGAGGATGGCAAGTATGTCTGCGGCTGGGCCATCGAGAAGATGTCCAAGTCGATGTACAACGTCGTAAACCCCGACTACATTGTCGACAACTACGGCGCCGACACGCTGCGCATGTACGAGATGTTCCTCGGCCCGCTCGAGCAGTCGAAGCCCTGGGATACGAACGGCATCGATGGCGTACACAAGTTCCTGAAGCGTCTGTGGCGTCTGTTCTACGACCGCGACGGCAAGTTCCTTATCACGGAAGAGGCCGCTACGGAGAAGGAGCTGCGCACGCTGCACAAAACCATCAAGAAGGTCTCGGAGGATATTGAGCACTTCTCGTTCAACACCTCGGTGGCCGCCTTCATGATCTGTCTGAACGAGCTGGGCGACTGCTCGAAGCGCGAGATCGTGGAGCCGCTGGTGGTACTCTTAGCACCTTTTGCGCCCCACATCTGCGAGGAGCTCTACCACGCACTGGGTCACAACACGTCGATTTGCGACGCTACCTACCCCATCTGCGAGGAGAAGTACCTGACCCTCTCGACCTTCGAGTACCCCGTATCGATCAACGGTAAGCTCCGCTTCAAAAAGGAGTATGACCTGAACCTCGATCCGGCCTCGATTCAGGAGGATGTGGTCAACCAGCCCGAGGCCCAGAAGTGGATCGAGGGCAAGACCCCGAAGAAGGTGATTGTCGTGAAGGGCAAGATTATCAACATCGTTATCTAAATAGAGATGAAACGAATCCTTCTCAGCTTCGCGCTCTTGCTCCTGGCCGGCATTGCTATGGCCCAGGACATGAGCGGCGCGACGCTGACGTTCAAGATTTGGGATAACCAAACGGCCCCGCATTCGAATGGGTTGGCCGAGGCTGGAGCGATCCAAAACAACCGCCCGGCCTACACCACCGATGCCATTCTCTACCTCTACACGCCGAAAAGCGGACAGCACAACGGCCGTGGTGTGGTCATCTGTCCGGGTGGTGGATATCGCCACCTCTCGATGGAGAATGAGGGTTCGAAGATGGCCGAATGGTTCACCTCGCAGGGTTATGTAGCCGTCGTGCTGCACTACCGCATGCCCAACGGTCACCCCGAGGTGCCGTTAGAGGATGCCTGCGAGGCGATTCGCCTCCTACGCGGTAAAGGGGAGGGTATTCCCACCGAGTGGCAGGTCGAACAGGTCGGCATTGTCGGCGCATCGGCCGGCGGACATCTCGCAGCCATGACTTCGACGATGGGTTGGGAGCGTCCCGACTTCTCGTTGCTGTTCTATCCCGTGATCTCGGCCGGCGAAGGCCGTCAGCACAAGGGTTCGTTCGATAATCTGTTGGGTGCACAGCGCACGGAGGAGGCGAGCGCATACTATTCGCTCCAAAATCGCGTTACGGCACAAACGCCGCCCGCATTCATCCTCTTTGCCGACGACGATAAGAGTGTGCCTTCGATCAACGGTACACTCTACTACGCCGCCCTCAAGAGCTACGGAATTAAGGCCTCGCTGCACATCTACCCCTATGGCGGCCACGGCTTTGGCATGAAGGATACGTTCCACTACAAGCACTCATGGATGCCCCTGATGCTCGATTGGATCGACACGATATTGAAATAACAAAACACAACAAATAAATGGCAGATAACAGCATTTTAATTCGTCTGGACGGTCTGAAGCTCAAGTATGAGGAGATCGGCCAAAAACTGACCGACCCCGAGGTAATTGCCGACGTAAAGCAGTTCATTCAGCTTACGAAGGAGTACAAGGAGTTGGAGCCGATCATCTTCACGTCGGAGAAGTATCGCACCGCCATCGCCAACTTGGCCGAGGCAAAGGACACGCTCGCCAACGACAAGGATGAGGAGATGCGCGAGATGGCTCGCGAAATGGCCGCAGAGCTCGAGCCGGAAATCGAACGTCTGGAGGAGGAGATCAAGCTCCTGCTGATCCCGAAAGATCCGCAGGACTCGAAGAACGCCATCGTCGAGATCCGTGGTGGTACGGGTGGTGACGAGGCCGCTATTTTTGCCGGCGACCTGCTGCGCATGTACACCAAATACATCGAGTCGAAGGGCTGGCGCTATGAGATGACCTCGTCGTCGGAGGGTGCTGCCGGCGGTTTCAAGGAGGTGGTACTGAAGGTGACGGGCCAGAACGTCTACGGCACGCTCAAATACGAGTCGGGCGTACACCGTGTGCAGCGCGTACCCCAGACCGAGACGCAGGGCCGCGTACACACCTCGGCCGCATCGGTAGCCGTGCTGCCCGAGGCTGAGGAGTTCGACGTCGAGATCTCGATGAACGACATCCGCAAGGATATCTTCTGTGCATCGGGTCCCGGTGGTCAGTCGGTGAATACGACCTACTCGGCTATCCGCCTGACGCACATCCCCACCGGTATTGTCGTGCAGTGCCAGGACCAGAAGTCGCAGCTCAAGAACTTCGACAAGGCCCTCGAGGAGTTGCGTACGCGCGTCTTCAACCTCGAGTACTCGAAGTACCTCGACGAGATAGCCTCGAAGCGCAAGACGATGGTTTCGACCGGTGACCGTTCGGCCAAAATCCGCACCTACAACTATCCGCAGGGACGTATTACCGACCACCGTATCAACTACACGATCTACAACCTGTCGGCCTTCATGGATGGCGACATTCAGGACTGCATCGACCACCTGATCGTGGCTGAGAATGCCGAGCGTCTGAAGGAGAGCGAGTTGTAAACCATTCAAAATTTAGCATTCAACATTGGGATGAGGGAAGTTTTCTGGATTCCTTTATTCTTACTGCTTTCGGTTGTTGTTCCCGCGAGGGGACAGCAACCGCTCTATATTGTTAATGGTGTAGTGCGTAGCGATATCCGCGATATTGCCCCCGAGGTGATTGAGCAGATGGAGGAGTTGCCGGCCGATGAATTCACCATTGCCCGCTACGGCGAGCAAGGTGCCAACGGCGTGGTGCTCATCACACTCAAATACGACACCCCGGCTCGCTTTACGGCCGACACGACCGGCTTCGCCCGCTTCGTGGCACGACAAATCAAGTGGGGCGAGACCGACCCCACAGCACGTGTTGTGCTGCGCTATCGCATTGGCGAAGATGGCTCGCTTACGATTCTGGAGACGCTCCAAGCGACCGATGCACGCCTGAAGCGTCGCGTCGAGAAAATCGTGGCCGCCTCACCTCGTTGGGAGCCGGCCAGCAAGGCGGGTCAAGCCGTTGCCACCGAGGGAATCCTGCGCCTGCAACTCCCCGAAGGGCGCCCCATGCCCCGCCAACTTGAGTTGGTCTTCCGTTAAATCCCGCAAACCATGAATCAACGTCCCCATATCACGCTGGGCGAACTGCAACGCAAGGTCAAACAGACCCTGAGCGAACAGTTCGCATTGCCCGTATGGGTGAGTGCCGAGGTGGCCGATTTGAAGGTCAACTACTCGGGGCATTGCTACCTGGAGCTGATCGAGAAGGATCAAAAGAGCGAGAACGGCGTTCCCACAGCGCAGGCTCGTGCCGTCATCTGGCGCTCGGCTTACAGCCGCATAGCCGCCTATTTCGAGGCCGAAACCGGCCAACGACTCGCACCGGGTATCCGCATTTTGGCGCAGGTTCTCGTCAACTACCACGAACTCTACGGATTTTCCCTTCAGATCACCGACATCGACGCCGCCTACACGTTAGGCGAGATGGAGCAACAGCGACAAAAGACCATCGCCCGCCTGCAGGAGGAGGGTGTCTGGGAGATGAATCGCGAGGTTCCGATGCCCCTTTTGGTGCAACGGCTGGCCATCATCTCGAGCGCACAAGCGGCAGGTTATCAAGACTTTTGCAAGGAGTTGAGTCGCTCGGGATATCGGTTTCAGACAACCCTATTTGACGCCTTCATGCAGGGTGCTGCAGCCGAAGAATCGATCATCGAGGCACTGACCCGCGTAGCCGAACGATGCGAGGAGTTTGACGCTGTTGTCATCGTGCGAGGCGGTGGTTCGACCAGCGATCTGAACTGCTTCAACGCCTACCGCTTATCGAGTTACGTCGCTCAATTTCCGCTGCCCGTCTTGACCGGTATCGGCCACGACAAAGACCAATCGGTAGTCGATATGGTGGCCCATACCGCACTCAAAACGCCAACCGCCGTTGCCGGCTGGCTCGTGGAGCGCATGCAACAGATCGATGGCTGGTTAGAGGGCGCCGCACAAAGTTTGCACGAGCTGACTACCACGCGTATGCGTGAGGCTCAGCTGCAACTCGAACAGCAAAGCCACCGACTGCGCACCTTAGCCTCGGAGCGCACCTTGCGCGAACGGCTCAACTTAGAGCAGGCAGAACAGCTCCTTCCTGAGCGCGTGAAGAACCTGCTACGCTTCGAACAGCAACGCATCGAACGAGCTGAAGCAGTGGTAGAGAGCCATTCGCCACAACAGATTTTGAAGCTCGGCTTCGCTATCCTGCGCACCGAAAATCGAGCTATCAGAACGATCGAAGAGTTGCAAAAACAGCACCAGCTTGAGGTTGAACTAGCCGACGGAAAGACAAAGATAACATTAGCAAAATGAAATACTTAGCACTCCTATTAACCCTCTTGACCCTCACCGCAAAAGGACAAGAAAAGATCGACCTGTGGGAGGGTGTAACGATGCCTAACTCGCGCGGCATTGTCGTGCAAGACAGCATCGCCAATCAGCGCGTCTACAAGGTAGGTCGCCCAGCCATTTATCGCGTAGCTCCTGCACCAGAGAAGAACCGCGGAATTGCTGTCGTCATCTGCCCCGGAGGAGGCTATCAACGCTACGCCTGGGAGGTGGCCGGTTGGGACATTGCCCGTTGGTTGGCCAACGAGGGTATTACAGGCTTTATCCTGACGGCTCGACTTCCGAATTCACCCGACGCCGTCGACCCCTCGATCATCAGCACGCAAGACCTGCAACGAGCCTTGCAGGTGATCCGATCGCGCGCCGAGGAGTGGGGCATTGACCCCGAAAAAGTGGGCGTCGAAGGTTCATCGGCAGGCGGCCATTTGGCGGCCGCATCGGGTGTGGAGACCACACTTCTCTACCCTGCTCGCGATGCGGTGGCACAAGAGCATTTTATGCCCAATTTTATGATTTTGGTCTCGCCCGTCATCTCGATGGATTTGGCATATACCCACCGCGGAAGTCGTGAGATGATTTGTGGCAAAACCCCCTCAATCGACAAGGTATGGCGCCACTCGATCGACCAGCAAGTGAGCGAAAAAACACCAACCACGTTGCTCATCCACGCCGACAACGATCCCGCCGTGTCGCCCACAAATTCGATACTGATGTACAACGCATTACGCAAACATAAGGTCCCTGCTACGCTGCATATTTTCCCCGAGGGAGGCCACTCGATTTCGCTCGAAGAGCAGCCCGCCGGAACCGAACTCTGGAAAAAGATCGTAGAGCGATGGATGGACCTCCTCTACGGCGAAAAATAGCGACAAAAAACAAGCAAAAGATATGGCAAAAAAGGCTGTAAAATACGCGGAGGCCATCCGCGAAATCGAGCAGATTTTGGAGAAGTTGCGCACCGAGCAACTCGATGTGGACACGTTAGCAGCGGAGGTCAAGCGCGCCAGCGAATTGATCACAGCTTGCAAGAGCCGCCTGACAGAGGTGGAGCAGGAGGTCGAAAAAATCTTGGAGGCCTAATGAAACAGCTCATTAAGTGGGTGTTAAACCACCTGCCACGCACCCTTATGCAACGCATTGCAGGATGGCTGATGCCACTCGTCGGACTCTGGTATCGAGGAGGCACATACAGCTGTCCGCTTTGTGGTCGCAGCTACCGTAAAATGCTCCCTTACGGCTATGTCACCACACGCGAAAATGCCCTCTGCCCGCACTGTCTTTCGCTCGAAAGGCACCGCCTTTTGTGGCTCTATCTGCAACGCGAAACCAACCTTTTCGAGTCGCTTCCGAAGCTGCTGCATATCGCCCCCGAGGTCTGTCTGATGCGCCACCTCAAACCGCGCTACAAGGCCGTTTCGGATCGTTACAAGACTGCCGATTTGGAGTCGCCACTTGCCGATCTTCATTTTGACATTCAGCAGATTCCGCTCGCTGACGAATCGTTCGATGTAGTGATTTGCAACCACCTCATGGAGCACGTCGAGGACGATCTGCAAGCCATGCGCGAACTGCATCGCATCCTCAAAAAAGGGGGCTGGGGAGTCCTTCTCTCTCCCGTTGATCTGAAACGCGAGAAGACCTTCGAAGACGACTCGATTACCGACCCCCAGGAGCGTACCCGCATCTTCGGGCAATACGACCACCGTCGCCTCTACGGCAACGACTTTTCGGATCGCCTGCGCGAGGCCGGATTCGAGGTCAAAGAGGTGGATTATGCTGCCCATTTGAGCCCCGCGGAACGTGCCCAATATGCCCTTCCCGAGGATCATATTTATGAAATTCATAAATAAGCCCTCACTTTTTGCCCTGACGCGGGGGTAAAATCCATTCTCTTTTGCTATCTTTGCCACTTAAACAGGTGATTTGCAAAAGATGGCATTAGCTCGTTACGATAAATTGCGCCAACAAGTGCGCGAACTCTTCTCGGAGCAGACCTCCACATTGGTGGATGACGCGCTCTGCTACGCCGCCGAACGACTCGGCGACGAGATGCGTTATGACGGTCGCCCGATGCTCGACCATGCCGTCGGGGTAGCTCATATCGTTATGCAGGAGGTGGGTCTGGGGCGCAACTCCACGATCGCCTCGATTCTGCACGACGTGGTTCGTCTGGGCCATAAGCGACTGACGGCCGAGGAGTTTCTCCTCCTCACCGAGGAGATTGGCGAGCGCTTTGGCAAAGAGGTGGTGGGTATCACGATCGGCCTGGCCAACATCTCGGGTCTGAAGCTCAAGGTGGCCAAGGAGCAGGCCGAGAATTTCCGCGACCTGATCGTCAGCTACTCGGAGGATCCGCGCGTGATCCTCATCAAGCTCGCCGACCGCCTGGAGGTAATGCGTTCGCTCGACATCTTCCCGCCCGAGAAGCGTCGCAAGAAGAGTTGGGAGGCAATGAACCTCTATGCACAGATCGCCCACAAGCTGGGTCTTTACGGCATCAAAAGCGAGTTGGAGGATCTGGCTCTGAAATACCTCGAGCCGAAAGATTTCGAGCACATCACCCAAAAGCTGGAGGAGAGCGCCGAGGAGCGCCGTGCCTTCATTGCCAAGTTCCTCATCCCAATCGAGATGAAACTGCGCAATCTAGGCATCAAGTACCACATCAAGAGTCGCACGAAGTCGGTCTACTCGATTTGGAACAAGATGCGCAAGCAGCACGTTCCCTTCGAGGGTGTCTACGACATCTTCGCCCTGCGCATCATCATCGACTGCCCCGTAGAGCTCGAGAAGCCCCAGTGCTGGACCGTCTATTCGGTCGTAACGGACTTCTACACCCCCAACCCTACGCGCATGCGCGACTGGATTTCGATTCCCAAATCGAATGGCTACGAGTCGTTGCATACGACCGTATCGGCCGAGGGTCGTTGGGTCGAGGTGCAGATTCGCACCGAGCGCATGGACGAAGTGGCCGAACGCGGTATTGCTGCACACTGGCGCTACAAGGGCGTACAACAGGGCGCCGAGACGAGTGAGCAATGGCTGAGCCGTCTGCGTGCCGCTATGGAGGAGACCACCCATCAGTTGGCGCAACGTTTTGATGCCAAGCCTGCCTCGGGTGAGATTTTTGTCTTCACACCCAATGGCGACCTGAGAAAGTTACCCGAGGGTGCCTGCGTACTTGACTTCGCCTTTGACATTCACACCAACCTGGGTGCCATCTGTGCCGGTGGTAAGGTTAACAACCGATCGGTGCCGATTCGTGAGGTACTGCACAACGGCGACATTGTGGAGATCATCACTCAAAAGAACCAAACCCCGAAGTCGGATTGGCTCTCGTTTGTCGTCACCTCGAAGGCCAAGAGCAAAATCAAAGCCTACCTGCGTGAGGAGCAAGCCAAGCACACCCGCTTAGGTCGCGAGGAGTTGGAGCGCAAGCTCAAGAATTGGAAGCTCCCGCTCACGGTCGATGAGGCGGTCAACTACCTCTCGAAGCACTACAAGCTACGCCTCGGCACGGAGGTCTATGGACTCATCGCAACCGGCAAGCTCGACTTCCAGACCATCAAGGATATTCTCAACCGCCACCTTTCGGGCGAAGCGGAGGAGGAGCGTCGTGCTGCAGCCGCCGAGATCGAGCGTCAGAAGCAGGCTCTGGCTGCCGAGAAAGCAGAACGTGCCGACAAACGCGACAATCGTTCGACGGACGCCCTGGTAATCGACGATGACATTTCGAAGATTCAGTACAAGCTGGCCAAGTGTTGCAACCCGATCAAAGGCGACGAGGTCTTTGGCTTCATCACCATCAACTCGGGCATCACGATCCACCGCACCGACTGTCCCAACGCCAAGCGCATGAAGGAGAACTACCCCTACCGCATCATCGACGCCCGTTGGCGTCAGAACTCGGAGGGTGCCTTCCGCGTTACAATCCGCGTCGTGGCAGCCGACACAACCGGCATGGCCAACCACATCACCGAGGTAATCAGCCGCGAGTTGAAACTCAACATCCGCTCGATGGCCTTCGATTTGGGCAAGGGTGGCATCGTATCGGGCACGATCTCGGTAGAGGTGCCGAGCGCCGGCGCTGCCGATATTTTGATTCACAACATCCTGAAGATTAAAGGTGTTCAGCGAGCTTTTCGCCTGAACTAACCCAAAAGATAACACAAAGCAAATTATATTCGATCCAAGCAACAATGAGTAACAAAGCAATCAGTGTCATTTTTGCCGAAGAGCAGCACTGCAAGTACGCCGAGCGTATCTGCCAGCTGATCTATGAGTCGGCGTTGCAACGCGGTACCGGTATCGCGAAGCGTTCGCCCGACTACATCGCGGCAAAAATCAAAGGCGGCAAGGCCGTCGTGGCACTGGAGGGTGACAAGCTGATAGGATTCAGCTACATCGAGTGTTGGGAGCATGGCGATTTTGTCGCCACTTCCGGTCTGATCGTTGATCCCGAGTACCGACATATGGGCCTCGCAGAGCGGATTAAACGACGAACCTTTGAGCTGGCCCGACGACGATTCCCGTACGCTAAGTTGTTCAGTATCACGACCTCGTTACCGGTTATGAAACTTAACTCGCGCATGGGCTACAAGCCGGTAACCTTCTCGGAGCTGACCGAAGACAACGAGTTCTGGAAGGGTTGCGAGGGTTGCCGCAACTACGACATCTTGCAGCGCAACGAGCGCCGCATGTGCCTCTGCACGGGCATGCTCTACGATCCGGCCAAGGAGGAGGAGAAGCATTCGCGCATGAAGCCCTATCTGGTCTATGTCGGCAATGCCTTTAAGAAGATTTTCCATTTGAAATAACAAGAAAACACACAATACCATGAAAAAGAAAGTAGTTCTCGCCTTTAGTGGCGGTTTGGACACCTCGTTCTGCGTGAAGTACCTAAGCGAGGAGCAAGGTTATGACGTATACACGGCTATTGCCAACACGGGTGGTTTCTCGCAGGAGGAGCTCAAGCACATCGAGGAGCGCGCCATGCAGTTGGGTGCCATCGAGCACGCTACGCTCAACATCGAGCAGGAGTATTACGAGAAGTCGATCCGCTACATGGTCTATGGCGACATTCTGCGCAACGGTACCTACCCCATTTCGGTAAGTTCGGAGCGCATCTTCCAGGCCATTGCCATCATCGAGTACGCCAAGTCGATTGGTGCTGACGCGGTGGCTCACGGCTCGACGGGTGCCGGTAACGACCAGGTTCGTTTTGACCTGACGTTCCAGATTCTGGCTCCCGAGATCGAGATCATCACCCCGACGCGCGACATGACCCTCACGCGTGAGTACGAGATCAACTACCTCAAGGAGCATGGCTTCGAGGCCGATTTCCGCAAGCTCGAGTACTCGATCAACAAGGGCCTCTGGGGCACCTCGATCGGTGGTAAGGAGACGCTGAAGTCGGAGCTGACGCTGCCCGAGGAGGCCTACCCGAGCCAGGTTGTAAAGCACGAGGAGCAGACCTTGAAGCTGAGCTTCACGGAGGGTCGTCTGACGGCGATCGACGGTGTAGAGTACACCGATCCGGTGGAGGCCATCCGCAAGGTGGAGGAGATCGGCGGCGCCTATGGTATCGGCCGTGACATGCACATCGGCGACACGATTATCGGTATCAAGGGCCGTGTAGGTTTCGAGGCTGCTGCCCCGATTCTGATCATCGCTGCCCACAAGATGCTCGAGAAGCACACGCTCACGAAGTGGCAGCTCTATTGGAAGGAGCAGGTAGCCACCTGGTACGGTATGTTCCTGCACGAGGCCCAGTACCTGGAGCCGGTAATGCGCGATATCGAGGCTATGCTTGAGTCGTCGCAGCGCAACGTAACGGGTACGGTAGAGCTGACGCTCCGTCCGCTGAGTTACACGCTCGTTGGTGTTGATTCGCCGTTCGATCTGATGAAGACCGATTTCGGTGAGTATGGCGAGGTAAACAAGGCTTGGACGGCCGACGACGTGAAGGGCTTCACGAAGATCCTGGGCAACCAGATTAAGATTTACCACAACGTACAAAAGCGCAATAAGAAATGATCCGCGCAGGCATCATCGGAGGTGCCGGTTACACGGCCGGCGAGTTGATTCGTCTTCTGCTGAACCACCCCGAAGTGGAGCTGAAGTGGGTGCACAGCACCTCGAATGCGGGTAACCCGCTGACGGCTGTCCACGGTGGTTTGGAGGGCGAGTGCGACCTGGAGTTCGCCTCGGAGTATGACCTGCAGGTGGTGGATGTCGTATTCCTCTGCTCGGCACACGGTCAAAGTTCGGTGTGGCTGTCGGAGAACACACTACCCGAGGGGGTAAAGGTAATCGACCTGGCGCAAGACTTCCGCGACGAGCACGACGGCTTTGTCTATGGCCTTGCCGAGTGGCAGCGCGAGAAGGTGGCCACAGCTAACCGCATCGCCAATCCGGGTTGCTTTGCAACGGCCATCCAGCTGGCACTGCTGCCGTTGGCGGCCGCCCACAAGCTCGAGGACGAAGTGCACATCACAGCCATCACGGGTTCGACCGGCGCAGGCGTTAAGCCTTCGGCCACGACCCACTTCAGTTGGCGCGCGTCGAACCTCTCGGTCTACAAGTCGTTCACGCACCAGCACCTGAACGAGATTGGCCGCAACATCAACCTGCTGCAGCCTTCGTTCAATGAGGAGATTAACTTCGTCCCCATGCGTGGTGACTTTACGCGCGGCATCTTTGCTTCGGTCTACACCACCTCATCGCTCACGGAGGAGGAGGCTGTTGCGCTCTACCGCAATTACTACGCCCCAGCCGAATTTACCCACTACACGGATCGCGCCATCGATCTCAAGCAGGTCGTGAACACGAACAAAGCGCTGGTACATGTGGCTAAGTATGGCTCAAAACTGCACATCACGACCGCTATCGACAACCTGCTGAAGGGAGCTTCGGGTCAGGCCGTGGAGAATATGAACCGTATCTTCGGGCTCGATCCCACCACGGGATTGAAGCTCAAGGCGTCGGCTTTTTAACCAAAATCGTTCTGCAAGATGGAACTTTTTAACGTCTATTCGCTCTATCCCGTTGAGCCGGTTCGTGGCCAAGGGTCGTATGTCTACGACCGCGAGGGGCGCGAGTACCTCGATCTGTATGGTGGCCATGCCGTCATCTCGATCGGTCATGCCCACCCGCACTACGTGAAGATGATCAGCGAGCAGGTGGCTCGATTGGGCTTCTACTCGAACTCGGTTGAGAACTCGCTCCAGCAGCAGCTGGCTGATCGTCTGGGCCAGCTTTCGGGTTACGATGACTACCAGCTTTTCCTCTGCAACTCGGGTGCAGAGGCAAACGAGAATGCCCTGAAGTTGGCCTCGTTCGCCACCGAACGCGAGCAGGTGCTCTGCTTCAAGAAAGCCTTCCACGGTCGCACGTCGGGCGCCGTAGCCGCTACGGACAACCCGAAGATCAACGCCCCCTTTAATCGTACCGACAAGGTAGAATTTGTTCCCCTGAACGATGTGGAGGCGGTGCGCGAGAAGCTTTCGACGCGTCGCTTTGCCGCCGTGATGGTGGAGGGCATCCAAGGTGTGGCCGGTATTCACTGCCCCACGGATGACTTCCTCAGAGCGGTGCGCGAGATTGCCACCGAAACGGGCACTATGCTTATCCTCGACGAGATTCAGTCGGGCTACGGCCGTTCGGGTCGTTTCTTTGCCCATCAGCAGTCGGGCATTCGTCCCGACCTGATCACGATGGCCAAGGGTATGGGTAACGGCTTCCCGGTAGGTGGTGTGCTGATTGCCCCGCACCTGGAGGCGTGGCCGGGCATGCTCGGTACGACCTTCGGTGGTAACCACCTGGCTTGTGCTGCCGCCATCGCCGTGCTGGATGTCATGCGCGAGGAGAAACTCGTGGAGAATGCCGCCGAGGTGGGCGCCTACCTCATTGAGGAGCTGAAACAGATTCCGCAACTGAAAGAGGTGCGTGGCCGTGGTCTGATGATCGGCTTTGAGATCGAGGGCTCGGCCTCGGAACTCAGAAAGCGTCTCTTGTTCGAGAAGGGAATCTTCACGGGTGGCGCCGGTGTTTCCACCGTACGTCTGCTGCCCGCACTGGGTATCACGAAGGCACAGGCTGACCACTTCTTAACCGCTTTCAAATCGCTTTTGTAAGATGAAAAAATTTACTTGTGTACAAGATATCGGTGATCTCAGCACGGCTGTAGCCGAGGCTATGGAGATCAAGCGTGACCGCTACCAATTCACGGAATTGGGTCGCAACAAAACCCTCTTGATGCTCTTCTTCAATTCGAGCCTCAGAACACGCCTCTCGACCCAGAAGGCGGCAATGAACCTTGGCATGAATGTCATGGTTCTCGACGTCAACCAGGGTGCCTGGAAGCTCGAGACGGAGCGTGGCGTGGTGATGGATGGCGACAAACCCGAGCACCTGTTGGAGGCGATTCCGGTGATGGCCTCCTACTGCGACATTATCGGCATCCGCTCGTTTGCCCAATTCAAGGACAAGCAGGAGGACTATGAGGAGCGTATCCTCGAGCAGTTTATTCGCTACTCGGGTCGTCCGGTCTTCTCGATGGAGGCCGCTACACGTCACCCCCTGCAGAGTTTTGCCGACCTGATCACGATCGAGGAGTACAAGACGGTGGAGCGCCCGAAGGTGGTGCTCACGTGGGCTCCCCACCCCAAGGCGTTGCCGCAGGCTGTGCCCAACTCGTTTGCCGAGTGGATGAATGCCACGGATTACGACTTCGTGATCACCCACCCCGAGGGTTATGAGTTGGCCGAGGAGTTCGTCGGCAATGCCCGTGTCGAGTACGACCAGCGCAAGGCCTTCGAAGGTGCCGACTTTATCTATGCCAAGAACTGGGCAGCCTACCGCGATCCGCACTATGGTGAGGTGTTATCAAAAGACCGTGCCTGGACCGTGGATGACGAGAAGATGGCCTTAACGAACAACGCCTACTTCATGCACTGCCTGCCCGTACGCCGCAACATGATCGTTTCGGACTCGGTGATCGAGTCGGAGCGCTCGCTGGTGATTCCCGAGGCCGCCAACCGCGAGATCTCGGCTACGGTGGTTTTGAAACGTCTTTTGGAGAGCCTCTAACCATGAAGCAGATTACGGTCATCAAGATTGGCGGCAACGTCATCGACAACGAGGAGGTACTCAACGCCTTCTTGGCCCGCTTTGCCGCTATCAAGGGGGATAAAATCCTCGTGCATGGCGGTGGCAAGTTGGCTTCGCGCCTGCAAAAGGAGTTGGGTCAGGAGGTGCAGATGATTGACGGCCGAAGAGTGACGGATCGTGCTACGCTCGACGTGGTGACGATGGTCTACGCCGGTCTGGTCAACAAGCAGATCATCGCCAAACTGCAGGCGCTGGGTTGCAACGCCATCGGCCTTTCGGGCGCCGACGGCAATATCGTGCATGCCCACCGTCGCCCCGCAAAGCCCATCGACTATGGCTTTGTTGGCGATATCGACGGCGTCGATACGACCATGCTTCGCAGCCTGCTGGAGGCGGGGTTGACACCCGTCTTCTCGGCCATCATGCACGATGGCGAGGGTACGCTACTGAACTGCAACGCCGACAGCGTGACGCAGGCCGTGGCACTTGGTGCTGCACAGCTTGCACCGACCGACCTGGTCTTCTGCTTCGAGAAGCGCGGCGTGCTGAGCGATGCCGAGGATGATGATTCGGTCATCGCGCACATCACCCCCGATTCATACCGTCAGCTCAAAGCCGATGGTATCGTCAGCGGTGGCATGATCCCGAAAATCGAGAATGCCCTGCGTGCCGTAGAACAAGGGGTGCGCACGGTCCGCATCAAGCATGCCGACGATCTGCTAGAGGAGAGCGCCGGCACCACCATCTGTAACGCATAACGACCACAACCATGACCCCTACAGCCACACACGCTATCGAGTTGTTGCAGCAGCTGATTGCCACCCCGTCGCATACACGCGACGAAGGCGCCACGGCCGATTTGTTGACAGCCTTTTTTGCACGCGAAGGGGTCACGGTGGAGCGTATCCACAACAACCTGATTGTGCGTAGCGATCGATTTGATCCGGCCCGCGAGACGCTGCTCCTAAACTCGCACCACGACACCGTGCGCCCTGCAGCCTCCTATACGCGCGATCCCTACGCCCCGACGATCGAAGGCGATAAGCTCTATGGACTCGGATCGAACGATGCCGGAGCGTCGCTCGTGGCACTCATCGAGACCTTCCTTACGCTGCGCAATGCGGAGCTCCCGTTCAACCTCATGCTGCTAATCTCGGCCGAGGAGGAGTGTGGCGGCGAAAAGGGTATCCGTGCCTGCATGCCACGCTACGGCGAGCAGATCGCGATGGCTATTGTCGGTGAGCCAACCTCGATGCAGGCAGCCGTCGCCGAGCGAGGCCTTGTCGTGCTCGATTGCGAGGCAAAGGGCAAGAGTGGCCATGCCGCTCGAGGTGAGGGCATCAACGCCCTCTACATCGCCTTAGAGGATATTGAGAAGCTCCGCCATTTCCGCTTTGAACGCGAGTCGGAAATCTTAGGGCCGATCCACCTCACGACCACCCAAATCACGGCCGGCACGCAACACAACGTAGTGCCCGACTCGTGTCGTTTTGTGGTCGACATTCGCACGACGGAGGCCTATACGAACGAAGAGACGGTCGAGATTCTTCGCTCGGCGCTCCAAAGCGAGGCCACTCCCCGTTCGACCCGCATCCGCGCTTCGGTCATCGCCAAGGAACATCCGCTCGTCCGTGCTGCCGTCAAGGCGGGCGCCACGTGCTTCGTGTCACCCACTACCTCGGACCGTACGCTGATGCCCTTCCCCGCCCTCAAAATCGGGCCGGGCGACTCGGCTCGTTCCCATACGGCCGACGAATATGTCCTCCTCACCGAGATCGAGCAGGGCATTACTACCTATCGACAAATCATTGAAAATTTAGCAACCGAATATGGCAACCAAACTTTGGGATAAGGGCTTCGACACGAACGCCCTTGTAGAGGATTACACCGTAGGCAACGACCAGGAGCTGGATATGCGCCTGGCACGCTACGACGTCCAGGGCTCGCTGGCCCATATCCGCATGCTCGAGACGATCGGCCTCTTGACGGCCGAGGAGCTGGAGGTGCTTGTGGCCGGTCTGGAGCAGATTGCCCGCGAGATTGAGGCCGGTGATTTTATGATCGAGCCCGAATCGGAGGATATCCACTCGCAGGTAGAGTTGATGCTGACACGCCGTCTGGGCGACGTAGGCAAGAAGATTCACTCGGGGCGCTCGCGCAACGACCAGGTGTTGGTCGATCTGAAATTGTTCCTGCGCGAGGAGCTGCGTGAGATTGCCACGGAGGTTCGCGCCCTTTTTGACCGCCTTCAGGAGCTTTCCGAAGAGCACAAGGCTGTCCTGATGCCGGGTTATACGCACCTGCAGATTGCCATGCCCTCGTCGTTCGGCCTTTGGTTTGGCGCCTATGCCGAGACGCTCGTAGACGACATGCGTCTGGTGGCTGCCGCCTACGACATCGCCAACCAAAACCCGCTGGGTTCGGCCGCCGGTTACGGTTCGTCGTTCCCCCTGAACCGTACGATGACCACCGAACTTCTGGGCTTTGAGACGCTCCACTACAACGTCGTGGCTGCCCAGATGAGCCGTGGCAAGAGCGAGCGCGCCGCCGCCAATGCCATTGCCGCTGTCGCCGCTACACTGGGTCGCATGGCGATGGATCTCTGCCTCTTCATGAGCCAGAATTTCGGCTTCGTAAAGCTCCCCGATAGCCTCACCACGGGTTCATCGATCATGCCCCACAAGAAAAATCCCGATGTCTTCGAGATCATGCGTGGCCGCTGCAACCGTCTGCAGGCCGTACCGAACGAGATGGCCCTCATGCTGACGAACCTGCCCGTGGGCTACCACCGCGAGATGCAGCTCTTGAAAGATATCCTCTTCCCCGCAACCGAGGAGCTGAAGCGCACGCTCCGCATGGCCGACTTCATGCTCTCGAACCTACAGGTCAACGACCACATCCTGGAGGATGAGAAGTACAACTACCTATTCACCGTGGAGGATGTAAATCGTCTGGCACTGAATGGCGTTCCCTTCCGCGAGGCCTACCGCGAGGTGGGTATGCAGGTGCAGCGTGGCGAATACCAGCCCACGCGCGAGGTGCACCACACCCACGAAGGCTCGATCGGCAACCTCTGCACCGAGGAGATCCGCCAAAAGATGGATCGCGTGATGAGCGACTGGGCTACATTGGTATAAAGCCAAGCAGCCAATAAAAAAGGAGTCCCTTTCGGGGCTCTTTTTTTTGTTTTTGGGAGGCAAGAAAGGCGTGAAGGGCACTAAAGGTTACTAAAGGTTACTAAAGGATGCTAAAGGAATCCCCTTAAGCACCTTTAAGCCCCCTTAAGAAACTTTTCTCTCTCCTCTAAAATAGAGATGCGGCTTGCTTCACAGCAATCCGCATCCCCTCGCTTATAGTTGATTGGTAAGGTCTAATCCTCGTCCTCGTCGGTGTAAGCCTTGAGGAGTTTGTCCTGAACGTCGGCAGGAACCTGCTCGTACGAAGCGAACTTCATCGAATAGGTAGCCGAACCCGACGTGAGCGACGACAGGGTCGTCGAGTAGCGATAGAGCTCAGCCAGAGGCACCGTAGCGCTCAGGCGGTCGAAGCCCTTATCCGACTCCATACCCAGAATCATGGCGCGGCGGTTCTGCAGATCCGACATCACCGAACCCATATATTCGCTCGGAACGAGTACCTCGACATTATAGATCGGCTCCATAATCTTCGGACCGGCGTTGCGGAAGGCCTCCTTGAAGGCATTACGAGCAGCCAGCTTAAACGAGATCTCATTCGAGTCTACCGGGTGCATCTTACCGTCGTAGATCACGACGCGGATATCGCGAGCATACGAACCCGTCAGCGGGCCCTGGTCCATCTTCTCCATAACACCCTTCAGGATAGCGGGCATGAAGCGTGCATCGATAGCACCACCCACGATAGCCGAGTAGAACTGGAGCTTACCACCCCATGCGAGGTCGTACTCCTCCTTGTTCTTGATGTTAACCAACAGCTCACCCTTGCCTACCTTGTAGCTCTTCGGCTCGGGCATGCCCTCGTAGTAAGGCTCGATCACCATGTGAACCTCGCCGAACTGACCGGCACCACCCGACTGCTTCTTGTGGCGATAGTCGGCCTGAGCAACCTTCGTGATGGTCTCACGATAAGGAATCTTCGGGGCAATATAGTCGTAAGCAATCTTATTCTCTGCCAGGATGCGCGAGCGGAGGATGTTCAGGTGGTGCTCACCCTGACCCTGGATGATGGTCTGCTTGAGCTCCTTCGAGTAGTCCACCAAAATCGTGGGATCCTCGTTCTTGGCATCGTTCAGAATCTTACCCAGCTTCTCCTCATCCGACTGCTCCTTGCACTTGATAGCAGCACGGTAGCGCGGCTCGGGGAATACGATCGGCTCAACAGCCACGGGAGCTGCGGGAGCTGCCAGCGTATCATTGGCCTTCGTGCCCTTCAGCTTCACGGTGCAACCAATATCACCGGCCGAAAGCTCGGTAACCTTCACACGGTTCTTGCCGGCAACGGCGAAGAGCTGCGAAATCTTCTCCTTGTTCTGCGTACGGGTATTCACCACCTCGGCGCCCTCGGTAATCTTACCGCGAATCACTCGGAAATAGGTGATCTCACCGATATGCTGCTCTACCTGGCTCTTGAATACGAAAGCTACGGCAGGAGCTGCCTCGTCGGCCAGAATCTCCGAACCATCGGTTGCGAGGAATGCAGGAGCCTTCAGCGGGCCCGGAGCCACGTTGATGATAAACTCCATCAGACGCTTCGTACCGATATCGCGCTTACCACTTGCGCAGAAGATCGGCATCACCTGACGCTTCGAAACACCAATCTTCAGACCGGCACGGATGTCGTCCTGCGTCAGGGTGCCCTTCTCGAAGTAGAGCTCCATAAGAGCCTCGTCGTGCTCAGCAGCCATCTCAACCAGCTCACGGTTCAGCTCCAGAGCCTTATCCATCTCCTCTGCGGGGATCTCAAGCTCCTCGCGGTGACCGTCGTGGTCCTTGAAGCGATACATCTTCATCAGCAGCACGTCGATAAAGGCGTTGAACTCTGCACCCTGGTTTACGGGATACTGCACGATCACGGGCTTCACACGCGAAGCGGCCTTGATCGAATCGAACGTAGCCTCGAAGCTGGCCTTATCGCTATCAAGCTGGTTGATCACACCGATCACCGGCTTGTTCAGCATGCGTGCATAGCGGGCCTGAATCTCGCTACCTACCTCCCAACCGTTGGCGGCATTGAAGCAGAATACGCCTACGTCACCTACCTTGAAGGCCGAGAAGAGGCTACCACAGAAGTCGTCCGAACCCGGGCAGTCGATGATGTTGAGCTTACGCTCCATGAATTCAGTGAAAAGGATGGTCGAATAGATCGAGCGCTTGTATTCATGCTCGATATCCGTATTGTCCGAGAGCGTGTTGTTCGTCTCGATACTACCCCTGCGGTCGATCACTTTACCTTCATAAGCCATCGCTTCGGCAAGGGTAGTTTTTCCCGAGCCGGGCGCACCAATCAGAACGATGTTCTTAATCTCTTTTGCTGAATAGTTTTTCATATAGATTCGTTTTAAGGTTTCGGTAAAAAGTCTTACGGAGTATAAAATTACAAAAAAATCGACAAAAGCAAGCTAAAAACGTAAAAAATCACCCTTTGCGGGGCTATTTTTTAGAGCCATCGATCTCCGAAAAGAGACGAAATAGCCAAAACGGGCCGAAAAGGCAGGAAGAGCGAAAAAGGGAACTAAGGGAAGCTAAAGGAGATGAAGTATGGGAAGTACCACGCCCGATTTGTGCTGTCAAACTCAACACAAGGCCCCGCTCTTAGCGGTTTTTTTGATTTTAGAGGAGCAGATTTTGGCATGAACAAAGTAAGCCCCGGATGGGTAGTACTTAACGTACGTCCCATTCGGGGCTTGCAAGGAAGGACAAAATATGCCCTATAAAATCGAAAAGCTACTTGCCGACGATAGCTTCAAGCTCTTCTACGGTTACGGGGATCTTCTTGTCGCCGCCAATCATATAGTTGCCGCTCTCGGTGACGACCAGATCATCCTCAATGCGGATACCACCGAAGTTATAGTAGTCGGTAAGGAGATCGTAGTTTACGATGCCCTGGTACTTACCCTCGGCCTTGCACTTCTCGATCAGGGCGGGGATGAAGTAGATACCCGGCTCGTCGGTCAGCACGGTACCGGGCTCCAAACGCCAAGTGGCGCGGTGGATGCAGGTTGCCGAACGGGCGGCACGGTCGGCAATCGACGAGAAGTCGAAAGAGCGCTCGCCCATCGCCTCGCAATCGTGCACATCCATACCCAGGCCATGGCCCAGGCCGTGCGGCATCAGCATGGTAATGGCACCCGAAGCAACAGCATCCTCGGCTGTGCCATGGAGCAGACCCAAGCCAATTAACCCCTCGGCCAACGTGAGGTAGGAGTGGTGATGGACATCGGTGTACATCATGTGGGGAGCCACCATCTTTGCCACCTCGTCGTGGGCCTTTAATACTATATTATATATGTCGCGCTGCTTGTCGCTGAATTTACCGCTCACGGGATAGGTACGCGTGTGGTCCGAGCAGTAGCCGCTCAAGGTCTCGCCACCGCCATCCACCAGGAGCAGACGACCGGTCTCCAACACCCCGTCACAATTCAGGTTGTGGAGTGTCTCACCGTGCTGCGACACGATGGTCGGGAACGACACACCCTGACCGTGGGCCTTGACGATACCCTCCACAGCACCGGCGATCTCACGCTCGATGACACCCGGACGGCACATCTTCATGGCGAGCGTATGCATCGCATAACCCAACTCGAAGGCCTTCTCCATCTCCACCAACTCCTCGGCCGACTTCTTCTCGCGCATCTCGGCCACAGCCATCATCAGATCGACCGACTTATAATCGTGCAGCTTGGCGGGAGTATAACCCAGAAGTTCCATCAGCTGCAGCTTCGTCTCGCCACGATAGGGGGGCAGATAGTGGATCTTGCGACCCAAACGAATTGCCTCCGAGAGATGGTCTGCCAACGTTGCAAAGGGGTAGCACTTCGTAACACCGACCTCAGCACCCAACTCACGAAGCGTAGGCTGCGGACCGGTCCAAATGATATCCTCTACCGTAAAGTCGTCACCATAGAGGGCCGCCTCGCCCGTCTCGGCATCCACCACGCCCATCAGGGTCGGGTTGTTCAAACCAAAGAAGTAGCGGAAGGTGGAATCCTGGCGGAAATAGTAGGCGTTGTTGGGATAATTATTGGGCGAGAAGGTGTTACCCGGGAGCAGAATCAGTCCCGAGCCAATCTTTTCGCAGAGCGTCTTGCGGCGCTCGATGTAGGTCGAAGGGGCAAACATAGTTATCGTTTTTTAGTCGGTTATTCGTTGTTGTTGGTTCCTATTCTTCGGTGGGTACAAATTTATAGAGCTGGTCACCGCGACGAATCAGCTCCGTGGTGCGGATAGCGCACAGCTGACCCTGCTCCACACGGCGCGTAATCTCGCCATCGGGGCCATGCAGCTCTTCACACTTCTGCTCCACAACACCCGTTGTCGGGCCAAGGAAGAAGATCTCCTCGGTCACCTCCAGCGGAGCGGCCTCAACCAGGACTTCAGCCACCGAGATCTTCTTGTAGAAGTTCACGACCTTGCCGACATAGACCTTGCGACGCGTGGCAGCCGAACCGTAGTGCTCACTATGTTCGGCCACGGGACGACCGGCATAGTAGCCCTCCCAAAAACCACGGTTGAAGACCTCCGAAAGGCGCTCCTTCAAGGCGGCTGCCGATGTGGGGTTGTACTCACCACTTTCCATCAGACGCAGGGCACGGTCGTAGCTCTCCACCACGCGCTTCACATATTCGGCACCACGAGCGCGGCCCTCGATCTTGAGCACCTTGACACCACTGGCGATGAAGCGATCCAGGAAGTCGATCGTGCAGAGATCCTTCGGCGAGAGGACATAGCGACCGTCGATATCGAGTTCGGCACCCGTCTCCTTATCGCGAACGGTATATTTACGGCGGCACAACTGGCGACAAGCGCCGCGGTTGGCCGAGCAATTCGTCTCGTAGAGCGACAGGTAGCACTTGCCGGAGATCGACATGCAAAGTGCACCGTGGGCAAACATCTCGATCTCGACCAGCTCACCCTTCGGGCCACGGATATCGTTTTCGATAATCTCGTGATGAATCTTAGCCACCTGTTCAAGGCTCAACTCTCGCGCCAGAACAACCGTATCGGCCCACTGTGCGAAAAATTTCACCGCTTCGGAGTTCGAAATGTTGCTTTGGGTCGAGATATGCACCTCCTGTCCGATGCGACGGGCATAGAGAATAGCCGCCATATCGGTAGCGATGATGGCATCAACGCCCTCTTTACGAGCACGGTCAATAACCTCCTGCATGGTCTTCAACTCGTCCTCATAGACCACCGTATTGACCGTCAGGTAGGCCTTCACGCCGGCAGCGTGGGCCGTGGCGACAATTTGCTGCAGGTCGTCGAGCGTAAAGTTGGCAGCCGAGGCCGAACGCATATTGAGCTTTCCGACGCCGAAATAGATCGAGTCGGCACCCGCCTCAATCGCGGCCGCAAGGGCCTCATACGACCCCACCGGGGCCATCAGTTCAATGTCGCTACGCTTCATTGAAAATCAAAATTTATGATTCTAACTTGAAAAATTCACCCTGAAAGTCGAGGAACTTATTTGTTGCGTCCCATCAAGCTCTTGGCATACTCGCGTAAGGGTTCAACGCGACTCGGCTCAGCATTGAGCGTATCGAGTTGCGCCAGAGCACGCTCAAAGCGCACAGCAATCTGCTGCTCGGTCAAGTGAGGCACATCGAGTGCATCGTATACAGCCTTTACGCGGGCAATCTTCTCCTCGTCCGAAAGCATCTTGTCGAGGTGCGTATCGCGTAACACCGCACGCTGCTCCTCGTTGGCATGACTCATGGCCGTAATCATCAGGTAGGTCTTCTTACCCTCCAGGATATCGCCACCAATCGCCTTACCCAGGCGCTCGTCACCGTAGCTGTCAAGTAGGTCATCCTGCAACTGGAAAGCCAGACCCAGCTCGATTGCAAAACGACGCAACGCCTTGCAATCCTCCTCCGAAGCACCGGCCAGCATGGCGCCAATAACGGCAGCACCGGCCAACAGCACCGAGGTCTTGAGTTCGATCATGTGCATATACTCCACCACCGAAACCTTCTGCTTGGTCTCGAAGTCCATGTCATACTGCTGGCCTTCGCACACCTCGATAGCCGTCTGCGAGAAGACCGAAAGGATGGGCTGCAGATCCGCGGTCTGGGTGCGACCCAATAGCTGATAGGCGGCAATCATCATGGCATCACCCGAGAGAATTGCCACATTCTTACCCCACTTGGCAAAGACCGAAGGCTTACCGCGGCGTAGCAGGGCGTTATCCATAATATCGTCGTGCAGAAGCGTAAAGTTGTGGAAAACCTCCACAGCCGCCGCAGCCGGTAAAGCACGCTGGTAGTCATCTGCAAAAAGCCCGTAGGAGAGCATCAGCAGCACGGGGCGTAAACGTTTACCCCCACCCGCCATCGAGTAGGTGATCGGGGTATAAAGCAACTCCGGTTCGGCCGGCATCTCCATCTGTGCCAGGTAATTTTCTACCTGATCGAGCAGTTTTTCAGCATTCAACATCTTACAAAAAGCCTTATGTAATTCAATTCTGACCCAAAAATAGGAAAAATCTTTGTTCCTGCCGAATTTTGCCGTAACTTTGGTGTCAGAAAAATCATTAAATTACAAAAAATAGCATGAAAAAACTTGCTGTCGGCATCGACATCGGAGGCATCAACACCGCCTTCGGCTTGGTTGATGAGCAAGGCGAAGTATACGCCGAATCGGTCATCTCAACCCGCAAATATCCCCTTTTAGCAGACTACCCCACCTACGTAAACGACCTGAGCGAGGCACTGCACACCCTCCTGGAGAGCCTTACGTTCGAGTATGAGCTGGTCGGCATCGGTATCGGTGCCCCCAACGCCAACATCTACTCGGGCATGATCGAGCAGCCAGCCAACCTCTGGAAGTTCAGCGAGGAGGAGACAAACCGCGATGAGCAGCGACGCTTCTTCCCCCTGGCCGACGATCTGTCGAAGGCCTTCGGTGGCGTGAAGACCCTCATCACGAACGACGCTAACGCCGCTACAATTGGCGAGATGGTCTATGGCAACGCTAAGGGTATGAAAGATTTCATCATGATCACCCTCGGCACGGGTCTGGGTTCGGGTTTCGTATCGAACGGCCAGATGATCTACGGCCACGACGGTTTTGCCGGCGAGTTCGGCCACGTGATTGTCGAGCGCGACGGTCGCGCCTGCGGTTGTGGCCGCAAGGGTTGCCTCGAGGCCTACGTTTCGGCTACGGGTATCAAGCGTACGGCCTTCGAGCTGATGGCCACAATGCACGAGCGCAGCAAGTTGCGCGAGATTCCCTTCTCGGAGTTCGACTCGGCCATGATTTCGGCAGCAGCCGAGGAGGGTGACCCGATTGCCAAAGAGTGCTTCCGCATAACAGGTGAGCGCCTGGGTCGCGCCCTGGCCGATGCCGTAACGGTCACTTCGCCCGAGGCCATCTTCCTCTTCGGCGGTCTGGCCAAAGCCGGCAAGTGGATCTTTGAGCCCACGGCCCACTACATGGAGGAGAATATGATGTTTGCCTACAAGAACAAGGTCAAGCTACTACCCAGCGGTATCCAAGGCAAGAATGCCGCCATCCTGGGTGCTTCGGCCCTGATCTGGCAAGCCAACGCATAACACACTTATCCAATGGATACATTACAAGCCATCCTGCTCGGTATCGTGCAGGGTATTACCGAATTTTTGCCCGTCTCGTCGAGCGGTCACCTGCAGCTCGCCAAGGAGCTCCTGGGTGTTGAGTTGGAGAACAACATCACCTTCGACGTCACGCTGCATGCCGCCACGGTGCTCAGCACGATTGTCATCTTGTGGCAGGAGCTGTGGAAGCTCATCAAGGGTTGCTTCTCGCGCCATTTTACGCAGGAGCAGGCCTATGTGCTGAAGGTCATCCTCTCGATGATTCCGGCCGGTGTGGTGGGCGTACTCTTTGCCGATCAGATCGAGGCCCTCTTCTCCTCGCTGTGGTTCGTGGGGTTGATGCTGCTGCTGACGGCCGCCCTGCTGAGCTTTGCCTACTACGCCAAGCCGCGCCAGAAGAGCGAGATCTCATACCGAGACGCCTTCATCATCGGCATCGCACAGGCCGCGGCCACGATGCCCGGTCTCTCGCGTTCGGGTTCGACGATCGCCACGGGTCTGTTGCTCGGCAACGAAAAATCTTCCGTAGCCCACTTCTCGTTCATCATGGTGATTCCGGTCATCCTGGGCAAGATGTTGCTCGATATCGTCTCGGGTGAGATGGCCGCCATGGCCGTACCCACCGAGGTGCTGGTGAGCGGCTTCCTGGCTGCCTTCATCTCGGGTGCCCTGGCCTGCAAATTCATGATCGAGATCGTTAAGCGCGGCAAGCTGATCTGGTTTGCCCTCTATTGCGCCGTGGTGGGTCTTATTTCGTTGATTGGCGCATTGTAAGAGTATGGCACATACCGAAGAACTGCGCGGGCTGAACTTCGAGGAGGGCTACATCGCCGTCATCGACAAGCCACTCTATTGGACCTCGGCCGATGTGGTGCGCAAAATCAAATATGCGCTCCGACGTTGCGGCTACCGCAAAATCAAGGTGGGCCATGCCGGCACACTCGATCCGCTGGCCACGGGCGTACTGCTGGTCTGCATCGGTCGCGCCACAAAGATGGTCGATCAGCTGCAAGCCGAAGAGAAGGAGTATGTGGCCGACCTGCGTTTTGGCGCCACGACGCCAAGCTACGACCGCGAGCACACGATCGACCACACCTATCCCTGGCGTCACATCACCACCGAAGCACTCCATAAGGGTCTCGAACAGCTGACGGGCGAGCGCCTGCAGTCACCCCCGCTCTATTCGGCCAAGAAGATCGAGGGTCTGCGCGCCTACGAGATTGCGCGCGCCGGCGAGACGGTCGAGCTGAAGCAGGCCCTGATCAACATCTACGAGATGCAGATCGAGCAGTGCACGTTGCCGGATCTGACCCTGCGTGTGCGTTGCAGCAAAGGAACCTACATCCGTTCGTTAGCCCACGAATTGGGCCTTGAAGTGGGCAGTGGCGCCCACCTGACAGCCCTCCGACGCACCCGAAGTGGTGGTTTTACGGTCGAAAATGGCTGGAATTTGGACGATTTTTTAGAAAAATTAAAAAAACTTGAAACAAATTAGCCGTTTTTGCGTATTGTGTTAGATTGTTTTAACCCCAAAAGCATAGGTTCACTATGAAACTTTCGCAATACGGATACGACTTTACGCCCGAAATGGCGCAATACCCGACCATCAATCGTGACGATTCGCGACTGATGGTCGTTCATCGTTCGACCGGTGAGATCGAACACCGCATCTTCAAAGACATTCTCGAGTATTTCGACGAGAAGGACCTCTTTGTCTTCAACGACACGAAGGTTTTCCCGGCCCGTCTGTACGGCAACAAGGAGAAGACCGGCGCTGAGATCGAGATCTTCCTGCTGCGCGAGCTCAACCGCGAGTTGCGTCTGTGGGACGTACTGGTTGACCCTGCCCGCAAAATCCGCATTGGCAACAAGCTCTACTTCGGCGACGACGATCTGTTGGTGGCCGAGGTGATCGACAACACCACTTCGCGAGGCCGCACCCTGCGTTTCCTCTTCGACGGTTCGTACGAGGAGTTCAAGGAGGCCCTCTTCGCCCTGGGCGAGACGCCACTGCCGCGTTGGGTACGCGAGAAGGTAGAGCCGGAGGATGCCGAGCGCTACCAGACGATCTTCGCCGCAAAGGAGGGCGCCGTAGCCGCTCCGACGGCCGGTATGCACTTCTCGAAGCACCTCTTAAAGCGCATGGAGATCAAAGGTGTTGACAGCACCTTCCTGACGTTGCACGTAGGTCTGGGCAACTTCCGCACGGTGGATGTCGAGGACCTCTCGAAGCACAAGATGGACTCGGAGCAGTATATCGTATCGCCCGAGACGGCCGAGGCGGTAAATGCAGCCAAGCGTTCGGGCCACAAGATTCTCTCGGTGGGTACGACCGTAATGCGCACGCTGGAAACCGTTACCTCGACCCAAGGCATGATCAAGGCAGACGAGGGTTGGACCAACAAATTCATCTTCGCGCCCCACGAATTTGCGGTGGCCGACGCCATGGTTTCGAACTTCCACCTCCCCTACTCGACACAGCTCATGATGGTGGCCGCATTCGGCGGTTATGACCTCGTGATGAAGGCCTACGAGGAGGCCCACAAGGAGGGTTATCGTTTCGGCACCTACGGTGACGCGATGTTGATCCTCTAAACAGCCAAAAAGGGTTCACGAAACCGTTTTTACCGCTTTGAGCGCGAAAAGAGCGCCATTTTTTCGGAATTTTTCACTATCTTTGCACTTGTAAAACCAGCATCATATGGCAAACAAGATTCTGTATATATGCCAGGAGATTACTCCCTATCTGCCCGAGACGGAGAACTCCACGCTTTGCCGAACGCTGACGCAGGCCATGCAGGAGCGCGGTAACGAGATTCGCTCGTTCATGCCTCGCTATGGTTGCATCAACGAGCGTCGTCACCAGTTGCACGAGGTGATTCGTTTGTCGGGTATGAACCTGATCATCGACGACAATGACCACCAGCTCATCATCAAGGTGGCTTCGATTCCCTCGGCTCGCGTACAGATCTACTTTATCGACAACGACGACTATTTTGCCCGCAAGGCAGTTCTTGTTGACCCCGAGACGGGCGACGGTTTTGCGGACAACGACGAGCGCGCCATCTTCTTTGCGCGCGGTGTTCTGGAGACGGTCAAGAAACTTCGTTGGGCACCTACAGTGGTTCACTGCCACGGTTGGTTCTCGGCGGTTGCACCGGTCTACCTGAAGCGCATCTTCTCCGACGACCCGATCTTCCGCGACGTGAAGGTGGTTGTATCGCTTTACGGCGACGAGATTCCCGGCAAGTTGGATCCCGAATTCGCCACGAAGATCGCCAGCGAGGGTGTAACGGATAAAAATCTGGAGATTTTGAAGGATCCGTCATACGAAAATCTCTGCCGCTTCGTTCTTGATTATGCCGATGGCGTTGTGCTGGCTTCGGACAAGATCTCACCCGAGATTTTGCAGGTGGTACGCGAGAGCGGAAAGCCCACTTTGGAGTACCAGTCGCCCGAGGAAGCAGACTTTTTCGACAATTACAACCGATTCTATGATGAAATTCAATAAACTCTGTCGAGCGTTTTTTGCTCCGGGTGTTGTACTGGCCGTCTTTGCCTTTTTGGCTTTGACGGCCTGCGACGTACTGGTAGATGAGACGCTCGGTTCGAACATCGTGCCTGAGAATCAGCAGATGAAGGCCGGCCACCTGGTGCTCGAGGGCATCAACCCGCGCCGCTTTGTCGAGACGCGACTCTACCAGACCGACTCGATCATCAGCTCGAATCTCTCGGCCGGCTATCTTGGTTCGCACAAGGACGAGCGCTTGGGTCGTCGCGAGGCAGCCTTCCTGACCCAATACACCAACTACTACACGGTGGATTCGGGTTACTTTGGCTACATGCCCATCTTCGACTCGGCTCAGTTGCTGCTTTCGATCAGCGACTGGGGTGGTGACACCTCGATCGTGCAGAAGTTCGCCATCTACGAGGTGATCTCAAACGACTATCTCTCGAAGAGCGAGGATTCGACCTTCTACCTGCGCTTCGACCCCGAAGCGGAAGGGGTGGTTGACGCCAATCCGCTCTTTACCTTCGAATTGGGTGGCGACAAGGGTCCAGCTACGACGGCCGTGACGCTGAAGCCGACCGAGGCCGGCTACGCCTATGTAGATCGCCTCTTCCTCAAATCGGGCAACTACAAGGGTGACTACTCGATCTACAGCACCGACAGCATCGAGCATTGGGTAAACGAATTCAAGGGCTTGTACATTAAGCCGTTCGAGGAGCCTGAGGGCGAGGGTGCGCTGTATGTCACCTCGCTCGAGAGCACGGCACTTTCGATCTATGGTCGTAACCGCCGCAAGGAGGACCCCTCGCTGATTCAGGATACGGTCGGCATGGTCTACTACTTCATCGACCCCTATGCGCTCAACGCGAACGTCTCGATCAACCACGTGAAGCACGACTACACGGAGGGTTCGTTGCAGTTGAACGTTACGGATGCCAACGAGACGAACACGGAGCGTGCGCAGCACACGCAGCTGATCATTGAGGGTATGGGTGGCGTAGTTTCGGAGCTGAAATTCACGCAGGAGTTCTTCGACAGCCTGGACAAGATCCTCGCCGACGAGTATGCCGCCTCGAAAAAGGAGTTCAAGACGTTGGCCTTCTCGCAGGCAATGATCTACTTCTACTTCCCGTCGAGCATCTACGACTACCTCTCGATCACGCCGGCATTGGGTGATCAATACGATTCGCTGATCGAGGAGATGGATAACGCACAGAGTCGCCTGGGTCTCTATACCGATTATAAGGCACTCACCGCCATTTCGGATTACGCCTATGCCTACGAGCAGCAGAACAGCACCACGCTCTACTACGACGGCTACATCAACCGCAGCCGTGGCCAGTATGTGATGAACATCACGGGTTACATGCAGATGCTGTGGAACTCCTACCGCAAGGAGGTAAAGGCCGCCAAGGAGGAGGGTCGCGCCGTCGATCTGGAGAATGTCAGCGGTCGCACGCTTTACCTGGCTCCGGAGGCCTACAGCCTCTACACGTTTAAGCACAGCTTCCTGCAGGGAGCCAACAACGACCAGGAGGCAGAACTCGCAGCGCCGATCAAGCTTGAGATGACCTACAATATGGTCCTCTAAAGAACTGAAAATCAGCCAAAGGCGAAACCTGAGTCTCAGACTTGGGTTTTCGTGTTTTAAGAAAAAAGTTGCCCCGCGCGGGCGAACAATAAGAGATAAAGAACTGTTATGCAGGAAAATTTAGTAATTGTCGAGTCTCCGGCAAAGGCCAAGACGATCGAGAAATTTCTCGGTAACGAGTTCATGGTGCGTTCGAGCTTCGGACACATCCGTGATTTGGCCAAGAAGGGGTTGGGCATCGAGGTCGATGGGGGATTTGCTCCCGTCTATGAGATTCCCGTCGACAAGCGCAAGGTGGTAAGTGAGCTTTCGAAGCTGGCCAAGGACAAGGTGGTCTGGTTGGCTTCCGATGAAGACCGCGAAGGAGAGGCCATCGCATGGCACCTGACCGAAGTGTTGGGTCTCCCGATCGACAAGACGAAGCGAATCGTCTTCCATGAAATTACCAAAAAGGCCATCTTGGAGGCCATCGAGAAGCCACGCACGGTGAATATGGACCTGGTCAATGCCCAGCAGGCTCGCCGCGTCCTGGATCGCTTGGTAGGTTTCGAGCTTTCGCCCGTGCTGTGGAAGAAGGTTCGTCCGTCGCTCTCGGCCGGCCGTGTACAGTCGGTAGCTGTACGCCTGATTGTGGAGCGTGAGCGCGAGATCATCGCCTTCCGCTCGACCCCCTATTTCCGCGTGGTGGCCCAATTCTACGCACAGAACGACCCCGAGAAGAGTCTCTTTCGTGCCGAGCTGACAAAGCGTTTCGACACGCAAGCCGAGGCTGAGGAGTTCCTCCTCTCGTGCAAGGGCGCCTCGTTCCGCGTGACGAAGAGCGAGGAGAAGCCGGCTCAGCGCTTCCCCGCACCTCCCTTCACCACCTCGACCCTCCAGCAGGAGGCCGGTCGCAAACTCGGCATGAGCGTATCGCAGACGATGTCGGTAGCCCAGCACCTCTACGAGCAGGGTTTGATCACCTACATGCGTACCGACTCGGTAAACCTGGCCGTGCAGGCGTTGGCGCAGTGCAAGGAGGAGGTTACGAAGCTCTTCGGCGAGGAGTACCACCGTTGGTTCAACTACAAGACCAAGAGCAAGGGTGCACAGGAGGCGCACGAGGCGATTCGTCCTTCGTACATTGATCGCCAGACGATCGAGGGATCGACGGCCGAGAAGCGTCTCTACGACCTGATTTGGAAGCGCACGGTTGCTTCGCAGATGGTTCCTGCCGAGCTGGATCGTACGACCATTACGATCGAAATCGATGGCTCGGAGTATCAGTTTGTAGCCCAGGGCGAGGTGATTCGCTTTGACGGCTTCCTGAAGCTCTATTCGGAGTCGACCGACGAGGATCAGAACGCCGAGCAGGGTGAGGGTCTGCTGCCGAAACTTTCGGCCGGCGACGTCCTCACGGCAAAGCAGATTACCGCCACGGAGCGTTACACGATGGCCCCCTCGCGCTACAACGAGGCATCGCTCGTAAAGCGCCTCGAGGAGCTCGGTATCGGCCGACCTTCGACCTACGCTCCGACCATTACAACGATCATCAACCGTGGTTATGTCGAGAAGCAGAACCGCGAGAGCCATAAGCGCACCTACCTGCAGATGAGTCTCACGGGCAACAAGTTTAGCTCGAAGCAGATGACCGAGAGCGTCGGCAAGGAGCGCAATCGTCTCTCGCCGACCGACATTGGCATGCTTGTGAACGATTACCTTGAGACGCAGTTTGGTCCTATCCTGGACTACAACTTCACAGCCTCGGTCGAGAAGGAGTTCGACCGCGTAGCTGAGGGAGAGATCACCTGGCACAAGATGATTGGCGACTTCTACGGTCCCTTCCACCAGATGGTAGACGAGGCTATCGGCACGCAGACCGACCGCACGAGTCAGGTCCGCGAGCTGGGTGTAGATCCTGCGACGGGTCACATCGTTCGTGCCCGCATCGGTCGCTACGGCCCGATGGTTGAGATTGAGGCGCCGGAGGGCGAGAAGGCCCGCTTCGCATCGCTCAAGAAGGGTCAGTTGATCGAGTCAATTAGCCTGGAGGAGGCACTCGACCTCTTCGCCCTGCCGCGTACGGTGGGCGAACTGGATGGCGAGGAGTTGGTTGTCGGCATCGGCCGCTTTGGTGCCTATATTCGCCACGGCAAATCGTTCACCTCGCTGCAGAAGGGCGACGATCCCTACACGGTAAGCTACGAGCGCTGTCTGGAGTTGGTCAAGGCGAAGGAGGCTTCGTCAGTAGCCGCTCGCACGCCGCTGCGCACCTTCGAGGAGGACAAGGAGCTGCTCATCAAGCAGGGCCCCTACGGTGCCTATATCGCCTACAAGGGCAAAAACTACCGCCTGCCGAAGGGCGCCAAGATCGAGGAGTTGACCCACGCTATCTGCCTCGACATTATCGAGAAATCGAAGAAACGCTAATTAACCCTTAAAACTCAATAGCTATGAAGAAAATCATGATGCTGATTGTTGCGCTTTGTGGCACGCTGTCACTCGCAGCTCAGGCCCCCGAGGGCTACCAGTTCACCGACGTGAAGGTGATCGAGACGACGCCCGTAAAGAACCAGAACCGTAGCGGTACGTGCTGGTGCTATTCGACGCTGACCTTCCTCGAGGCCGAGATTTTGCGTGCCGGTGGTGAGGCCATTCACCTCTCGGAGATGTTTGTCGTACGCCACGCCTACATGCAAAAGGCCGAGGCTTATGTACGCATGCACGGCCACCTGAACTTTGCCGAGGGTGGTGCTGCACACGACGTAACGGAGATGATCAAGGAGTATGGTATCGTACCCAACGAGGTTTACACAGGCATGAACTACGGCACCGACCTGGCCGACTTCCGCGAGTTGACCCCCGTCATGACGGCCTACCTGGACGCTGTAATCAAGGCTGGTGATGTTACGCGTCGTTCGCTGACGACCGCCTGGAAGCGCGGTTTCAACGCCATCCTGGACGAGTATTTCGGCGAGCTGCCCGAGACCTTCGTATGGGAGGGTAAGGAGTACACGCCGAAATCGTTTGCGGCAACGCTCCCGATCGACATGGACAACTACATCGACATCGCTTCGTTCACCCACCACCCCTTCTACGAGAAATTCGTGCTGGAGGTACCCGACAACTGGATGTGGGGTCAGGTTTACAACGTGCCGATGGATGAGCTGATGCGCGTAATCGACTACGCACTGGAGCACAACTACACGATTGCTTGGGGTACGGATGTAAGCGAGAAGGGCTTCAGCCGCACGAAGGCTATTGGTGTGATTCCCGACATGGATCCCAAGTCGATGAGCGGCACGGAGGCTGAGCGCTGGGGTGCCATGACGGCTAAGGAGCGTGAGGCTGCCGCCTACTCGTTCGACAAGCCGGGCAAGGAGCGCGAGATCACGCAGGAGATGCGTCAGGAGGCTTTCGATAACTTCGAGACGACCGACGACCACGGTATGGTAATCATGGGTACGGCCAAGGATCAGAACGGCACGATGTACTACAAGGTGCAGAACTCGTGGGATACGGTGAAGCCGTATGACGGTTTCTGGTACTTCTCGCGACCCTTCGTTGCCTACAAGACCGTAGACATCATGGTTAACAAGAAGGCGCTACCGAAGGATATCGCCAAGAAGCTCGGCCTGTAAAAAAGCCCAACCAAAAAAGAGCGACCCATCTGGGTCGCTCTTTTTTTATCCTTTATAGGTAGGCCAAGATGTGCTCATCGTCGGGATAGGCAATCGAAAGCGTGACGGGCTCACCACCTCGCACGGAGGCGGTCAGATGGGCGCCATCAAAGCTCAAAACCCGCACCTCCTCAAAGCTCAGCTCGCGGATGCCGGCCCACTTATAGATCGCCTCCTTGGCACACCAGGCCGCAGCCGGAAAGTGGGGATCCGTAGATATTTGCTGCTCCTCGGGGGTGAGATATTTCGACAGAATGCGTTGATAGCGTCGATCGAGTCGCTCGATATCG